>JADHLH010000034.1 GCA_016780765.1 Alphaproteobacteria bacterium | reverse complement strand
GTTTTTGCACACGCAAGCCTTCGGCGGGGGTGGCAAGGCAATGTGGCTCGCCTTCAAAACACAGTTTTAACTGGTCGAGCTGTGCCTGCAGTGCAACGGCACGCGGATCATCGGCTTGTTGCTGCAAAGGCGTGAACGGACCACCATCAGATGCCATGTCGATGGAAAATTCGGCAACGCGCCGACTGATCTTGCTGGCCTTGATGGTCAGTTCCTGCCGGTCAGGCTGGGCACCTCCGACAGCTGCCATGATGCTGACGGGCAGACCGTCAGCATTTTCAAGCTGCGCCACCAGATGTGTTTCACACAAAGTGTAATCTGCCGGATAGGTCGGGTGCGCGCTGACAACTGACAACGGCCCCAGAATGCGTTCAATGAAAAACAGGAAATGCGAAATAACCTCGCGGGTCATACCACCCTCGTCACGAAAGCGCAGCCAGTCTGCAGCCATTTGCCAGCCCCGCGGCCAGGCCGAATAGGTGACAATGATCTCCGCACCGACAAGGTTACCAAGCGTGCCATCAAGGGCATCACGCGAAATATCACCCAGCGCCGCGCCCGCAGCCTGGGTAAAATTTATCGCTGCTGGCACTCCGGCACTCTCCAGCGCTGTGACCAGCGCGGTGCTTTCAGCACCATCGATACCCAGCGGTTTTTCGAGGAATACGGCCTTTCCCGCGCCCGCAGCCGTCAAGGCAATCTGCTTTCGCGGGCGTGGCGGACAGGCAAGATAGACCAAGTCAGCATCACCAAGCGCATCATCCGCGCTACTGGCAAGTCTGGTATCGGGTGACATCTGCTTTGCGGCCGAGCAGGCAGCAGGATCAGGGTCCCAGAAGGCACTGGGCTGGAAAGCGGCGTGAAGGCTCATATGTTCCAGCATGCGCCTACCCATGATGCCGAGCCCGATGATCGCGACTTTGATTGCCATGCCCTTGAACCCTTTCCTGAACGCTGCGCTTTAAATGTAGCGTTTATTGGGCATCGCGGGAAACCCCGGATGTGACAAGCTGCTTGGTATAGGGTCACGAAAAGCTGTATTGTCTGGCCTCTCCACTTCAAAAACCTGAAAGGCAGCGTGGAAAATGATCACGAACTCTAATCCTTATGATGAATTGATGGCATTTCAGCGTGATACCGAGGCACTGGAGGAAGTGGCTGGCCGCCTTGGCTGGGATCAGGAAACGATGATGCCTGAAGGCGCGACGGACCAGCGCGCTGCCGAACGTGCAGCCATCTCAAAGGTCATTCATGCGCGCAATACAGACCCTCAGATTTCGGACTGGCTGGCGCGCGCAGAATCACAGGATGATGTTGCCGCGGCCAATTTGCGCCTGATCAGACGCAATCACGACAAGATGATGAAGGTGCCAGCGCGCCTTGCCGCAGAAATTGCCAGCACGACATCGAAAGCGCAAAGCATCTGGGCTGCAGCGCGGCAGGCAGAAGATGTGTCGGCCTTTCTGCCGGTGCTTGAAAACGTCGTTGCCCTGCGAAAAGAAGAGGCAGCGGCGCTGGCCGATGGCGGCGATCTCTATGATGCCTTGCTCGATGGCTATGAGCCGAATACATCTGGCGCAAGGATTGCCGACATGTTTGCCAGCATGCGCCCGCGCCTTGTTGCGCTTCGTGAGGCGGTCCTGTCAGCCAAAGCCCCGATGATACTGTCGGGTCATTTTGATGAGACGATGCAGCTGCAACTGTCGGCCGAACTGGCACAGGCATTTGGCTATAATCTTGATAACGGGCGGATCGACAAGGCGGTACATCCCTTCTCATCCGGATCTGGCCAGGATGTGCGGATTACCACGCGCACCAACCCGGCAGACCCGTTCAACTGTTTCTATTCAACCATTCATGAGGTGGGACACGCCACATATGAACAAGGGATCGATAACGCCCATTTCCTGACCCCGTTGGGGCGCGGTGTGTCTCTTGGTGTGCATGAAAGCCAGAGTCGTATTTATGAGAACCAGCTTGGCCGGAGCCGCGCCTTCACCTGCTGGCTGTTCACACGGATGACCGACTTGTTTGGTGATTTCGGTGTCCCTGATGCCGAGACATTTTATCATGTCGTGAACAGGGTCAATGATGGCTTCATCCGCACCGAGGCGGACGAGCTGCAGTACAATCTGCATATTATGCTGCGCTTTGATCTGGAGCGCGCGTTGATGTCGGATGACTTGCAGGTGAGTGATTTGGAGGCCGCGTGGAATGACCGCTTCCTGTCTGACTTTGGCTATGCAGTCGACAAGCCATCAAACGGCGTTTTGCAGGATGTACATTGGTCGGTTGGACTGATCGGCTATTTCCCGACCTATACGCTCGGCAATGTCTATGCGGGGTGCCTTCACGCCGCAATGCGTGATGCCCTGCCCAGCCTTGATGATGATCTGGCGCGCGGTGATACAAGCGCGGCAACGGCGTGGCTGCGCACACATGTGCAAAGGCATGGTGGGCTGTATGAACCGGTGGAGACGATTGCGAAAGCCGCTGGCATAACGCCGTCACATGGCCCGCTGCTGGACTATCTCGAGACCAAGTTCAGCGACATTTACGGGCTGTAGGCGCGCGGTCAAGCCAAGTTTTCCATGGAGCTGCGAAGACGTTCACGCCAAAAAGCATAGACGCCGGATGCAACGATTATTGCGGCCCCGATCATTGTCGGCATATCGGGGCGTTCGCCAAGAAATGTAACCGCAATTATGATGGCAAAGACCAGCCGCGAATACCGAAACGGGGCAATGGCGCCTATATCACCAGTTCGCGTGGCGATCACGACAGCCACATAAGCAAGCCCGCCCAGTATTATGGCGCAAAAGAACATGCTCCATGCAACTGCATCAGGATACTGCATAGGCGGGAAGAATGGCAGCGCAATGACACCGCCAAGCGCCATGGCAAGGAAAGCATAGGCCGAGACGGTTATCGTCGACAGATCAGGTGCCATAACTCGGGTCGCCAAATCACGTGTGGCCAGAAAAATCACGCCAAGGACTGCCAGAATGGATGCTGGCTCAAACCCGTCAAAGCCCGGCCGGATGACAATCAACACACCAATAAAACCGGCGATGATAGCGCTCCATCGTCGCCATCCGACCATCTGACCCAGAAACAAAGCCGCCCCCATTGTGACGATGATCGGCACTGCCTGCAAAATGGTCGAAGCTGTGGATAGCGGTATAAGTGCGATGGCAGAAATGAAAAACAGCGCGGCAAACATGTCAGAGAAGAAGCGCACCAGAAAGGGCATCGACAGCAGATTTGGTGTGATCAGCCTGTGCCCCTGAACCAGAGCAATACCGAGGAAAATGACCATGCCGCCAAGCCCGAGGATCAGCAGAATTTGAGATATCGGAAATTGTACCGACAAAACCTTGATCAGACTGTCTTCAACAGCGAAGCCTGCCATGGCGAGAAGCATGAAGATTATCCCGCGCAGATTTTGCATTCATTCAGCCTGTCTTCACCGCACGGAGCAACGGGATACCATTGAGACGCCACGTAGCGTCATGTTCTTGTTGCTCAAAACTGATAGTGACAAAACGTCGACGCGTCAAAACATGGTTTGATGCGTGTCACCCTATCCCTTGGCAGCAATTGCCTTCTTGGGATCAAAGAAAGGCTTTTGCACAATTTCGCATCCACGCGGCTCGCCAGACATGTCAATCATCGCCTTTGTGCCGATGCCCGCATGCGCAACAGCAACAAGGGCCAGGGCAATATTCTGTTCGAGACGCGGTGAATAGACGGCTGATGTGACCTGCCCCACTTTTTGGCCATCAACCAGTACCGGCCAATATTCATCATTCGATCCGGATATGGGTGCGCCATCAAAAACCAATCCCACCTGAAGTTGCGAGACCCCCTCATCCCTGATCCGGGTCAAGGCCGCCTTGCTGACAAAATCGATCTCCATATCAAGATCAACCAATCTGTCCATTCCCAGCTCGAACGGATTGTTTTTTAACGTCATATCTGCGTGATAAGACAGCATGGCAGCTTCAATGCGGCGGATGCTGGAGGTGTGACCCGGCTTCAGGCCCATCGGTCCCCCGACGTCCATCAGATAGTCCCAAAGCGCGCTGCCGCTGGCACCGTCACGCAGGAAAATCTCGTAGCCGAGTTCACTGGACCAACCGGTTCTTGAGATTACCAGCGGTACACCATTCCAGTCATACTCCATGAAACGGTAATATTTGAGTTCTGACGGTTCATCGCCAAAGGCTGCCCGCAGAATGTCGCGCGATTTTGGCCCTTGCAGTTGCAGCGGCGAAACATCCGGCTCACAAATCTGGACATCCATGCCGGCGGTCGCTGCCACGCCACGTGCCCACAGCAACACATCACTGTCAGCAATCGACAGCCAGAAGTGGTTCTCGCCAAGTTTCAGCAGGATCGGATCATTGATGATGCCGCCATCCTGATCGGTGATGAGAACGTATTTGCATTGGCCGACTGCACAGCTCGACAGATCGCGGCAAGACAGGAACTGCGTGAATTTTGATGCATCCGGTCCGGTGATTTCGACCTGACGTTCAACAGCGACATCACACAGGATCGCATCATTCACGAGGTTCCAGAAATTCTGGACCGGATCACCAAAGTCGCGCGGGATATACATATGATTATAAACGGAAAATCCCTGAGCTCCCCAACGCAATGCTGCATCTGAGAAAGGCGATTTGCGCACCTGTGTGCCGAAGCTGAATTTCTGAAAGGTCTGTTCGTCCTGCAAGGAAGCGCTCATCTATACCAACCATCTGTGGAAAATTGAAAAACTTGGGTACCCGCTACATAGTCGTCTTGCCGATATTCGCAACCGGATTATCGGTATGCGGCACATGAATTCCTGGTCGCAGGTTTATCTGACCGCACCCTCAATACCTCTCAGGCAGCATCCATCAACAGCAAATCATCAAGCACCGATGCCACCTGTTCAGGCGCTTCCAGTGTTGGCAGATGACCAGCCTCATCGATAATAACCAGCCTGGCATGCGGGATCATGTCCTGCATTGCGTGATGCCGTTCGGGCGGGCACAACACATCATGCCGGCCACACAGAATCAGTGTCGGACAGGTCACGCGCCGCAGCACATCACTATAGTCTGGCCGCGCCCGCAGTGCATTGGACTGGTTTATGAAGACATCTGCGCCCAATGACAGCGCCATATCCATGCATGCGTCTTTCAAATGCCGATTGTCTGCGATATGCGTGAAGTAGTTCGGCTTCATTTCATCACGCATCACGGTGGCAAGATTACCTGTACGCGCTGCCTCCATTTGCGGGGTACGACGCTGTTTGACCTCTGGTGTCTCGGCAAAGGGGTTGGTGTCCATCAGGGCCAGATGCGAAATGCGGTCAGGGGCTTGCCGTATCACTTCCATCGCCAGAATGCCGCCCATCGACAGACCGCCAAGGGCAAAGCTGTCAGGGGCAACTTCCAGAATTGATTGTGCCAGCGCCTCAAACCTATCGGCACTTCCGGTATCGGGAACAATCACCTGATAATCCCCCTGCAAGGCAGCTTGCAGCGGCGTGAACAGCCGTGCGTCACACATCATTCCGGGCAGTAATACCAGCGTCGCGCTCATCCTTGCAGCCTTGCTACAGACGTGAAGAGGCCAGACGCGCGCCTTCGGCAAGGCTGGTCAGCTTGGCATATGCAATTTCCGGATCAACTGCGCCAAAGCCGGCAAAGGTGCCAAAGCCGCAATCTGAGCCGGCAACCACCCGTTCGCTGCCGACAATATCGGTAAAGCGTTCGATACGCTGCGCCACAAGTTCGGGATGTTCGACAAAATTGGTGGTGGTATCGACAACGCCCGGCACAAGGATCTTGTCTTCAGGAATATCAGCTGCACGGTCACGGAATACCGTCCATTCATGCGCATGCCGCGGATTTGATGTCTCGAACAGCACATAACGCGCGCGGCAAGCCATCAGCGTGTCAAACACCTTGGCCATATCGATATCGCAGACATGCGGCCCTTCATAGTTTCCCCAGCAGATATGCACCCGCACATGCGCAGGGTCTATATCCCGCAATGCGTGGTTGAGCGCTTCGACATGCATGTTCGCAACAGCAACAAATGCATCATCATCCATATCGCTGAACAGCATATGACGCGACAGCGCCAGATCAGGACAATCAAGCTGCAGGTCAAGACCTGCCGCAACGATGGTTTCATATTCCTGTTTCATCGCGTCGGCCAGCGCGGCCAGATAGGCTTCACGAGATTTGTAATGCTGATTCTGCAGGAACAACGAGATCACCCCCGGTGAGGCTGCATTCATGAACCCGCGTTGAATGCCGCTGAATTTCATCCCTGCCTTCAGGTTGTCGATGTCCTTCTGCAGTTCATCCTGACCCTTTGCAACCACCTCGCCAGTACACATCGGGCGCGCATATTGCGGCGTGCCACCAGCATTGGCAAGGCGCTCAAGAAAACTGGGAAAGAGTTTCAGATCGCCGGGCGCATTGCGCGGGCTGTCACCTGAAAAGCCGGTATAGCGATCCTTCACATAGGTCGCGTAGGAAATTTTCGACGTTTCACCATCAGACACGATGTCAATACCGGCATCAGCCTGCCGCCGGACAGTTTCAGCGCAGGCATGACGCATGCAGCTATCGAATGCATTTTGGTCGAATGCCTCTTCATTCTCTCGCGCGAAAATAAAATCGACAACGTCTTGTGTACGTGGCAGTGAGCCAACATGGCTGGTCATAATGCGAGTCATGAGTTTTATCCCGTTTTCATGAGGATCTGTTTCCAGATCGATGTTTCGTCAAACAGCACATATTCGCGCCGCACACCATGCGGACCAAATTCAACATGGCTTGCACCCATTACATAAACCTTGGCATCGCTTGGCGCGCCAAAGCTGCCCCAACCACTATGCGTGCCATAAAGCCCCCATCTGATGGCAGCGCGCGGCGGCATGGAGGGGTCTTCACGGCCGATCTGGTGGTCGATTGTGAAGACGGCGTCAGGAAAGCTGGCACGCAGCCCCATCCAGAACCGGTCAGCGGCATCATGGCCATGCGCCGTCACACCGCCGGGAAGTTCCAGATGGCATGCCTCATCATATTCCGACGGGATGGCAGCCATGTCCGCGCCCATCATCCGCTGCAGGATATTGGCGTAGCGCGCGCCCCATTCATTATCATTGCCGCGCCCAAGATAAGGCCCCTTGATATCAATGTCCGGTGTGAAGGGCTTTACACAAGCATTGTCACCGCCTTCACGTTCGATCAGATCAGCCGCATAGGCCTTCGGGTCCCAGCCGAGCTGACGCACGATCGCGCCCTGATCGCGGATCAGCCATTCATCATTGATCTGGTTGTTGATGGCATGGCAGTCGGCGATGATGCGGTAACATAAAGTTGTGCCGGTTGCCTTGCCGTAGACACCGTCACCCATATGCGTGGCAGTTGACAGGATCCGGTGCGAACTCAGCATCCCCTCTTCAGGTGAGCCGGACCAGATGACATCTTCACCAAGCAGCCGCCTGTCGGGAAATTCGGCCAGTGTCGCCATTGTGGCGGCGATGACACCCTGATTGCCAACCACCATGGAACCGGGTGATCGAACAGGTATATCCTCGCTATAGTAATGATGCAGCGTGGCGATGCCGCGCCCTTCCCAGATTTCTCGGGTAATACCGAGAATATAATCGGGGAAATCAGCCCATTTCGGGTCAAAACCCTTCATCGCACGCTTCCTTTCGTTGATGTTGCACATCGCGCCGAACTCCGCACAACAAGCGGGCCATCAATTTCTATGCGGCGCGGCGTTATATTTCCGCCTTCAATCTGCGCCAGCAGGATATCCACTGTCTCATCAACCATCTGGCCAGCTGGCTGTCGCACCGTCGTCAGATCATATCCGCGCCAAGATGCCGCCAGCACATCATCATAGCCGACAACTGACACATCTTCCGGCACACGCAGTTCCAATTCGAACCGCAACGTGTCCATGACTGAAAAGGCCATGTGGTCATTGCTGACGAAAACTGCGTCGGGAATGTCATCGCCGGAGAACATTGCCAAGGCGGCATCGCGGGCCTTGTCTGTCTGGAAATCACCAACGCTGCGCGCATGCAGAGCCAGACCGGCTTCGGCAAGCGCATCTATAAATCCTGCTTCGCGGTCACGCTGGGTAGACGCCCCTTCCCAGCCAGCAATATAGCCAATACGCCGATGACCGTTCGCAATGAAGAATTCTGCCACCTTTCGCCCACCAGAATAATTATCCGAGGTGACCGAGGACAGCGCCGTATCATCCTGAGAGCGGTTGAAAAGCACCAATGGCACGCCTTCCGCCTGGCAGCGCTCCGCCAGTTCTGATGACAGGGCGACCGAAGCGGCGATGATGCCATCAACCTGATAATCGAGAATCTCTTCAATCACGTCGGTGATATCACCCTGGGTGCGCGCTGTCAGAAAGACCAGGACGTGATAACCACGACTTTGCAGCGCGGCTGACAGCTTTTCCAGAGCCTCGGGGTAGAACTGATTTTGCAGATAGGCCACGACCAGTCCAATGATCCGGCTGTGGCCTGATACCATGGCACGGGCCAACGAATTTGGCCGGTAACCCAGTTCGGCTGCGGCCTTGCGCACTTTCTCGACTGTCTGCCGTGACGCAGATGCACCCGGCGTAAACACCCGGCTTACGGCCGACTGGCTGACACCGGCCCGGCGGGCAACATCGATGGATGTGGTGTTCTCGCGCGGCATCAGTCTGCTGTCCACCCCCCGTCAATCATCAGCGCACTTCCCGTTACAAGGGTTGAGGCATCAGAGGCAAGAAACTGCACAGCCCCCATGATGTCTTCCACCTCACCAACACGGTTGAGCTTTATCTTGTCTTCGATCCATTTCACCCGCGCAGGCTGCGAAAAGGTCTGCTCGGTAAGCGGCGTGCGCACAAAGGTCGGGCAAATTGTGTTCACTCGAATGCCATGCGGACCAAGTTCTATGGCCATGGATTTTGTGAAACCTTCCACCGCATGTTTCGATGCCGCATAAACAGACCTGTCAATTCCGCCGACAACCGCCATCTGGCTGGAAATATTGATGATAGAGCCTGTGCGCCCATCATTGATCATTGCCTTCGCAGCAGCGGCAGACGCGAAAAACGCACCACGCAAATTCACATCCATAACGGCATCAAACTGCGCCGGATCTGTATCGATAGCCGGTGAATGGCGTGCCATACCGGCGCTGTTCACAAAGATGTCGAGAGGCCTGATCTCCATGATGGCGGCCTTCATCGCCTCGATATCACTGATATCTGCAACAATACCCTCAGCAGTAAATCCTGCAGTCATCATGGCCGAGATGACATCATCCAGCATGTCTTTGCGTCTTGCCATGATGATGACACAGGCTCCGGCCTCGGCCAAAGCAACCGCACAGCCAAGTCCGATACCGGATGTGCCGCCAATCACCAGAGCACGCCGCCCAGCAAGCGAGAATGACGGGGTTTTGGGAAGTTCGGTCATTGTGCGCCCTCGGCGGTTGATGCGGGCGGGATCGCCTGCATGGACAGCCCGTCATCAAACGGAATGGCGGCCATGCTGCGGGCCTTGTTGAATTCCCGCATACGTGCCAACACGTCCACACCAAGCTGCATATGAACATTCAGTACGTCAAACAACACCCAGTTTTCGCGAATTTTTCCAGCTTCAAGGTGCCAGAAATCCACACTGCAAAGAGTAATTTCGCGGCCCGCCGGTGCAAGGCCCATCCAGCCATCATGGGTCACTTTCATCCGCATATTTGGCCAACCTGTCTCACAGACATAATCACCAACGGCGATCCAGTGCGAATGCAGATCAGCCATCTGTTCAGCCGCAAGGCGATCACCTGTTGGATCCACTTTACGGTCAGGCATGCCGCGCAGGAACGGTATCTGGTGCCAATGCCGAAATCCGCGGATACCGCGACCAGTCCCAACACCGGCCGGACCGTACCAGTTGAACCGGGGATGCCAGAATTCTTCCAGTCGCATAACGCGCGGGTCAGGGTTTTCAGGATGACGGCACATCGCGGTTTCCATCTGTTTCAGATGTTCCAGACTGGCCGCGCCATCGCCTGCCACTGTCAGCCCGTCGCCGGTCAAGGGACCTGGGGTGCACAGGAACGCGCCAAGTTGCGGTGCCATTGGCCATGCTGATGCTTGCATCATCAGCTCGGGGATATCCCAAATGGCATGTATCTCGGTCACCTTGCCATCGGTAATTCTGAAAAACTCGTGATAGCGCATGTGCGCGAGGTGGCCAGTTGGCGGAATGTCGAGGAACGGAGCCATGAAACTGCCAAAATAGTTGCCCATGGTGCCAACCCAGTCATCACCTTCCGGGGTGGTGCCGGCAAGACAGATCATGTCGCGCCGTTCCAGATCTGGCATCGCTGCGAGCAGCGGCGCATAGACAGTATCAAACAGCGTCATTGTACCTTGCAGATCACCAAACGGATGGCACATGCGAATGCAAATTTCCGTGGCCGCCACGTCATCAAGTGCGCGGCGTACCGGGCCCTCGGCAAAGGACTGGGCAGCCGCGATGAAAGGCGCAACGACCCCCTTTAGTTGATCGGCATGGGCGATTGTTCCTGTCATTCTGCGGCCTCGCCAAAGGGCACGTTCTTGCCGCCATAACGGCGCACCCTGATATTGGCCTGCTCGGCATGTCCGACAAACCCTTCCAGCATACAAAGGCGCGAACAATAGGCACCGATTTCGGCCGCTGCCGCATCGGTCAGAACCTTTTGATAGCTGTGTGTTTTCAGGAACTTTCCAACCCAAAGGCCGCCCGTGTACCGGCCTGCCTTTTTGGTGGGCAGTGTATGGTTAGTGCCAATGACCTTGTCACCGTTCGCCACATTGGTGCGCGGGCCAAGGAACAATGCGCCATAACATGTCATATGTTCGAGGAACCAGTCGTCACGATCTGTCATGACCTGAACATGCTCGGACGCAATCTCGTCAGCCATCTGCAGCATCTCATCATAGGTATCGCAGACAATCACTTCGCCATAATCGCGCCAGCTGACGGATGCCGTGTCTGCGGTAGGCAGAATGCCCAGCAGGCGATCAATTTCGGCAAGCGTTTCATTTGCCAGCGCTTCGGAATTCGTCAACAGCACAGCCGGTGAATTATAACCATGTTCGGCCTGACCAAGCAGATCGGTGGCGCACAGTTCTGCGTCTACCGTTTCATCAGCGATGACCATGGTTTCGGTTGGTCCGGCAAACAGATCAATGCCAACGCGCCCGAACAGCTGCCGTTTGGCTTCGGCGACAAAGGCGTTGCCGGGCCCAACCAGCATATGGACAGCTTCGATCGTTTCGCTGCCAATGGCCATGGCACCCACCGCCTGAATGCCGCCAAGAACATAGATTTCATGGGCACCGCCAAGATGCATCGCTGCCACAACAGCGGCATTCGGGCGTCCCTGATATGGCGGAGTTGTTGCCACAATGCGCGGGACCCCGGCAACCGAGGCCGTCAGAACAGACATATGGGCCGACGCCACCATGGGAAACTTGCCAGCTGGCACATAGCAGCCAACCGATTGCACGGGGATGTTTTTATGGCCAAGGATAACGCCTGGCATCGTCTCGACCTCGACATCCTGCATCGATGCACGCTGAATTTCCGCAAACTTGCGCACCTGTGCCTGGGCGAAACGAATATCTTCCATGTCACGCGGCGATACCTCGGCAATCAGTTCATCGATCTCTCGCTGTGACAAGCGATAACTCTCCGGTGTGTAATTGTCGAACTTGTCAGCCAGATCGCGGATGGCCGCATCGCCTCGTGCTTCAATATCGGCAAGGGCGTCTTCAACAACCGCGCGAACCTTCGCGTCGTCCTCCGAGCGTTCGATCTGTGGTTTGCCACTTTTCAAATACCGAATTGCCATTTCATACCTCCAGATTTTATGCGGCCAGATTATGTGCCGTCGGGCCGCGGTGCCTGCCGCTCGCCCCTGTCAAAGGCTTCCCAGCCCTCACCATTGAATAGATCGACACCAAGCTGTGCCATTACATGCGCGAAATCGACCATCACCCAGTTATCAGCAATCCTTCCATCGACGACCTTCCAGAAGTCCATATAGCGGATTTCGACGGTTTTGCCGGTTGCCGCTATGCCCATGAACTCGCCAGAATGCACAGCTTCCTGCCGCCCGAATGCGGCGGCCCACTCGCCCATATAGAGCCGCGCCTCATCAATACAGACCTTGTCGGAAAACGCTGCCTGAAAGGGCCGTTGCCAGTTGTCCTGAAACTCTTTCAGGCCGGTTTTGGTGCCGCAGCCGGCATTGCCCATCCAACGAAAGTTTTCGGCAAAGAAAGCGCCGATGTCATCGATCCGGTGATCGTTCAGCCCGTCGACCATGCCTTCGATGACGCGGCGCGTTTCATCCGTTTGCGACAGATCTGTATCGCGGCTGAGAACGGCTTGTTCCGGGCGTACACCAGTCATGTGTCTAGACCTCCGTAACGCGATTGCCAGTTGTCGAATCGAACAGATGACAGGCAGAAAGTGGCAGCGTGATGTGGACAGGATCGCCAATCTCTGCACGGAATTCCTTGCCGGCTTTCACCGCCACCATTCCGCCGCCAGCCCGCACTGTGACCATCGTCGCATCGCCCAGCAATTCGATTGCATAGACAGGCGCGCTGATCGTACCGCCCTTTGCGCCGCCCGATTTGAAAGCACTGCCCCCCTTCGCACCAGACATGATCGTTGCATCCTCGGCGCGGAAGCCCAGTGTGACATCACCGTCAGCATAAGAAATGCCGCCTATAGATATGTTTTCACTATCAAATTTATCACCCGACAGTTGTCCGTAAACAAGGTTCATTGCCGGGCTGCCAATAAAGCTGGCCACGAATACATTGGCTGGGCTGTCATAGATATCGGTCGGGGTGCCAACCTGCTGGACGATCCCCTTGTTCATGACGACGACCCGGTCCGCCAGTGTCATCGCTTCAATCTGGTCGTGCGTCACATAGATCGTTGTGACCTTCAACTCATGGTGCAGATGTTTGATCTGCGCGCGTGTTGATACGCGCAGCTTGGCGTCGAGGTTCGACAGAGGTTCATCCATCAGAAATACATTTGGTTCGCGCACAATGGCACGGGCAAGTGCCACACGCTGGCGCTGGCCTCCTGACAGCTGGGCTGGCCGACGGTGCAGGAATTCGTCAAGCTCAACCATTGATGCGGCACGGCGCACGCGCGCATCATGTGTTGCGGGGTCAACCTTTCGTACCTTCAGCGGAAAGCGGATATTTTCGTACACATTCATGTTCGGATAGAGGCCATAAGACTGAAACACCATGGCGATGTCGCGGTCCTTTGGTTCCAGACCATTCACAACCTGCCCGTCGATCTGCACCTCGCCGCCGGTGATCTCTTCAAGACCGGCAATCATCCGCATTGTCGTTGTCTTGCCGCACCCTGACGGGCCCAGCAGGACAAGAAATTCCTGATCGGCAATCTCAAGATCGAAATTATCGACACCGACGAAGCTGCCCCATCGTTTTGTCAGATTTTTCAGTCGTATACCAGCCATCTCCGGCTCCCTATCCCTTGACTGCGCCGGCCGTAAGCCCGCTGACAATCTGCCGCTGGAACACCATCACAAGAACGAACAGCGGTGCTGTGGCCGACACAACTGCCGAGACGGCATACATAACATTTCCCTGCTCCTGTGCATTGCCAAGGAAGCCGGCAATCTTTGGCACCATGGTCTGGTTCTCTTCGGTCAGCAGCAGCGCGGTCAGCGCAAAATCGTTGTAGGCCAGCAGGAAACTGAACAGGCCGGTGGTGATCACGCCCGGCCACATCACCGGAATGATGACATAGCGGAACGCCTGAAACCGTGTGCAGCCGTCAACCATCGCGCTTTCATCCAGATCCTTTGGAATGTTCAGAAAAAAGCTGTGCAGCATCCACAATGTAAAGGGCTGGTTGATTGCCACCATGACGATGATCGTGGTTGTCAGATGGCCCCAGATGTTCAACTGGAAGAACGGCAGCAGATAGCCTGAAACAAGCGTGATATGCGGCATTGCCCGAAAGATCAGTGCGATAATCAAAATCCAGAACGCGTATCTGAACCCGGAACGTGCCAGCGCATAACCGCCGAGTGTGCCCAGCGTCAGCGATATTGTGACAACCGAACATGTGATAATCGCCGTATTGATTGTGGCCTTCCAGAATTCCTCTTTGATCCAGGCACCTTCATATCCGGCACCGGTAAAGGCCCCGCCGGTTTCCGCCATCGTGCGAATACCGTGCAGTGCATAGCGCCAATCCTGTTTTGAGAAGAAATCTGCCTCAACCTTGAAGCTGCCCCACAAGGTCCACAGGAATGGCACCGATGCAACAGATATCCACAAGGCGAGAAAGCCAAGGCTGAGAACGGAAAGCCATAAGGGTGATCGTGTCATCTGTCAGTTGCCCCCTTCACGCGCGTTGCCGATTGTCGCGCCAGGTACGCAGCACGACAGGTGCCAGCAGAATGCACACCCCGGTGATGGTCAGCATCGATGTGGCCGCCGCAGAACTGAACAGCGTTGCGCCATCGCTGCCCCGCAAATCATTGTAGATGATCCATGACAGTGACGTGGCGTTGGCTTCTGCATTGAAACCGACCACAGGCTCAAAGACCCGGAAATTGTCCATCAGCTGAATAAGCGCAATGAACACCACAAGCGGCGCCAGATGCGGCAAAACAACATGCACAACACTTTGCCAGCGTGAGGCACCATCAATCATGGCGCTTTCCAGCGTATCCTTGGGCACTGTCTGCAGGCCGGCATAGAAAACGACAAAGGCAAAGGGCGCATGATGCCAGACGCCATAAATGATCAACGTGATCCATGTGAGAGCTGGCGAAGCTTTCAGCGACAGGTCGGGGTCATCGAAAATCAGCTGCAGCGTCCCGCCAATAATGCCGCGTGAGTCAATCATCCAGAACAGGATCAGTGATCCGATCAGAGGTGTGACAATCATCGGCAAAAGCGACACGAAAATCGTTGGCCCTTTTACAACGCCGGGAAGCCTGTTGACGGACAGGGCGATGAAAAAGCCCAGAATGAGGACAAACGGCGTCACAACAAACGTATAAGTCAGCGTGAAAGCCAGTGCCTTGTAGAAAGGCAGATTGAAAACTGCGCCGAAAAAGGCACCGGGCCCACCGCCAGCCTGCATGGCCGCTGAAATTTCCTCAAATGCCAGATGGTTCCGGTTGGTGTAGGTGCCAAGCCCGTTGAAGCGTCCAAGAGGCTTGTCCGCCTGCAACTGGGCGGTGGCATCTGCGTTGATGACCTCAACTTCCTTGCATCCGAAGGGCCCGCAATTCTTGACCGTCTCGACAACCTGCTCATGCTCGATATGCAGCGACTGCACACCGACCGATATGATCGGCAGGGCGATAAACAGCAGCATCGCAAGAGCGGAAGGCCAGATAAATGTCAGAAAGGTACGATGCGGCATCTTGCCCGTCTTGTTGGCTGCATGTGGGAATAGATTAAAAAATGGCAGAGAGCGTCGTGCGCTCTCCGCCTTTATTCACAAGGCCTACAGGAAGCCCTTTTCTGTGGCAGCTGCGGTGTAGGCAGCTTCGATGTCAGCCAGTGTCTGCTCGGCGCTTTCATTGCCTTGCAGGAAATCGGCAACCTCGGCACCAAGGGCACCATGCATTGCGCCCATCCATGGCAGCATCGGATATGGTGACGCACCACCAGCAGCCGAAGCAACCACGCCAACACCCGCTGCGCGCGGCTCTGAACCGGCGATCAGCCAGTTGGCGTCACTTGCATTGGCAGCAGCCATGTCCGAAGACAGGCCCTGCATCATCGCAACAAAGCTCGCCTCGGCGTCAGCAGCAGAAGCGTTCTTGGCAATTGCGAAACCATCCCACCACAGTGTGGTTGACGGAACCGAACCACCAGCAACCGATGTTGCGGCTGCAAACATGGTGTTGCTTTCGATCTCTGGTGTTGAACCCTCACCATCGGTAACGGCACCGGCGCGTGAACCCCAGAGGTTTGTCAGCGCAATGTTGCCAGCCTCCCACTCAGCCTGAATGGCGTTGGAGTCATGGGTCAGGTAGTCAGGATTCATGTAACCTGTCAGCGCCTTCATCATTTCAAGCGTTGCAACGCCTTTGGCATTGTTGACTGACGGTTCGGCTGTGCCGGGCTTGAAGAACGCACCGCCATGACCGAGATACATGTTCACGAATTCTTCGCCAAGGTTCCAGCCGGCCTTGTATGTGCCGCCGATCGGATAGTCCATCAGACCCTTGGACTTGATGGCCTCAGCTGCAGCAAGCACCTCTTCATAGGTGGTTGGCACACCAACGCCAGCAGCGTCGAGGATGTCCTTCCGATAAAACAGGTGCTGGGCGTTCGCCATAAAGGCAATCGCCATGACCTTGCCGTCGATTGTCACTTTCTGCATGTCCTGAATGCCAGCACCATGCTTGGCGATCAGATCATCAAGCGGCATGGCCAGACCGTCATTCATCACAGCAACAAGTGTGCTGTTGGTGACATGCGATGTGGTGAATTCAGGTGGATTAGCTGTAAAAGCCGGAACGATCAGGTCCTTGTGGTCCTTGTTCAGGTTTACGGTGATATCAGCGCTGCCACCATCGCATGCGCGCATAGCTGCAGAAACGGCCTGGGTAGCCGGAAAGTCGTTGGCTAGAACTTTAACAGAGCCGTAAATGCCACATCCGGCATAGGCTGAGCTGGACATTACGGCCATGGTGCCGGCCGCGACAAGTGTTCTCATATACATCACGTTCACTCCCTCGTGTTAGGATGCTAGTCTGTTGGCCATGCGCCGGGTCAATCTGCCGCCCGACTGCAAAATCTGGCAGCCGGCGACGTAGTGCAGACTGCAAAACCTCGGATCGATAGACCAAATCCGAAAAACAGTAGACAGCTGATAACCTGCTTGGCAAGTTGATTTTGCATACGAATGCAATTTTATCCTGCAGCTTTATATACTTCCTAGGTATGTGACTTAAATGTCTGATTTTCAGCAAGAAAAAAATATTGTTCTCGAATTTTATGAGGCGCTTGATTCGGCCAGGCCGGGTGAGGTTGAAGGCGTCTTGAAAGGCGCTGTTGTAGCGGATTACATCTGGCGAGGATTCTATCCATTTGACGTTCACACCTCATCTGCATCGGTGGCCAGTTCTTTCTGGGACCCGCTGAAAACATCGCTCTCGTCGCTGCAACGCCGGATGGATATCTTCTTTGCCGGACGCAATCAGATGGATGATTATTCCAGTGTCTGGGTGGTTTCGATGGGGCATTTGACAGGATTGTTTGATGCGCCGTGGCTTGGCATCGCCCCTACCCGCAAGATCGCAATGCTGCGATATGCGGAATTCAACAGGATCATCGATGGCAAAATTGCAGAAACCGCGATGTATTTTGATATCCCGCATCTGATGATGCAGGCCGGCTTGACCCCTTTCCCGCCGCAAACGGGTGAACATCTGGTGCAGCCGGGCCCGATGACCCATGACGGCTTGCTGTTTGGCCCGCAACCTGCTGCAGAGGGAGAAAAAACGCGTGATGCAATCAATGCGATGATCACTGACCTTGGCCAATGGGACAGCGGGATGGGCCTTGAGGACGAGCTGCGCCGCACCTGGCATGAGGACATGATGTGGTGGGGCCCTGCCGGTATCGGGTCCACCTACACAATTGAACGCTATGCAGAACAGCATTCAGGCCCATTCCGTGCCGCCTTTGCCGACCGGTCAAAGACTCGCCATATCTGCCGCGTGACAGAAGGGCATTTTGGCGGATTCTTCGGGTGGCCAAACTTTACCGCCAAACTCGCAGGCGATTTCATGGGACGGCCAGCAACTGGCAAGCCTGGCGAATTCCGCGTTATCGATCTGTATCGCCGTGACGGTGACAAGCTGGCAGAAAACTGGATCTTCATTGATCTGCTGCATTTCTGGAAGATGCAAGGAGTGGATATTCTGGAAACGGCGCAGATAAAGTAGAACAATTGATCTGCTGACATTTGATGTGATCTGCCGGAAATTGAACCGGTTTTGGCAGGACACCCGCCTCCTGTGCCTGAAATCCGGTCACATTAACGCATTTGCCGATCACACCATCCCTGATAGGGTTTTCCTAACATTTAGTCATCTACGGTTCATCTCATGCAATTTCACCTGAACGGCTTTCAGCCGGGCGATCCGGATATCTCACCAGCTGCAACGCCCGCCCAGTCTGACGGACTGCCCGAAGCTGTTGATGTGCTGATTGTAGGCAGTGGGCCAGCCGGCCTGACATTGGCGGCGCAGATGTCTGCGTTTCCGGATATCACCACACGGCTGGTCGAGTCCAAGCCCGGCCCGATGCAAAAGGGTCAGGCTGATGGTGTGTCCTGTCGGTCCATGGAAATGTTCGAGGCGTTCGGCTTTGCCCACAAGGTCATGCGCGAAGCTTATTGGGTGAACGAGACAACCTTCTGGAAAAGCGATCCAGAAGCGGCTGACCAGATTATCCGCACTGGCCGCATTCAGGATGTTGAAGACGGCATGTCAGAGATGCCGCATGTGATTTTGAACCAGGCGCGTGTGCATGACATGTATCTGGATGTGATGCAGCGTTCTCCGCATCGCCTGCAGCCTGATTATAACCGCAGGCTGGACAGCCTGACGATCACCCCGGGTGACACCCATCCGGTAACAGCCGTGCTGATCCACAAGATCGAAAGCCCTGATACCGGAGAGATGAGCGAAATACGTGAAACTGTGAAGGCGCGCTATCTTGTCGGCTGTGATGGTGCGCGCAGCGCGGTTCGCGGTGCCATGGGGCTGGAGTTGAAAGGTGATTCCGCCAACAAGGCGTGGGGCGTGATGGATGTTCTGGCTGTCACAGACTTTCCGGATATTCGCCAAAAGACCCTGATACAGGCAGCTGGCAGTGGTGCCTTGCTGATCATTCCGCGCGAAGGCGGCTATATGGCCCGCATCTATGTCGAGATGGAAACCCTTGGCGAAGGTGAACGTGTTCGCAACCGCAATATCAGCCTCGAGGATTTGATTGCTGCCGCGCAGCAAATCTTCCGGCCACATAAATTTGACGTGAAAGACACGATCTGGTGGTCGGTCTACGAGATTGGCCAGCGGTTGACCGACAAATTCGACAATGCAGACGAAGATCCCGACGCTCCCCTGCCCTCGGTTTTCATTGCGGGTGACGCCTGCCACACGCACAGCCCGAAGGCCGGTCAGGGGATGAATGTGTCGATGGGTGACAGCTTCAATCTGGGCTGGAAGTTGGCCGCTGTCATTCAAGGGCGATCAAACCCTGATCTGCTGCGCAGCTATTCGGGTGAACGCGCGGCGGTGGCGCACCAGCTTATCGCCTTTGATCAGGAATGGACAAAAATCCTCGCCGAACAATCACGTGAAGTCGGCAACACGCCCAAATTCCAGAAATATTTCGTTGAGCATGGCCGCTACACCGCTGGCCTGTCGGTGCGTTATTCGCAATCATCGCTGACAGGGGCCGCGACATGGCAGAATCTGGCAACCGGTTTCGATATCGGCATGCGGTTTCATTCTGCGCCTGTTGTGCGGTTGGCTGATGCAAAGCCGATGCAGCTTGGTCACAGTATCCGCGCTGATGGGCGGTGGCGGCTGTTTCTGTTTGCGGATGGCAATC
>JADHLH010000033.1 GCA_016780765.1 Alphaproteobacteria bacterium | reverse complement strand
AAGCACCATACAAAAGCATGCCGGAAGACAACGCGCCGAGAAGGAAATATTTCAGCCCAGCCTCTGATGAACGCAGTGAATTAGTCCGCATCGCAGCCACCACGTAAAGGGGCAGCGACTGCAATTCGATCGCCATGTAAAGCGACATCAGATTGTCAGCCGAAATCATCAACATCATGCCGACCAGCGCCAGCAGAATCAGCAGGCTGTATTCCGGCTTGTTGATGTCGCTGTCGCCTTCGGTACGCAAAGACATGGCCAGCGCGGCAAACGTGCCGAGCATCACCAGAACTTTCATATAGCCGCTAAAGGCATCAGCCGAATACATGCCGCCAAAGGCAGGCGTCATGCCGCCATACGCCCCCGTCACGAGGATCAGCGCGACAACAATGCTGCCCATCGCAATCTGGGTAACACGGCGCGCATTCTGCGCACCTTCGCCGCCAAATGCCGCGACAAGCACCAATACCAGCGCCATGCCGGACAGGAATATTTCAGGCAATGCTGGCAGAATGTCAGCCATCGAGAAATCAATCATGGCTCTATCTCCCCGCGATGACCATGGCGCCGCCAGACGCCGCATTATCCAGAACCGCCAGAATGCTGTTCGCCATCACATCGAGCAGCGAAGCGGGATAAATACCGAACCACAGAACAAGAACGGTCAGAGGTGCGAAAATCAGCACCTCACGGCGGCTGATCCGTTCCATGGCACCAACATCGGCACTTTCAATCGTGCCAAACATCACCCGGCGATAAAGCCACAACATGTAGGTTGCACCCAGAACCAGTCCGGTGGCCGTGAAGAAAGCAACCCAGCTGCTGGCTTTCCACGCCCCAACAAGAACCAGCATTTCGCCAACAAACCCGCTTGTTCCCGGCAGACCGACCGAAGCCAGCATCATGAACATGAAGAACACGGCATAGCGCGGCATGACCGCGGCAACCCCGCCATAGGCGCTGATATCGCGTGTGTGAAGCCGGTCATAGACAACACCAACGCAAAAGAACAACGCCGCCGACACCAGACCATGGCTGATCATCTGGAACATCGCACCGGCAACACCCTGTTCGGTCAGCGTGAAAATGCCGATGGTCACAAACCCCATATGCGCCACCGAGGAATAGGCAATCAGCTTTTTCATGTCCGACTGCGCCAGCGCAACCAGCGATGTATAGACAATGGCGATGATCGACAGGGCAAAAATCAGCGGCGCAAACATTTCAGACGCCAACGGGAACATCGGCAGCGAAAACCGGATGAAGCCGTATCCACCCATTTTCAACAACACTCCGGCAAGAATCATCGAACCGGCTGTAGGTGCCTCGACATGGGCATCGGGAAGCCAGGTGTGAACCGGCCACATTGGTACCTTGACCGCAAAGGACGCAAGAAAACCGATGAACAACCAGGTTTGCACACCGGCAGCAAAGCTGTGCGCGGTCAGTGCCGGAATATCGGTCGTGCCCGCATCCAGATACATGGCAAGCATGCAGACCAGCATCAGGACCGAGCCAAGCAGCGTATAGAGGAAGAACTTGAAGGCTGCATAGACGCGCCGTCCACCGCCCCACACGCCGATGATCAGGAACATCGGGATCAGCACTCCTTCGAAGAACAGATAGAACATCAGCATGTCCAGCGAGGCAAACATGCCAATCATCATCGTTTCAAGCACGAGGAAGGCGATCATATATTCGCGAACGCGGTGCGTGATGGCCTTCCAGCTGGCCAGAATTGCCAGCGGTGAAAGCAATGTCGACAGCAGGATGAAAGGCATCGAAATGCCATCAACACCCAGATGATAGCTGATACCGACAGCGGGCAGCCAGGCGCGATTTTCCTCAAACTGATAGCCGCTGCTGGTGCTGTCAAAACCAAATACCAGCGCCAGCGAGATGATGAAGGTAAAGCCGCTGACCCACAGCGCAACATGGCGCGCGTTGCGGGTAACAGACGCCTCATCACCACGTATCATCAACAGAAACAGGACGCCGATCATCGGCAGGAACGTGATGATCGTCAGCAAAGGCCAGTTTTCAATCATCGCCTAAAGTCCCCCGAAGCGCAGGTAATACCACGTGACCAGCACGACCACACCGATCAGCATGGCAAAGGCATAATGGAACACGAAGCCGGACTGCAGCCGTGCAGCAAATGCTGACACCCGCACAACCATCGCCGACATGCCATCAGGACCAAACCCGTCAATCACATCGCGGTCACCGCGTTGCCACAGGAACGCACCAAAGCGCACGGCCGGACGAACAAACAGGATGTCGTACAGCTCGTCAAAATACCACTTGTTGAAAAAGAACTTGTGGATCGGTGAAAAGGTCCGCGCCATGGCCGCCGGAACGCCTGTCCAGACGGCATAGCACAGCACGGCAATCACCACGCCCGATGTGGCCAGCCCCACCGGCAAAAGCTTTACCCAGGTCGGCACATGATGCGCGTGCTCCATGGCGTGATGCTCAGGCAGAATGAAAATTGAATCGCCCCAGAAGGCGGCCATATCGTGTCCGACAAACAATTCATAACCCAGCCAGCCCGAGAAAATCGCCCCTACCGCCAGAACAAACAGCGGCACTGTCATGACCAGTGGTGATTCATGGATATGCGACATCACCTCTTCCGAGGCCCGCGGCTTGCCATGGAACGCCATGATCAGCAGGCGCCAGCTATAGAAGGCAGTCAGGAAGGCGGCCAGACACCCAAGCCAGAACGCCATATTGCCAACGGGTGTATGGGCGGCAAAAGCTGCCTCGAGGATCATGTCCTTGGAATAGAAGCCGGCAAAGAACGGGAAGCCGGCAAGGGCCAGAGAGCCAACCCACATCATCACATAGGTGACCGGAATCTTGCGCCAGATCCCGCCCATATTGCGCAGATCCTGCTCATCTGACATGGCGTGGATCACCGAGCCGGCGCCAAGGAACAGCAGCGCCTTGAAAAAGGCGTGTGTTGTCAGGTGAAACATGGCCGCCGGATAGGCAGACACACCAGCAGCAAAGAACATGTAGCCAAGCTGCGAACATGTCGAATAGGCAATCACGCGCTTGATATCGAATTGCGTAAAGCCGACCGTGGCGGCAAAGATGGCGGTCAACGCCCCGACAACAGTGATGATATCCAGCGACAGTGGCGCATATTCCAGCATTGGCGACAACCGGCAGACCATAAAGACGCCGGCCGTAACCATTGTCGCGGCGTGAATCAGCGCGGATACAGGTGTCGGGCCTTCCATCGCATCAGGAAGCCATGTGTGAAGGCCAAGCTGGGCCGATTTGCCCATCGCACCGATGAACAGCAGGATACCGGCAACCTCAAGCGCGGGCATGGCCTGACCAAGGAACCCGATCTCGGTGTAGCGCATCGCCGCCGCATTGGCGAAAATATCATCAAACTGGACAGACCCGAAAATCTGGTAGACCGCAAGGATGCCAAGCGCGAAACCGAAATCACCAACACGGTTGACGACGAAGGCCTTCATCGCAGCCGTGTGCGCACTTTCCTTTTTGTACCAGAAACCGATCAGCAGATATGAGGCAACGCCGACACCTTCCCAGCCGAAGAACAGCTGCACCAGATTATCGGCGGTGACCAGCATCAGCATGGCAAAGGTGAACAGGCTGAGATACGCCATAAAACGGGCCCGCGCATTATCATGCGACATATAGCCAATCGAATAGATATGAACCATCGATGACACGCCGGTCACCACAATCAGCATGACCGCGGTCAGGGTGTCAAAGCGTAACCGCCACATCGCCTCAAAATCGCCCGAAACAATCCAGCGCGCGATATCAATGATGATCGGCTGCCCCCCAATGGCCACCTTGGCAAAGGCGATAATCGAAAACAGCAGCGACAGCAACAGACCGGTGACAGTCACCAGCTCGGCCGCGCGATCCCTGTTTCCAAGGCTCAGGATGCCAGCAATGATGGCGCCAAACAGGGGCAGAAAAACAATCGAGGCGTACATGCCAGCCTAGCCTTTCATCATGTTCACATCCTCGACCGCAATCGATCCGCGGTTGCGGAAGAAAACAACGAGGATGGCAAGGCCGATCGCCGCTTCGGCAGCGGCAACGGTAAGAATGAACAGCGAGAATATCTGGCCTTGAAGATCGCCGTTATAGGCGGAAAAGGCGACCATGTTGATATTGACGGACAGCAGCATCAGTTCGATCGACATCAGGATGGTGATGACATTCTTTCGGTTCAGGAAAATCCCGAACGCACCAAGGGCAAACAGAATGGCCGAGACCGCAAGGTAATGGTTCAGTGAAAGTTCAAGCATGCCCTAACCCTCGCGCTTGCTGGCGACAACGGTGGAGATGGTGCGGGCCGCCGCGCCAACCGGCACATCGACGACCTCAACCGTCTCGTCACGCCGCCGCATATTCTGCTCGGCAATCACCTGACGGCGCACACCGACGCGCCGCCGCATGGTCAGTGAAATGGCCCCGATCATGGCAACCAGAAGGATCAGCCCGGCAACCTGGAACAGATAGATATATTTGGTGTAGAGAACGTTGCCCAACGCCCGCGTGTTGCTGATATCCGTTGCTGCCGGCAGGGTCACCCCGTCAAAGGCATCGCCGTAAACAGCGGCCACCAGTTCAAACACCAGAATGCCGCCAACAGCCAGTCCCAGCGGCAGATATTTCTGAAAACCTGCGCGCATCTCGGCGAAGTTGATGTCCAGCATCATCACCACAAACAGGAACAGCACCGCCACAGCGCCGACATAGACGACCACCAGTAGCATGGCGATGAATTCCGCACCGATCAGGACGAACAGACCCGCGGCGTTAAAAAAGGCCAGAATCAGAAACAGCACCGAATAGACAGGGTTGCGGGATATCACAACCATCGTGCCAGCCGCCAGCATCACGCCGGCAAACATATAGAAAAACAGCGCCTCAATCATCGCGCCCTCCCCTTATGGCTGCTGATGATGGCTGCACACCATGCCAACCCGCAGGTTTTGGTATTCATGGTCAATGTTATATCCCCCCTCGCCGCAGCGCGTTCTAGCGCCACTGCGCGTCCGCTGCCAGATTGCGGGCAATCTCGGTTTCCCAGCGGTCGCCATTCGCAAGGAGCTTGTCCTTGTCGTAGTACAGTTCTTCGCGTGTCTCGGTGGCGAATTCGAAGTTCGGCCCCTCAACAATGGCATCTACCGGACAGGCTTCCTGACAGAAACCGCAATAGATGCATTTGGTCATATCGATGTCATAACGCGTCGTCCGGCGGCTGCCATCATCGCGCGGTTCCGCCTCGATTGTGATGGCCTGTGCCGGGCACACTGCTTCACACAGCTTGCAGGCGATGCAGCGCTCTTCCCCATTCGGATAGCGGCGCAACGCATGCTCTCCGCGGAATCGCGGTGACAGCGTTCCCTTCTCATAGGGGTAGTTGATCGTCACTTTCGGCTTGAAGAAATATTTCAACGTCAGGAACAGGCCCTTGCCAAGCTCCAGCAGCAGAAACGAACGCAGACTGTTTACCATTGCACTCATTGGAAATTCCCTTGCCTAACCGGCGACCGTCGGCAGATTGCCGGTCCACAGAAGAAAACCTGATGTCAGTACCACATAGATCAGCGAAAACGGCAGAAAGACCTTCCAGCCAAGCCGCATCAACTGGTCATAGCGATAGCGCGGTGTGGTCGCCCGCACCCACAAGAAGACGAACAACAGCAGCATCACCTTGAGAATGAACCAGATCGGTCCCGGCACGACGTTCAGCGGCCAGATATCGAACGGTGGCAACCAGCCACCAAGGAACAGTACGGTTGTCATGCCGCTCATCAAGATCATGTTGGCATATTCACCAAGGAAGAAGAGCGCAAAGCTCATCGAGGAATACTCGACGAAATAACCGGCCACCAGCTCGGACTCACCTTCGGGCAGATCAAAGGGCGCGCGGTTTGTCTCGGCCAGTGTCGAGATGAAGAAGACGAGAAACATCGGCAACAACGGCAGGGCAAACCACATGCCGCGCTGTGCCTCAACAATCGCTGTCAGGTTCAATGAACCCACACACACCAGCACATTGATGATAACCAGACCCATCGACACTTCATAGGAGACCATCTGCGCCGCCGACCGCAACGCCCCCAGAAACGCGTATTTGGAATTACTGGCCCACCCCGCCATGATCACGCCGTAAACCCCAAGCGAGGAAATCGCGAACAGATACAGAATGCCGACATTGATATCGGCAATAACAAGACCTTCACCAAACGGGATCACCGCCCAGGCAACAAGTGCCAGAATGAAGGTCAACATCGGCGCCAGCATGAACACGACCTTGTTCGCTCCAGCTGGCAGAATGGTTTCCTTGACCATCAGCTTCAGCGCATCGGCAAAGGGCTGGAACAGGCCAAACGGACCAACAACATTCGGCCCCTTGCGCAACTGCATAAAGCCGATCACCCGCCGTTCGGCAAGTGTCAGATAGGCAACCGCTATCAACAGCGGGCCCACCACCACCATGATTTTCGCCACGATCCAGGCAAGTTCGATGACATAGCTGTTGGTCAGAAATTCCATGTCGCTACTCCGCCGCGTCCCGCGCGCCATCTTCGGCAAGCGCCATCATGCACTGACCCATTGTTTCTGATGCCCGGCTGATGGCGCAGGTCATGTAAAACCCGTCCAGCGCCGAATCGATGGCTGCAGCTGTCAGCTTGCTGCGTCCGCCAAACTTTGCCCATTTTGCAGATGCCACCTCATCACGCGCGGCAAAATGCGGAACAGCCTCATACAGGCTCTCACGCAGGTCATCCAGCGAGTCAAATCCCAGATTGATGCCAAGACGGGCTGCCATCGCGCGAACAATCGCCCAGTCTTCACGCGCTTCACCCGGCGGAAAGGCGGCGCGGCTGGCATATTGAACCCGCCCTTCGGTATTCACATAAATACCATCCTTTTCGGTATAGGCCGCGCCCGGCAACACGACGTCCGCATGATGCGCACCGCGATCACCATGATGTCCCTGATAGACAACAAACGCCTTGGATAGACGCGCGTGATCAATCTCGTCAGCGCCCATCAGCCACACAACATCCAGTTCGCCAGCCTCTGCCGCCTTGTACATGCCAGCCACATCCAGCCCGCCGCGATCAGGCGTGAAGCCAAGATCAAGTCCGCCAACGCGTGCGGCTGCCGTGTGCAGAATGTTAAACCCGTTCCAGCCACCGCCAACAACACCATAGGCATCGGCAATGTCACGCGCCTTGCCAAGAATGGCAGCCCCGTCAGAACGCGTCAGCGCACCCATCCCGACAATGATCATCGGACGCTTTGCTTTTTTCAGCTTGGCAGCAAATTTTGATTTTCCACTCAGCACATCATCAAGCAGCGCCGGATCATCACCGAGATGCAGCGCATCATAGGTCAGATCATTCTTCGGCCCGATGACGGCGACAGGCAGACGCGTGGCCAGCCAGTTGCGGCGAATACGGGCATTCAGCACCGCTGCCTCGATACGCGGGTTGCTGCCGATGATCAGCAGCGCGTCGGCATCATCAATACCGGCAATGGTAGAATTGAACAGGTAACCGGAACGTGCGCCGCCGATCTTTGCGCCATCCTGACGGCAATCGATGTGGCCGCTGCCAAGCTTGCCCATCATCATCTTCAGCGCAAACATTGATTCCGCATCGCACTGATCACCGGCAATGGCAGCCACGGCTTTCGGTTTTGCCTTCTTCATCTTTGCTGAAATGGCCGAAAAGGCATCATCCCAGCTTGCCGGCTCAAGCTTGCCATCGCGTCCCCGCATATACGGGCGGTCAAGACGCTGGCGGCGCAACCCGTCGATTGCATAACGGGTCTTGTCGGAAATCCATTCCTCGTTGATGTCTTCGTTCAGTCGCGGCAGGACCCGCATCACCTGCGCCCCGCGTGCATCGACACGGATATTGCTGCCAACCGCATCCATGACATCGACGGATTCAGTCTTGCTCAATTCCCATGGACGGGCAGCAAAGGCATAGGGCTTTGAGGTCAGCGCGCCCACCGGACACAGATCAATCACATTGGCCGACAGCTCGGACGCCAGTGTTTTTTCAAGATAGGTGGTGATTTCCATCGATTCACCACGGCCAATCGCCCCCAGTTCCGGCACACCGGCAATTTCAGTCGCGAAGCGTACACAGCGCGTGCAATGGATGCAGCGCGTCATCGTGGTGCTGATCAGCGGGCCCATATTCTTGTCTTCGACAGCACGCTTGTTCTCTTCATAGCGCGAGGCATCATAGCCATAGCCCATCGCCTGATCCTGCAGATCACATTCGCCGCCCTGGTCACAGATCGGGCAGTCCAGAGGATGATTGATCAGCAGAAATTCCATCACCCCTTCGCGTGCCTTCTTGACCCGGTCCGTATCGGTGCGGATGACCATGCCGTCGCCAGCCGGCATTGCACATGACGCAACCGGCTTTGGCGCGCGTTCCATATCGACAAGACACATCCGGCAATTGCCGGCAATGGACAGGCGATCATGATAGCAGAAACGCGGCACTTCAACGCCAGCTTCCTCGCAGGCATGAAGAACAGTGGCGCCGTTCTCGACCTCTACCTCAACACCATTCACTGTCAGCTTTGGCATGATTTTCCTGTCCCCTATTCCGCAGCTTCGACCGCGCTTGCAGCACGGTGCGCAACGATCCGGCGCTCGATTTCCGGCCGGAAATTCTTGATCAGCCCTTGAATTGGCCAGGCCGCAGCATCACCCAGCGCGCAGATGGTATGGCCTTCAACCTGACGCGTTACCTGTTCCAGCGTGTCGATCTCGTGGATCTCGGCCTCACCCCTGACAAGGCGTTCCATCATCCGCCACATCCAGCCGGTGCCTTCACGGCACGGTGTACACTGACCGCAGGATTCATGCTTGTAGAAATAGGACAGGCGCGAGATCGCCTTGACGATATCGGTGCTCTTGTCCATCACGATCACGCCAGCTGTACCAAGGCCGGTACCAGCATCTTTCAGCGCATCAAAATCCATGGTGATGGTGCTGCAGACATCCTGCGGCAACAGCGGAGTGGATGACCCGCCAGGTATCACTGCCAGCAAATTGTCCCAGCCGCCACGTACACCGCCCGCATGCTTTTCGATCAGATCGCGCAGCGGAATGCCCATTTCCTCTTCAACATTGCAAGGCCGGTTCACATGGCCCGAGATGCAGAAGAGTTTCGATCCGGTATTATTGTCCTTGCCAAGACCGGCAAACCAGTCAGCGCCGCGCCGCAGAATGGTTGGCACGACAGCAATCGATTCAACGTTATTGACCGTGGTCGGACAGCCATACAGACCTGCGCCAGCCGGAAATGGCGGCTTCAGGCGCGGCTGGCCCTTTTTGCCTTCAAGGGATTCAATCAACGCGGTTTCCTCACCGCAGATATAGGCCCCGGCACCGCGATGCAGATAGATATCGAACTTCCAGCCCGATTTCGCGGCATTATCGCCCAGAAGACCCGCTGCATATGCCTCATCAATGGCTGACTGCAGACGGCGCGCCTCATTCACGAACTCGCCGCGGATATAGATGTAGGCTGCATGCGCCCGCATCGCGAAACCGGCAATGACACAGCCTTCCAGCAGCTTGTGCGGATCATTGCGAATGATATCGCGGTCCTTGCATGTGCCGGGCTCTGATTCATCGGCATTCACCACCAGAAAATGCGGGCGGTCGCCAACTTCCTTGGGCATGAAAGACCATTTCAGGCCCGTCGGAAACCCGGCACCGCCGCGCCCGCGCAAGCCGGATGCCTTGACCCGCTCGACAATTTCATCATGGCCAAGCTTCAGAATTTTGGCCGTATTTGACCAGTCACCACGCTTTTTTGCTCCGGCCAGACCGGGATCGGCCCATCCATAGAGATTGGTGAAAATGCGATCTTCGTCTTTCAGCATTCGTCCCTCCCTATTCCGCCGGCTTCAGGGCGGCAAGACTTGTCGCACCGCCATCTGCCTCGGAGCCTGACCGGCCTGATACCGAACCAACAGGCAATGGTGCATCCGCTTCGAGTGAATCCAGCAGCGCACCGGTGCTGGCATAATCCAGATCTTCGTAGAAATCGTCATTCACCTGCAGGATCGGCGCATTCACACACGCGCCGAGGCATTCCACCTCAAGCAAGGTGAAACGCCCGCAATCCGAGGTTTCGCCTGACGCAATGCCATAGCGGTCCTTGATGCAGCGCATCATCGAATCCGACCCACGCAGCCAGCACGGTGTGGTTGTGCAGGCTTGCAGGAAATATTTACCGACCGGTTTCAGATTATACATCGTGTAGAAGGTCGCCACTTCCAGCACGCGAATTTCGGCCATGTCCAGCTTGTTGGCGATCAGTTCAATCGCCCTCATCGGGATCCAGTTATCATGCTGTCGCTGGGCCAGATCCAGCAGTGGCATCACCGCACTGGCCTGCCGGCCTTTCGGATATTTGGCGATGATCCTTTTGATCTCAGCTTCGTTTTCCTTGGTAAAGGCAAAGCTGTCGGGCTGGTCATCAGCGATACGGGCGTCGATGCTCATCTGTCAATCTCACCAAAAACAACGTCAAGCGATCCGATGATCGCCACCGAATCTGCCAGCATATGGCCGCGCGACAGGTAATCTACAGCCGCCATGAAGTAAAACCCCGGCGCGCGAATCTTGCACCGGTACGGTTTATTCGACCCGTCAGCAACCAGATAGACGCCGAATTCGCCTTTTGGCGCTTCAACAGCGGTATAGCTGTCGCCTTCGGGAACATGAAAGCCTTCGGTGTACAGCTTGAAGTGATGGATCAGTGCTTCCATCGAATTCTTCATATCGCCGCGCTTTGGCGGGGTCACCTTGTTGTTTTCGGCCAGAACCGGACCGTCAGGCATATTGTCGATACATTGGCGAATGATCCGCAGCGACTGGCGCATTTCCTCGATACGCACCAGATACCGTGCATAGCAATCGCCGGTCTTGCCGACCGGAATGTCGAAATCCATCTCGCTGTAGACATCATAGGGTTGCGACTTGCGCAAATCCCAGGCCACACCGCTGGCGCGCAGGCACGGGCCGGTCATGCCCAGATCAAGCGCCGCTTCCTCGGTAATCACCCCGATATCGACCGTCCGCTGTTTGAAAATACGGTTCTCGGTCAGCAGGGTTTCCATATCGCTGACAAAGCTTGGAAAGCGCTCAGCCCAGTTACCGATCTCGTCCAGCAGCCCGTCAGGCAAATCCTGATGCACACCGCCAGGGCGGAAATAGGCAGCGTGAAGACGGGCACCGCAGGCGCGCTCATAAAAGCCCATCAGCTGTTCGCGTTCCTCAAACCCCCACAGAAGCGGCGTCATCGCGCCCACATCAATGGCAAAGGTTGTCAGGTTCATCACATGGTTCAGGATACGGCCAATTTCACAATAAAGGACGCGGATATACTGGCCGCGCAGCGGCACCTCGATCCCGACCGCCTTTTCAACGGCCAGCGCCCAGGCATGTTCCTGATTCATTGGCGATACGTAATCCAGCCGGTCGAAATATGGCAGCGCCTGAAGGTAGGTTTTGTGCTCAATCAGCTTTTCGGTACCGCGATGCAGAAGCCCGATATGCGGGTCGGCGCGCTCAATCACCTCACCATCCATTTCCAGCACAAGACGCAAAACGCCGTGCGCTGCGGGATGCTGCGGGCCAAAATTCATGGTGATGGGTTTGATCTGCATCTCTGCCATGGTCTGTTCCCTCACCCGTCCTTGCTGGCTTTTTCATCGCCCGGGATGTTGGCCTGCATACCTTCCCACGGGCTGAGAAAATCAAAATCACGAAATTCCTGAACCAGACTGACAGGCTCATTCACGACGCGGCGCAATGTGTCGTCATATCTGACCTCCACATGGCCGGTCAGAGGAAAATCCTTGCGCAGCGGATGGCCTTCAAAGCCATAGTCTGTCAGCAAGCGCCGCAAATCGGGATGGCCGGCAAAAAAGATGCCGAACATGTCCCACGCCTCGCGCTCCGGCCAGTTGGCCGATGAATAGACCTGGGTAATGGATGGCACCGCCTGCCCCTCGCCGACGCTGACCATAACGCGCATGCGCATATTGTTGCGCATCGACAGCAGCACATATACCATTTCAAACCGGTCCGGACGCTCTGGATAGTCAACGGCTGTCAGATCAATCATCTGGTTGAAAGCAGCGTGCTGGTCATCGCGCAGGGCCGTCAGCGTTGCAACGATAGAGGTAACACCTGTCCGCAGGACGATCTGACCCTGATGAACCGACGCGTCCTCCAGCATGTCTCCCAGCAGATTGCGCAGATGATCAATCATCAACGCCTGCGGGCTTGGCACATCAGCAATGCCTGTTTCAGATGTTTCGGTGGCCTCGGTCATGCACCTGTTCCCGTTACCCGTCTAAGGGCCATCAATTAACCGCCGCCGGGCGTCATGCCGACGGGCAACAAGGTGCCTGTGGTTTTGTCTGCCAGGGTAACCCAGGCACCGGGGGTCACTGTCAGCCTTTTGGCCCTGCCGCCGCAACGACAGGCCGTCGAATATTGGCCGCTATCCGCGCGCGATGGTCGCGGTGCGTTTGATTTTCTTCTGCAGCTGCAGCATTCCGTAGATCAGCGCTTCTGCGGTTGGCGGGCAGCCCGGCACATAGACATCAACCGGCACAATGCGATCACATCCACGCACCACTGCATAGGAATAGTGGTAATACCCGCCACCATTGGCGCAAGACCCCATCGACAGGACCCAGCGCGGCTCTGGCATCTGGTCATAAACCCGGCGCAAGGCGGGCGCCATCTTGTTGGTCAGGGTGCCAGCCACGATCATCACGTCTGACTGGCGCGGGCTGGGCCGAAACAGCATGCCGTACCGGTCCATGTCATATCTGCTGGATGCTGAATGGATCATCTCGACAGCGCAGCAGGCAAGCCCGAAGGTCATCGGCCATAATGATCCTGACCGCGCCCAGTTGAACAGCTTGTCGGCACTGGCGATAACGAAACCGCGATTGGTGATCTCATCACCAACAGCCTTCAAAATGGCGTCCTGCTCGGGGCCTGGCCCGATCGGTGGCGCGGTGCGGGGGTCAATCACTCCCATTCCAGGGCTCCCTTCTTCCACTCATAAATGAACCCGACCGTAAGAACAGCAAGGAAGATCATCATTGACCAGAATCCGAACATTCCGATCCCGCCGAGCGAAACCGCCCATGGGAAAAGGAACGCCACTTCCAGATCAAAAATGATGAAAAGGATCGCGACGAGGTAAAAGCGCACGTCAAACTGACGGCGCGAATCATCGAACGCATCAAAGCCACATTCATATGCGGCCATCTTCTCGTCGTCAGGCCGCTGATTGCCAAGAATCAACGATCCGGCAACCAACGCTATGGCAAGACCGAGGGCGATAGCAAAAAACACCGCAATCGGCAGATATTCGGATAAAAGCTCAGGCACCTGGCTCTCCGTTTCGGTTGGGAAAACCTAAGCTTGAATAATTCAGCCATCCCCCAAAAGCAAGGGAAACCGGTACCCGTAAAGCGAGATAAAATGCCACCCCCTGCCGCACAACTGCAATCAGGTGACCGGCGTGTGGTGAATATCAGAAAACCCAGCGTTCGCCATGCGTCAGCGCCCGGAAATCTGCGGTGTCCAGACCGGCATCGCGCATCGCCTGATCAAGGCGCACGGGCGGCTCGGCAAGCGGCTCCAGTGTCAGCTTGAACGTACCCCAGTGGATGGCCACCGCACGGCGCGCGCCAAGATCGCGAAAAATCTGCACAGCTTCCTCGGGTGTGCAATGCGACTCGACCATAAAATCACGCGGCGCATAAGCCCCGATGGGGATCGCTGCAAGATCCGCTTCACCCAGCCGGTTCCGTGTTTCCTCAAAATCTGTGCTGTAGCCGGTATCGCCGGCAAAGTAGAACTGAAAATCGTCGGCGAAGCGGATCATGAACCCGGCCCACAATGTCTTGTTGCGATCAAAGAATAAACGCGAGCTCCAATGCCGCGACGGGGTCGCTGTCACCGTCATGCCCGGCAGCTCGGCAGCCTGCCACCAGTCAAGTTCCCTCACATCTGTAAAACCGGCTTCGCGCACATAACGCCCGACGCCCAATGGGGCGATGACGGTTATGTCAGGCTGCAGCGCCGCCAGCTGGCGCAGGGTTGGCATGTCCAGATGATCATAATGCGCGTGCGAAATCACCACCAGATCGATGTCCGGCAGTTCGTCCAGCTGGCGCGCCGGCGGCACCACCCGCTTTGGCCCACTGAATGACACCGGCGAGGCACGCTTGGAAAACATCGGATCGGTCAGCACTGTCTTGCCCGCATGCTCGAACAGCAATGTGGCATGCCCGATCCATGTCACCGCATCATCGGCCTTGCCGGGCGCTGCATTGTCTGCGGCCGACATCACCGGAAAGCCTTCTGTTTCGGCCGGATCAGCCTCACGCGTCATAAAGCGCCCGGCAAGGGCAAGCACGTCGAAAAAGCCCTTGTCATGGCGATGCCCCTTATCATGCTGGAACGTCTTGCTGACCGGATCAAACTGCGGTGAAAAGGAATAATCAGGCATCGTTGAGCACCCTCCCAACAGGGCTGCCAGCAGTGGCAAGATGAAGATTGACGGTGACCGGGACATGCACATGCAAACAGCCAGTTCAAGATTGTGTATATCAGCTGCATGCCTACCAAGCCGCGGGCAGAGGCGAAAGGTAAATCGGCGCAACCGCAGTCGCCGCGCAGACCGGCCAGTCGCAAGCCTTCAAAGCTGATGGACTTCACCCGCCAAAGGTTGTTACAGAACGGTTAATGATGACGACTGGTCATGATGACGGCAGGGTTGCGCTGGTCACGGCTGTTAACAGGGTAGAACGGGATGTCGCGTAACGCCGCAATGCTGCTGATCATGACGGGGGCAAGCTGTATGAGCTTTGTCGGCCTTGTCATGCGTCTTCTGGACACCGAAGACGGCATGGTGATCCTGTTCTATCGGTCGATGACGCTGGCGGCCATCGTGGCCCTTGTCGCCTGCCTGCGCCGCAAACAGGCCCCGCTGGCCTTTCTGGCAAGTCTCGATCGCACTGACATGGCTATCGGCGTGATGCTGGCCATCGCTTTTTCAACCTATGTCTATGCGATGCTGCTGACATCGGTGGCGTCGGCATTGCTGTTGTTGAGCCTGTCACCATTCTTTGCTGCGATTGTCGGCTGGCTATGGATTGGCGAGCGTCCGCACCAGCTGACATGGCCGGCCATGGCGCTGGCACTTGTCGGTGTGATCCTGATGATCGGCGACGGCTTCACCCTTGGCAAAACCACTGGCAACATGTTTGCGCTGGCATCGGCCCTGACCTTTGCCATCATGCTGGTGCTGGCGCGTCGCAGCGGCCGGACTGATGTCCTTGGCGGGACGTTTCTTGGCGGTGTCTTCACCATCATTCTGGCTGGCATATCGGCCCTGCTGTTTGGCAAGGGTGTTGGCATTTCCGGGTACGATCTGGCGTTGACGATGTTCATGGGTGCCTTCACCATCGGCATTGGTATTGCGCTGGTCACATGGGGCACTGGCTATGTACCAGCCGCCGAGGTCAGCCTTCTGGTGCTTGTGGAAAGCGTTCTTGGTCCGATCTGGCCGTGGATTTTTCTGGGCGAGGCAATGACCGTAGCAGAGATCGTCGGCGGTATGATTGTTCTGGTCGGGGTGGCGACACTGGCGCTGGCAACGCGAGACCGTGCCGCCCCCGGCACGGCACTTGATGCTGGCACTGACCCGGATCACAAGGAGCCGCAATGACTGATCCCGATACCAAAGAGGCTGCAGATCTGCCCACCGATAAAGCGGCACTGACAGACGAAACAGAGGCACCGGGGCTGGCCAATCTGATAGGATTTGGCGGGTTGATCCCGTTTTTCCTGTGTGCTGGTGCTGCGCATAGCGGTGTTTCGCCCTGGAACTTGCTGGCGATTATGGCCTGCGGCATCTATGGCGGCATCATTCTCAGCTTTATTGGGGCTGTGCATTGGGGCCTTGCGATGCAGGACGGACGCCCGCAGCGGTATTTTGTATGGTCAGTCGTACCGGCCATATATGCCTGGCCGATGGTGGTATTGCTGGATTCAGAGATGACCTTGCTGGCGCTGATCCCGGGTTTTTTGCTGGCCTGGGGCGTGGACTACCGCGCATGGGAAGCCGGGCTGTTGCCAGGATGGTATATGCGGCTGCGGCACATTCTGACGCTTGGTGCCACGCTGGCCATGGCAGCAGGATCACTGGCCGTAACCAGCTATTCCTATCACTGACATTCTGTCAGCGCCCTAGAGGCTGCGTCACCCGCGCGCGCGTATCATGATCATGTTGCCAGCCATCACCAGCGCCAGTCCGGCCAGCGCCAGCCATGTCCATTCAAAGCCTTCAAAATTCGCCGAGATCAGCAGCGCAAATACCGGAAAGATCACAGTGGCATAGGCCGCACGCCCCGGCCCGATTCGCCCGATCAGGCTGAGATAGCTCACAAAGGCCAGCACCGATGAGATCACAACCAGCCAGGCAAGGCTGCCAAGATAGGTGACTGTCGGATCGATGATGAATTCATGCCCGCGCACCAGAGAGACGAGCACCATGAAGACCGTGCCATAGACCATGCCCCAGCTTGTCGATGCAAACACATGGATGCCCCGTTTCTGCGTGGCCGCTGACATCAGATTGCCAACACAAAAGCTGATCGTTCCGGCCCCGCCAAAAAGCAGTGCCAGCCCGACAGTCGACGAGACCTGAAGTTCTGGCGCAAAAATCAATCCCAGCCCGCACAGCCCGGTCACAGACGCGACAAGCTGCATACCGTTCGGCGGCGCCCGGCTGACCACCGCCACCATCAACACATTGATCAGCGATGAGGTGGACAGGATGACCGCCAGCAAACCCGAGGCAGCGAACAGGCTGGCATTGTAGAAAAGAGCAAAATTGGTCGAAAACAAAAGCACGCCAAGGCCCGCAAAAACCAGATGTGCATCTCGTCCGTAACGAAGCCGGATCCCGCGAAACCGTGAAAGGGCCAGCATCATGGCCGATGCAGCAATAAAGCGCCAGACAAGCGAGACCTCGGGCGCGACGGCACCCATCTGCAGGCTTAACGGATACCAGCTTGTTGACCAGCCGAAAATAACGGCGGCATAGAGAAAAAAATCATAGGGGCGCATTATGCTCGTCTAGGATGCCCCCGCATGGGTGGCAAAGATGGATGGCAATGCCACTTCCATCAATTCCAGATCGTCACTGCACCCATGAAACTTTGCCGCTCTCCCCGGCGGCACAACAAAGGCATCACCGGCGGACAACTGAAAATCAGGCTCACCCTCGACAGACAGTGTCATACGTCCCGTCATGACAAAATCGAACAATATATCGCAATCATGCACCGCGGTTACGCTGTCACCGCCCTGCCATTTTGCCACCGTTACCCCGGCCACGCCGTTGGTGCCATCCCCAATACCGGTATCGCGCGCGGTAAAGCCCGGCAGACGCCACTCTGCCCATATCGCCTCTGCTTCGCGGTGATGCACAAAGCGCTGACCCTGAAAGCGCCTGTCAGGATTGGCGGGCCCGTTCGGCAATGTCATTTCATGATCGATGGTGGTGACATGTTCGGCTGGTACGCCGATTTCAACAACCTCTATATTTTCTGAAGCAAACAGAACCCGGTGCCTGATTTCTGGTGGCTGAATCACGCAGTCGCCTGCATGCAACCGAAATTCCGGCCCCTGATCCTCATAGACCAGATCAACCCAGCCAGCGACACAGAAGATAAGCTGAAACCCGACCGTGTGATAATGCACCATGTCGGGCACCGGCCCACCATCGGGAATCCGGATATGGCTGGCGATGATCGACCCGCCAAGCCGGTCAGGAATAAGATCGCGGTAATGCATACCGGCGCGCCCGATCACCCAGGGGGCCGCATCCGCAAGGCGGCGCACGATATAGCTGTGCTGAGTTGGCGGGGTGACCAATGGCGGGTCACGCTGTTCAATGACAATCCGCATGCCGTTGGGTGCGGTGATTTCAGCCGCACCGCCAGCAATGCTGGCCGGGTCGCTCACCAGCAGGCGCAAATCGGGGATACGGCTGTGATCGGCAATCGTCGCATCAAGCCTTATGCGCACTCCATGCGCCGACAAGATGGCAACCGCCGGATCATCTGCCGGAAAAATCTTGTCGAGCCGGAAGCCGAGCGTCTTGGTAAAAAATGGCATATCAGCCGCGATACCCGAAGACGGTACGACAATTTCGGCGATGGCGCCGGACAGCGCCTCTGTCGGGGTTCTATCCGTCATCGGAGGGCACGCTGATTTTCCACGCATCCGCATCTACAGGCAGGAATGCCTCAACCGAGGCAGCAGCAATCACCATTGTATCGCCATGTTCCGTATCCTCGACATTCAACCCGCCACGCACCAGCGTCACAACCGGGTTTCCGCGTGGCAGCTGTTCTGCAACTGCGTCCGCATCTACCTTGCCGGGTTCCTGCACGCCGATCGTGACCTTGACCTGCATCTCGCGGTGACTGAACCCGCAGGAGCGAAACAGCGACAGCGAACTGTGGCCAATGGCATCGCGTACAGCGCGGCATGCGGCCTTGGTGTAATCACCGCCATAAAGATCGACGCCCATGCCCATTTCAAGGATCAGCCGCTTCATTTCTCTGCTCCCTGCGTCTGGGCATCCGGCTTGGTGGCACCGGACCCGCTTGCCTCCACCCGTTCCATATCGAAGGACACAATGATGGCAGCATTTGCCATAATCGTCACGCCGCTGCCATCCGGCTTTTCAATATCGAGGCCACCTTCAAGAAGTTTGACTTCGCCATTGCCGTAAGGCAGCACCGCCTTGACGGCGTCACGATCAACCAGATCAGGTTTCTGGACACCTATGCTGATATCAATCAGCATATCGCTCTTGTCAAAACCGAACGCCTCGGCAAAGCTGATCGAATTGCGCCACAACGCATCCTCGACAGCGCGAATTGCGGCACGCGTGTAATCACCCGAGCGCAGCGAACTGCCCATACCCATTTCCAGTGCCATTCGCGTTTTGGCCATCTCAGCTAGTTTCCTGTCTCAATACTGCCCGCATGTCTCCGGACAATGAAAATCGGCATCGTTCGCCGGCAAGGCAACGTCGCAAAACCAGTCATCAGGGGTCAAGTCCCAAAGCCGCTTTTACCTGCGATGTCCAGCCAATATGGCTTGTCCCGTTGGCCAGCAGGATGACCGGCCGCTTCATCAAGGCCGGATGCGCCTGCAGCAGGGCCAGCGGGTCGCCAGCCCGTGCCTCCTCGTCAAGGCCGCGCCACGTGGTGGACCGTTTGTTGATCACTGCATCAATTCCATGTGCATCAATCAATTGTGAGAGAATATCCGCAGGCACGCCGTCAGCGCGCACATCTTTCCTGTCAATATTGATACCGCCCGCCGCAATGGCTTTCAGCGCGACGCGGCAGGTATCACAAGATGTCAGTCCATAGAAAGTGGCAGGCATTGAAGGCGCTCCGTTGGTCCCGCAATCATGTGCCCGGATAGTGTGGGACAGTTGACTTGCAGACTGGCCGATTTACAGACTGGCCGATTTACAGACTGGCTGACTTGCAGGCCGGCTGATTTATAGACTTGCGATCAATATAGACCGCGGCGCGACAGGGATGCAAACCTCACCGCCGGGGCAACCGGTTCACCTGTGTTCGGCTGATGTCCAGACCCTTGAAATCAGTTGATCCGATAGATGCCGGGCTGACGATCCCTTAATTGATATTGGGGCTGTCCTAGATAACTCAGAATTGGGTTATCATGGAGAGCATTAGAAAGTCACGGATAAGTCAGGTTAAGCAAGATCGTCTTCTTGAGCATTTTGTTGCAGGAACGACCGCACGAACAGCTGCGAGTTTGGTAGG
>JADHLH010000032.1 GCA_016780765.1 Alphaproteobacteria bacterium | reverse complement strand
CATGTTCGCTCTGCCCAAGACTGAATTCATCAATGCTGGATTTTGCATTCGATGCAATGCGAGACAGTTGCAACATGGAAGCTGTGATTTCTTCAGCCGCAACAGCGTTGGCTTCACCAATACGCTCCAGATTGTTTGTCGCTTCCTCTACCTGATCCAGTGCCTCACGCTGCTTGGTTGATTCCTGAACGATGGCTGCCATCATCCTTTCGATTTCGTTGATCGTTTCACCAATGCGCAGCATCTCACTCTGAAGTTCACCCATCTGCGTTGTACCGCGATTGGCCTGGTCATCCGCAGCGGTGGTCAGCTCAAGAATGTTTTTGACCGAAGAGGATGATCTGTCCGCAAGCTTGCCTACTTCCGTGGCGACGACCGAGAATCCTCGGCCGGCCTCACCAGCGCGCGCAGATTCGATGGATGCGTTGATCGCCAGCATTGTCGTCTGCTGTGCAATATCCTGAATAAGGTCGACAATCTCGCTGATCTTTGAGCTGTTCTCCTGAATATTGCCCATGATCGAAACCATGTCCCCGGCAACTGTCGAGCCGAGTGCCGCCACCTTCGTTGCATTCGCAGCTGCAGCAGAGGTGGATTTCGCACTCTCATCCACAGAACCGGCAATTTCAGCAGAGGTAGACATCCGGTCCTGAATGCCCTTGGTTGCTTCGACCTGCGCTCTGGCACCATCAGCAATCTGGCCAACAGCCTCGCCCGCACTGGCGGAAGCGCTGGCAACCTGCTGGACATCAAGTAGAATCTTTTCAAGCGTTGATGAAAGGCGGCCAAGCGATGTGGCAATGTGATCTGAGGCACGGCCAATATCGCCAGCATAATGTTCTGGCATTCGGGCCGCAAGATTGCCCTCTGCCACCTTCGAGAACAGACTCTCGATCTCAAGGAACGCTCCTTGCGTATTGTCCAAAAGCTTGTCGATGGCCCGCGACGCCTTGCCGATCTCATCGGTTGAGGAGATGCCTATCCGCTTTGAGAAATTCCCTGTTTCAGAAATTTCCCGCGCAACATTGGTCAGGACCATCATGGGGTTGAGAATGGTGACCCTCGCTACCAGAAAACCAATTCCAAGCGCCGCCAGAATACCTGCGATTGTCAGGGCCCAGACATTCAGCTGCCGCGCACTGACCGTCTCGCTGGTTGTCTCGCGAAGGCGATCAATGCGTTTATTTACAAGCTCTAAAGTTGTCGTAAGTCTTCGATCATTAGCTTGTGCCGCCGCATCTGTCTCTTCGACGATTTCGCTCACTTCGAGGAGGTTCTCAAGCGACTTTTTTCCAATTGTCTGAAATTCATCGACAGCACTTTTGAGCTCGACGACGGCGGCAACGGACTTGCTCGCATAGTCCAGATTGATAAACAGACTCAGCCGGTCCTTGCCATTGATCACATTGGCTCGTGAAGCAATCAGATCCTTGATCTCGGCCTCACTGCCCTTGACTTTTTCAATCAGAAAGTCGAGCGCCGAAAGGCGCGCTTTGAGCATGGTGATGTAGGCCGATTGTCTAGCGATCTGCTTGTTTTCTGAGCTGCCCCACAATTTTGTAAGCTTTTTCCTGATGTCTTCGATGTCGAACAGAACATTCTCGATATCCAGAACATCAAGGTTGATCTTGTTTAGTACCTGGACATCTCCGATGAGATCACTGCCTACGGCAGAGACGCTCTGCGCCGCACGTGCGTTGGCACTCAGCGCCAGGATCACCAGATCGCCCAGCTTGTTCTGTGCGGCACCCATTTCAGACACCGCCCGATCAAATTCTGCCCCCGTCCCCAAGGACAGCTTGCTGATACGAAGCTGCTGGACATTGATCGCCAGCGCCTCGGTCTCCAGACCATCGATCAAGGCCAAAATTTCAGACAGTGACATCTCGCTGTCATTCAGCAGATCAACAGCCGATAATGCCTTCGGATCATTTGCCTTATTTTTTGAGGGCCCGTCCTTGCCGGCTGCAGCCTGCGTCAGGAAAGTTTCAATGGTCTGGCGCGCACTTCTCAGATTGAAAAGATATTCATCGATAGTAAATGTTGCAGACTGAAATTTCTCTTTTGCCTTATCGCCATTATTCCGAACAAGGCTTGCGCCTTCTTTTACATCCGCATTCCACTGTAAAATAGCGTTCTGGGCATCACGGAGATTGACGAGCACTTCAGCTTCTACAGAAATTATGTTGTCATATGTTTGTGAAACATCCCGGACTGTGTTAGCTGATATTAATGCAATGACTACGGCTACGACCGTTAGTGGTATTAGATCAAGCAATGATTTCTGAATAACATTCACGGCAGCCTCCTGAGGCTATATGCAGTAACACTCATATTACGGTATCTTTTGGATGGGCGAGTCAATGTTTGTTGATGATCTTTTTAAAACTTCCAGAATTCATGTGAAAAAAGGATCGTTAATTGAACCTGTCGACCAGTGCTATTTTGTCATCTCGGGTAAGGTCAAAGGCAAGTATGGCACAAAGCGGGTCAGCAATTTCACCGCGTCGGGCGGTGAGTTTTTCGGAATTTGCGGCGTGCTGATACCAGATCAGCAACTGACCAGCGCGATAGCTGTTGATGACTGCGAACTGACAGCTTTCTCATATGAAGACATCAGCGGTTTGTTGAATGGCGTGGACAAGAACATGTCTGCGCTCTTGAGATCGATAATCCTGCAAGGCATTCCCTGAAAGACATGGAGGGTCACTTCCAATGACCGATCATTTTGATTTTGGCTCGTTCATGGATTTGGATAACCAGGCGGCTCTGAGGAAAAACTGTATCTCGCTGTTTTCAGCTCTCGCGCAGTGTCCGCAGGATGTCAGCCACGTGGATATGTACAAATCCGCGCTGATCAACGATCCGCTGGTGGACAGCCTTGAAGGGCTTCACAGCACTGTCACAGCGATTGATCTGAATGATGAAACATCAATCATCAAGTCAATGTCGCTGCTAAACCTTGTCGTGCCATCGCTGAATGACGCCGAAGATGACAGGCTTGTTCAGTCTCAGCGCATCGTTGCGCCCGCTTTGGATGAGCGTGTCAGGCTTGCGAAGACGAAAAATGACCTGCTGACAATTGCGCAGCTTCTGCAGTGGATTGATCAATCTGCTGAAGCAAGCCAGCGTCTTCATCAGCTGACTGATCTGCTGGATCAGGACGCAGCGATCTTTGAAAAAGTGCTTTCAGCCCTCACAAGTGCAGACCGGGCAGCAGCGATGGGCAGCTTGCTGGCCACATTGCTGGAAAATCATCATGTCGGCTTCATAGCGGGCGACAGGCGGGAACTGCTTCTGGGGCGCGGGGTCGAAGAATGGCTGGCCAACCTCGTCACAAATGACGCCCTGTCAGACATATCCGACCAGGATTTGCTGTCAAAGACGCTGTGCACAATGCAGTTCGATGAAGAAGTTCTCGACGAACATCCAGATTTCATGGATCACCTTATGGCCAGCTGCATTATATTAACCAGCACGGGAAAGACAGATAATTCAAGCTTCCTTTTTCTTTTATTGGTTCTGGATGAGGCGCTGTTCGACACACTCAGAAAGATAAACGACACCGTCCAGGAGGTCCGGAACTGACATGGCAGGAAACATCGAGATTATTTATTCGGGTCAGGTTCTCTTTGATTTCGGAAACAAGATAGACAAGTGCTTTATCTTGCAGCGCGGCGTCGTTCGGATCAGATCGCGTGAGGGCGAACTTCTTTCATCCATTGCACCAAACACGATGTTCGGCTTTACCGAACTCCTTGCCGGTAATTCTGTTCGCGAAACCAGGGCCGTCTGTGAGAGTGCCGGTTCGGTTGTGTCTTTCTCCTCGGAAATATTACAGGACAAACTGGCCGAATTTGACGCGCAGCGAAAACAGTTGCTGGAACAGCTCGCCGCCCAGATCATTCAACAGACATCATAATAGTGCCCCAGATATCCTGTGCTCTGCTGACAAGCGCTTATTCGTCTGGCGACAGTTACTTGACAGGATACCGGTCCCACGCCTCCATGAGCATTCTTCGCTGTTCGGGAAAGTCGGTGCGGCTGCAGACTCGCTCTGTGATTGTTCCGGTTTGATGCGCAGCAGCTTTGCCGCAACCAGCATGTGCGCATCAGGCATGGGTCAGGCCAGCGATCCTGACTTTGTGTTACGCACTGAACCGTGGCAGCGGCATGGGGCTGTTCAGCACCTTCTGTGAGAGTTGTTGAAACTCCTCCTCGAATTCTGTTCCCACTGCAACGCTGCCAATCCGGACCCATGCGGCGCGGAAAAACAAGTCCGCCGTCAGATTGGCAAACAGCCGTGCGTTTGCTGGCACACCTTGGTGCGCCAAAATGCCAGCCCGCATATCCTGCCAATCGGCAAAGCATGAATTGACTGGCGCGGCATCAGCGCCAAGCGTCATGATGAAGTTGACGAACGCATCTGCACCTGCACCCCCATGTGCCGTCAATCCACGCGTTGCCGCTGTCAGCGCATGGATGCCATTCGCCCCTTCATAGATTGAGGTTATGCGGGCGTCGCGCCATGTCTGTGCGATGTCATATTCCTCGAGATAGCCATAGCCACCAAGCACCTGTATCCCGAGATCGGCTGCCCTGATGCCAGCCTCTGTGGCAAAAATTTTGCAAATCGGGGTCATGAAATCGGCAAGCGGGAGCTGATCCGGATCATCGAGAACGACAAGGGCGAGATGGCACATGGCCCTGGCCCCGACCGCGAGCGCGCGTTGCTCGTCCAGCATCTGCCGGACATCGGCATGGTCAGACAGCATGGCCGGCGATCCGTCGGAACGTCGCCCCTGTGTGCGATCACCTGCATAGTTGGCGGCAATGTCCCAGGCACGCGACGCGTGGGCGACGCCCTGCAATGCCACATCGATCCTGGCATGGTTCATCAGGGTGAACATGGCGGCAAGTCCGCCTCCTTCCTCACCGATCAACTCAGCCTGGGCACCATCAAAAACAAGCTGACAAGTCGGCGATCCATGTATGCCAAGCTTGTCCTCGATGCGGGCAACGCGGACATCATTGCGGCCGCTGCTGATTTGCGATGGGCACAGAAACAAGGACAGCCCCTTCATTCCGGTTTCATCAGGGCGGCTTCGCGCCAGAACAAAATGGAGGATGTCTTCGCTCAGATCCTGGTCACCGTTGGAGATGAAGATCTTCTCGCCAGAAAGATGCCAGCCATCACCCTGATGCTCTGCCTTTGTGCGCACACGCGACAGGTCTGATCCGGCGCCGGCCTCGGTCAGGCACATGGTATTCAATGTTCGCCCGTCAGCCAGACGCGGAATCCAGCGCTGTTTCTGTTCCTCGGTTCCGAAACGAAGCAGGGTAGACACCGCCCCCGGCAACAGGCCTGTGGCCATCTGCAACGCGTGGTTGGCACCTGTCGAAATTTCGGAAATGCCGGCAGCTGTCAGCCGGTCCAGCTCCATGCCGCCATACGCCTCAGGAACCGTCAGGCCAAGCCACCCGCCTTTCGCTGTCTGGTGAAAGACATCGGGAAACCCGTCCGGTGTTCTCACCCGCCCATTCTCAAGGCGGCATCCCTGTTGATCGCCACTGCGGTTGATCGGTGCGATAACCTGTTCGGCAAATGTTGCAAACTGGTTCAGGACATCGGCGGCCAGATCCGGGTCATGCGCATCTGAGGCCCCGGCATCAGCAACATGATGAAGGGAAAACAAAATCTCGTCAGTCGGGGATTTAAAATCCTTCACGAGAGCTTATCCCCCAGACCGAGAAGACGGGCCGCGTTATGTTTGATGATGTCGGGCCGGATTTCATCCTTGATGGCGATGTTCTCGAAATCATGAAGCCAGCGCTCCGGCGTGATCATCGGCCAGTCCGATCCGAACAGCACCTTCTTCTTCAGGATCGAGTTGCAATATCGCACAAGGATTTCGGGAAAATATTTGGGCGACCAGCCAGACAGGTCGATATAGACATTCGGCTTGTGCTGGGCGACCGCCAACGCCTCTTCCTGCCAGGGGAAGGACGGGTGGGCGAGGATGATCTTCAGATCAGGAAAGTCTACGGCCACATCATCCATATACATGGGGTTGCTGAATTTCAGGCGCATGCCGTTGCCACCCGGCATGCCGGAGCCCACCCCCGTCTGCCCGGTGTGGAACAGGGCAATGCCGCCATTCTCTTCAATCGCCTCATAGAGTGGATAGGCCATCCGGTCATTTGCATAAAATCCCTGGAAGGTCGGATGGAACTTGAAGCCGCGAATGCCGTAATCCTGCATCAGACGGCGTGCCTCGCGAACACCCATCTTGCCCTTCCACGGGTCGATTGAGGCAAAGGGGATCAGCATATCGCTGTTGGCGGCGGCGATTTCAGCCACTTCCTCATTGGCATATCGCCGATATCCGGTCTCGCGCTCGGCATCTACGGGAAAGATCACGGCGGCGATGTTCTGCTCACGATAATGCGCCGCCGTCTCTTCGATGGTCGGCGGGTGTTGCCAGGGTGCGCGGAAATATTTCGCCATCGTGGATTGCAGATCGTCATACCCGTCATCCGCGTGATTACCGCACGGTTCCTCGGCATGGGTATGGATATCGATGGCCCGGATGCTGTCGAGATCAATCATTTGGAAGTGCTCCTCTCACCAGATTTAACGGCGTGCCTTGTCACTCAATAGGTCGTCAGCCTTTGCCGGCTGGCTGCCTGATCTTGGACAGTAAGGCGATAAGCTGGGCGCGTTCGTCACCATCAAGATGTTGCAGAAAGCTTTCCTCATGGTCGCATACCTCGGCATAGGCAAAGCCCTGCAAAGCTGCTCCTGTTTCTGTCAGATGCAGCTGGCGTGCCCTCCTGTCATAGGGGTCGGCGGATCGCGTGACCCATGCGCGTGATGCCAGTTCGTCAATCACCGCCACCATGTTCGGTTTTTCCATGTCGATGGCTGCCGCCAGATTCGACAGGCGAATGCCTGGGTTTTCCTTCAGCATTGTAAGAATGGTGAAGGTGATCATCCGCAGGCCAAGTGGGCGCAACACCTCTGCAAGGTCGATATAGATGCCGTTAAAGCTGCGCTTGAGGTTGTAGCCAATTAGATTGGAAAGCGCGGCATCGCTGACCGATGCACCGCCTTCACGATGTATATTGACTAACACCTGTGCTGACTTGCCCATCATTTCACCTGAAAACCGGACGTCGCTTTTCGAGGAAGGCACGCAAGCCTTCGCCAGCGTCCTCGGTGGTCTGTGACAAGGCTGCCGCCAGCGATTCAGCATAGAGCGCGTCTTCTGATGCCATGTTGGCGGCATGGTGGATGGAATTGACAATCATATAGTTCGACATCGCCGCGTTGCTGGCGATTTTTCCGGCCAGTTCCTGTGCCATGTCAATTGCCTCGCCCTCGCCGCAGGCATAATGCGTCAAGCCAAGGGACAGCCCGTCTTCACTGCCATATTTACGGCCAGTCAGCATCATTTCGGTCATTCTGTCTGCACCAATTATCCGCCCGACCCGCTGCGTGGCGCCGCCACCAACAAAGATACCGCGCCGCCCTTCGGGAAGTTGAAAGATGGTGGATGGCTCGGCGATCCTGACATGGGTAGCACTGGCTATTTCCAGGCCACCGCCGATCACCGCACCAAACATCGCCGATACAACGATCAGGCCGCCAAACTGGATCTGATCCATCAGCCTGTGCCAGCGCCGTGAGTGATGAAGGTTTTCTTCGGCAGTGCGGGTTTCATGCTCAGCAAGGTCCAGTCCCGCACAGAAATGCCCTTCGGTTCCCGTCAGAATGACGACCCGCACACCGTCAGGCGGCGACTGGAAGAATGCCTCAAGCGCCGCAAACAGTGTTTCGTTCATGGCGTTGCGCTTGCCGGGACGCGTCATCGTGACGACGGCGATCCTGTCATTGACAGCGATTTTAAGCACATTGGTCATCATCACACTCCTGATTGTGATGTTATTTGCGCGGAAGGCGCAGAGCGCCGTCAAGACGAATCACAGTTCCATTAAGATAGGGATTCTCGACAATCTGCGCGGCAAGCAGCGCATATTCCTCGGCCAGACCGAGGCGTGACGGAAAGGGAATATCGCCGCCAATGGCCTCGCGAACATCGTTGGGCAATCCGTCGGTCATCGGGGTTTCAAACAGACCCGGCGCGATGGTCATCACCCGCACGCCATACTGGCCGAGTTCACGCGCTGCCGGCAGGCACATCGACGCCACTCCCCCCTTCGATGCCGCATAGGCCGCCTGACCCAGCTGCCCGTCCTGCCAGGCAACAGATGCGGTATTGATGATGACGCCGCGCTGGTCAGTTTCGGCAATGGGCGCAAGCGCCAGCATCGCGCGGGCAGCGTGGCTCATCATCAGATAGGTGCCAACCAGATTGATATGGATCGTCTTTGTGAAAACATCCGTGGACAGCTTGCCCTCACGCCCGACAATCCGCGCGGCGAGGCCGATGCCGGCGCAATTCACCAACACCCTTGGTGCACCCGTCTTGCCAACAGTGGCATCAACCGCAGACGCAACCGATGTCTCGTCAGCCACATCCACCTTCACCACAGACGCGCCGATCTTTGCGGCCTCACCCTGCGCCGCTGCATCATCAAGGTCGAAGATCATCACCTTGCCGCCATGCGACGCAAAGCGGCGCGCGCACGCCAGACCAAGACCGCTGCCACCGCCTGTGATCCAGACCTGCTCCCCTGCAATATTCATGGCTACCATCTTTCTTGTGGCGCGGTCTTCGATGTTGACATACCACCTGCAAACCATATTGTTATATTTCATAACAATATGGACAAAGCCAAATTCTGTCCAGAGAAATTGACCGGCGCGGGATATGCCCGCTGGCCGCCACAAGATCGGGGCGTTGATGTTCGCAAAACAGGATTATCTCAAGCACCAGCTGTTGATTGATCATCGAGAGGATGGCGAGATGATCATGTCCTCGGGGCTTACACTGGATCCAGTGGCCCAGAACACCGGTGAGTGGCTGCATCGCTGGGCCGCGGAAACACCGGATGCGGTCTTTCTGGCAGAACGGTCAGGCCCCGGCTGGAATGAACTGAAATATGGTGATGCGCTGTCACAGGTTCAGGCCGTCGCCGCCGGTTTGCTGGATCATGGTGTCGGACCCGGTGAAAAAATCGTCATCCTCTCAGGCCCTGGCATCAAACACGGCATCCTCAAGCTTGCCGCGCAATATATCGGCGTCGCCACTGTGCCGGTTGCCGAGCAATATTCCCTGATACCGGATGCGCAGCCCCGCCTGATCCATATCGCAGAAAAAATCTGTCCGGCGATGGTGTTTGCCGAGGATGCTGAAAAATTCGCAAGGGGGCTGGCACTGCCACAGTTTGACAATGCCCTGAAAGTGGTGGGCGGACTTGCCGGGACCGGCATGATCACCTTTGAGCGATTGCTTGCCAGCACCACCAATATCAGCGCGGCGCGTGATACCGTTACCCCGCAGACGCTGGCCAAGATTCTGTTTACATCGGGATCGACCTCGACGCCAAAGGGCGTGCCACAAACCCATCATATGATGTGCGTAAACCAGAACCAGTATTCTGGCTGTCTGCCGTTCCTGAAGGCACGGCCACCGGTCATTCTGTCCTGGCTTCCCTGGAACCATGTTTTTGCAGGCAACTCCAATTTCAATATGGCGCTTGCCTTTGGCGGCGCGTTGTATCTGGACACTGGCAAGCCTGTAAAAGGTTTGTTCGACACCACGCTTGAGAACCTGCGGATGGTAAAGCCCACCATGTCGGCAAACGTGCCAGTCGGATATGCCATGCTGGTCGAGGCGATGCGCGAGGATGCCCAGCTTCGCCACAATTTCTTTGCCGATCTTGATTTCATCTTCTATGCGGGGGCATCCCTGCCTGCCGATGTGTGGCAGGGGATTGAAGAGCTGGCGATGATCGAGCTTGGACGCGTGCCCATGCTGACCTCCAGCTGGGGCATGACGGAAACCGCGCCAATGGCCCTGATGCATTATGAGGGCAATGCCACATCCGGCATGATCGGTATTCCCGGCCCAGAATTGGAGGCCAGACTCCTTCCCATTGATGACAACCGTTATGAGCTTCGTGTGCGCGGGCCGAATGTGATGGAAGGCTATTATGAGGAGCCGGAAAAGAACGCTGAAACTTTCGATGACGAAGGCTTCATGAAAACAGGCGATGCGGTCTGTTTCGCGGATCCGGACAGGCTGGAATCAGGACTCCAGTTTGACGGCAGGATTGGCGAGGACTTCAAGCTTTTGTCTGCGGTCTGGGTACAGTCCGCAAGGCTTAGGCTTGGTGCGATGCCAGCTCTTGCAGGCCTTGCTCAGGACATCGTCATCACTGGCGAAAACCGCACTGATCTCGGCCTGCTGGTGTTTCCAGATCCGCAGCTCGGCCTTCAGGCTGGCGATGATGGCACCATTCAGGACGCGCATTATTGCGCAAAGATCAGGTCCGTTTTGGCGAAGCTGGCTGAAACGGCCACCGGGTCGTCAAACCGGATTGTGCGGGCCATTGTTCTGGGTGAACCGCCATCAGTGAAAGCCCATGAAATCACCGCCAAGGGCAACCTGAACAACAACGCCGTATTGCGCCATCGTGCCGGCTTTGTCGAACGGCTTTATGACGACAGCGACCCGGCCACCATCCAGATTGGTTAAGCGGCCAACCCTCGACACCGTGGTATCTGACAACAACCATATAGACCCCTGCCAGCAATCACACTGACGCAAACCAATGCAAACGCCCCCTTGTTTGCAGCCCTCACAATCTACAAACCACAGGATATTTGAGATGACCTTCCAGCTTGCAGCTTGTGCAGAAATGCTATGGCTCGACAAACCGGTCCCCTGGCGCGCGGCACGTCTCCACGAAATGGGTTTTGGTGTCGGTTTGTGGAACTGGGCAGACTGGGACCTGAAAGCATTGGAACGGACCGGCGCCACTTTCACCATCATGAATGGCTATCTTGAGGGCTGCCTTGCCGATGAAACAGGGGCGGACCTTTTGCTGGCCTCGGCGCGCGAGACGGCGCGGGTCGGAAAGCGACTTGGCGTGCAGCGACTGAACCTTCATGGGACCGGTCTTGGCGATCACGGGCTGCCGACCCGGCATCTTGATCATGTCGCGCCGGGCATGTGGATTCGCGCACGTGACACGCTGCACCGTATCTGCGACATGGCCGAAGAGGAAGGCGTACAATTCACCCTTGAGAACCTGAATCTCCGTGAACATCCCGGCTGTCCGTTCAACTCTACGACGGACGTGCTCAATCTGGTATAGGCTGTCGACCGCCCACAGCTCCTGATCAACCTCGACCTCTATCACACGCAGATAGGTGAAGGTGACGTGATCCGCCATGCCGAGGCCTGCCTGCCATGGATTGGTGAAGTGCAGGTCGCTGACAACCCTGGTCGGTGTGAGCCGGGCACCGGCGAGATGAACTGGCCAATGATTGCAAGAGCCTTGCACAACATGGGATATACAGGCCCGGTTGGGATGGAAGCATTTGCGAAAAATGATCCAGAAGACGCGCTGCACGCTTTCCGCAGTGCCTTCACACTTTGATATCCCTCGAAATATAGAAAACTGATATTTGGCCGAGGGCCCCTTGCCCCTCCATTTGGTGGCTTTGTATTTATTCAAGATGAAGGTGACAAAGGCTCAAGGGGCAATCGTTGAGCTTACGGTGTTCGCCAGAAAAAAACCGCTAATAAACCGCATAGTGGCGTTTCAATTCACCATTCCTGTTGTTGGCAAGGGCTGAATCTGCAACCACATACAACAGATAACCGGTTCAGCCATGAGGATGTTTTTCCAACATGATCATGTGAAAAGCGGCAATGCAATCGGGCTGCGAAAGTTTGATGAAGGTACCCACTCAATGCGGTCTTCTGCCAGTTTGAATGGTGGCACCCGCTCCAGAAATACATGCATTGCACGCTCCATAACCATGCGCGCAAAGTCATTGCCAATGCAAAAGTGTTTGCCCGTACCAAATCCCAGATGCCCCCTTGGATTGCGACTCAGATCATAGATATCAGCCTCAGGAAATTGCCTTTCATCACGGTTGGCAGATCCATAAGCCAGGACGACATGGTCTCCTTTGCGCATATGCTGACCGTGAAGTTCCACATCCCGTGTCAACTGTCTCTTGAAGCGTTGCGCCGAGGTGTTGTAGCGCAGCGATTCTTCGATTGCCGGTTTCATCAGATCAGGGTTCTGTCGCAGGGCATCTTGTACATCCGGCATCTGCGCCATGTTCATCGCAAAGATACTCATGAAACTGGATAGAGACTCAACGCCGGCCACCACAAACATGGCAGTCGTCAGAACGATCTCGCGCTCGGTAAGCGCATCTCCATCAATTTCTGCTTCTGCAAGCTTGGTAATCAGATCATCCGCCGGATTGCGTCGCCGCATCGCCACGGCATCACTCAGGACGTTTGAAATATCGGCAAACGCTTCGTTCATCTTCGGATTGCGACCTTTGGAGGCCTTGTCTGTCGAAATGGACAGAACAACCTTCGATCTGATTTCAGCCGGATCCTGCTGAGGCAGGCCAAGCATGTGCAGTATTGTATCCACTGTTACCTTGCTGGAAAATGAGCTGACGAAGTCAAAGCTGGCCGCGCCTGCACATTCGGTTGCTGCCCGCACAGCGACAGCCTCGGCATGGTCAATGACCTCACCCAAATTTTTCTTTGCAAATGCGTGGTTCGCCAGACCCCTGAGGCGATCATGACGGGGTGGATCAGTAGTACCTAGCGTGCCGCCGGACCGCCCCGGAATTTCATCAATCAAATTACCACTGAGAGATGAATATGTCTGCCAGTCGATGGCTGCCCGCGCGACATCCGCATAGCGTGACAGAAACCAAATCCGGGCGCTTTCACTCCAGTAACATGGGGTTTCATCACGAAGCCGCTGATAACCAGGAAACGGATTCGCGTCAATCTCGGCACTGTATAGTTCAAATGGCTCTTTCATAACCTGATCCCAATCCGCTCAATGCCACGCTTAAACGCTAAAACAACCAGCCAGTACTACTCGAGATCGAGTGATATCCCTGGAACTGGGCAATACCCTCATAGCCAAGGTTGCGCCCGATCCCGCTGTCCTTGAACCCGCCAAACGGCCCCCGAAAATCCTGCGCGGTCGGGCCATGATTATTCAGATATGTGTATCCTGCTTCCAGCTGGCGGGAGATCAACAGCGCCCGGTCACAGTCCTCTGTCCAGACCGATGAACACAATCCAAAGCGGGAATCATTAGCAAGCCTGACGGCCTCACCCTCGCTGTCGAATGGCATGACAGGCAGCGCCGGACCGAATTGCTCTTCGGCCACGATGTCGAGGGTGTGATCAGGATTGATGACCAGCGCCGGGCGTTGAAAATAGCCCTTTTGGTAAAGCTCTTCATCTGGCACCTGACCGCATTCACGTACCTCGGCACCTGCTGAACGGGCCTGTTCGATCATACTGGTGATTATCTGTAACTGCTTTGCATTGTTTACCGGTCCCATATTGGTATCAGGAAGCAGGCCATCGCCGACCACCATCCGGTTGCAGACAGCTTCAAGCCCCTCAATCACCTCGTCATAGCGTGAGCGATGCACGTAAAGACGTTTCAACGCCATGCAGACCTGCCCGGACGACATGAAGGTGCCAAGATACATATTCATGAAAGCCGTCTCGTCGAGACGCGCATCGGCGCACACGATCGCTGCGTCATTGCCCCCAAGTTCGAGCGTCACCGGGGTCATCTGGTCAGCCGCCACCTTCATCACATGTTTGCCGATACGGACCGACCCGGTAAAATTCACAAACCGGACCAGCGGATGTCCCACAAGGCTGTCACCAATTTCGGCCGCATCACCGGTGACAATATTAATCACACCAGGCGGAAACATTTCGGCGATTTTCTGCAGTGTCAGACCAGGCGCAAGAACGGACAATTCCGATGGTTTTACCACCACCGTGTTGCCAGCCATCAGCGCCTGCGGAAGCTTTGCCCCAAGGATAGACAATGGCCAGTTCCAGGGCACGATCAGCATTGCCACACCGCGCGGCTGACGTGTGATAATGGTATCAAAGGGTGGACCGTGTTCAATCTCGTCGCGTGCCAACCTATCGGCATAGGCCGCCGTCATACGGAATCTTTCACCAAGCCGCGACACTTCAAGATGCGTTTCCTTGATAGGCTTGCCGTGTTCGCGGCAGAACAGCCGCGCCCGCTGATCGACATCGTCCTGACCAGATTCAAGATATTCCGCAACCTCATTCAGTTTTGCAGCGCGCTCAGCGTAGCTTGTCCGTGACCAGGCAGCAAAGGCGCCATGGGCTGCATTCACCGCTGCATCGACATCGCTGACAGAAGACAGTGCCGCATGGCCGACAAGCTCATCGGGACGCGCCGGATTGAACAGCGCGTAGGTCCTGCCGCCATCGGCCGGGCGCGCTACCCCATCGATATAGTTGCCCGTGGTAACGGGCGCGTCACTTCCACCCGTGTGCAACATGAGCCACTCCCGTCAGCAACCACAACGCCTCATCGCTCCAGATCACGAACTTTTGTCCTTGGGCGGGTTGCGACTGTCATCGACAACGCCACTCATTCCATCCTCAAAGCTAACCCCCAGATCCTCGCCTATCTTGCGAAGAGCGGGCAATTGCAGCGCCATGTCCATGATTGAATCCAACGCCTGATTTACCGGCGGCTTGTCACCACCGTTCTCACTGCCAGTTGATGCCCCACCTCGATTAAGCGCGCCACCTGTGATGTGATGGATCTTGATGGAGTCAATCTTTTCGGCAGGCCGAACCATTTGCTCGACAATTTTCGGCAGTGCTTCAAGGCGCGCCTTGTCTCGCGCCAGATCAATGACCTCCGGCGACATGGCGTTCTCGGCTTCGTTCATGGCGCGCACATTCTCTGCCTTTATTGCCATTTCTTCGGCCATGGCAGACAGCCTTGCTTTCTCTGCATCGGCCTCTGATTGCGCCGCTTTCAGGCGCGCGCCAGCAAGCTTGACCATCGTGTCTGCTTCGGTGTCAGCGGCATGCTGCTTGCGAAGCCCATGCACTTGGCTTTCCTTCTCGGCACTGATCAGATCCAGACTCTTTCCACGCTCAGCCGCTGCAATAGCCTTTGCTGTCTCGATAGCTTCGGCAGCCTTCACTGCTTCGGCGCGGGCGCCGCTGGCGGCGGCCTCGGCCTTGGCCTCGTCCATGCTTTGCTTGCGAAGTGTGATGTTGCGTTGCTGTTCCGCCGTTTCAACAGCCAGTCGCTGTGCAATCTCAGCCTTGCTTATTTCCTCTTCACGCCGGATATCGCTGGCCCGGATGGACTTCTCCATTTCAATTTTGGCCGCGTTTGCCGCGATTTCAGATTCGGCCTTGCTTGCCGCTATTTGCGCAAGCTGTGAGGCACGAAGCGATTCCAGCGTCTTCACCTGCTCTATCTGCGCTTCCTGCTCCTCAAGATCAATTTGCAGCGTCCGCTTCGCCGCTTCCATGGCCGAACGCCGCACTGACACTTCTGCATCGGCATCGATGTTGGCGCGCTCTTTCTTTGAGTTTGCGATCACCTCTGCAAGTTTGCGCATGCCAACAGCGTTGAAGGCGTTGTTCTCGTCGAGTGCGGTAAAGGGTGTCTGGTCAAGCGCCGTCAATGATACAGATTCAAGCTCGAGACCATTCCTCCGGATTTCCTCAGTCAGGGACAACTTCACCTCCTTTACGAAAGCGCCGCGCCCTTCATGCAGGTCGTCCATGGTCTGTTGAGCGGCCACCGAGCGCAACGTATCGACGAGTTTACCTTCTATGAGGTCACGAAGCTTGTCGGCTTCAAATGTGCGGCTGCCAAGCGTCTGGGAGGCTCTGGCAATCGAATCCTCGGTGGGTTCCACCGACACATAGAATTCGACGCCGACATCGACACGAAGTCTGTCCTTTGTGATCAGCGCCTGCTCACCATGCCGGTTCACTTCAAGGCGCATGGTCTGCATGTTGACGCGGCTGACCTTGTGAAAATAGGGCAGCACAATCACCCCACCATCGAGGACGACCTTGCGTCCTCCAAGACCGGTGCGTACCAGCGAAACCTCGCGTGACGCGCGTTCATATAGCCACGCCGCAATCACAACCAGTATGGCGACGAGGACTATGAACAGAAGAATAATCGATGTAGCGGACATCACATTCTCTCCTTCTCGGGTTAAAATTGGTGCATGTTCTGGTAGATGTGCGAAGACATTCCACCATCAAGCATCAGGTTGGCCCCACGGAACCAGTGGGTCATATCGGACAGCAGGAAGCAGACGACAGGCGCGATATCATCGGGTCTGCCGGGGCGATCATTTACCGACATGTCTTCCTCGGCACGAGCGCCAAGGGTCTTTACGAAATCTGCAAGGATCGGTGTCTCGACCGGCCCCGGGCTGACGGCGTTCATGCGAATGCCGCGGTCACGCCATGTCCAGCGGTTCTTCTTTGTCCAGACGACAAGAGCCTCCTTGCTGAAGAAATAACTTCTCCCGCCTTCATTGCTGATCTTGTGATCATGCATGAAGCGTTCGACATCCTCGAATGCGAGATGTTCGGACGCCTTGATCGCCTCCAGCGCATCCGGCCAGCCGAAGCCGGCCAGCGAAGCAAGATTCACAATCGAGCCATTATCATTCAGTTTGGACACCATCAGCTCTGTGAAATATTTCAACCCGACCAGATTCACCTTTATCACCAGATCTGCCGGTGCGGTCGGCGGCAATCCGGCAATGTTCGCAATCCCGTCAATCCGGCCAGGAAGCGCGTTTACCAGCGCCTTGATAGTACGTCTGTCAGACAGATCAGCGAGATACAGCTCATCGACGTAATCCTCTGTCTTGTTGCGATCGACGCCGATGACATCACCGCCGAGCTGTTTGATCAGCTTTGCTGTGTCGCGTCCGATCCCCGACGAACAGCCGGTCACCACGATTGTCTTGTCGCGGAGTATCTTGCCATAGGTCCAGTCTCGTGATGCCCAGTCCGTGTCCTGCATCCTCTTTTCCCCCTGCGCCTAGAACACCGGCGGGAAGCCCCGCCCGCCACGTTCCAGGGTCACCCACCTTGTTTCGGTGAAAGTCTCGGTCGACCAGCGTCCGCCATGCCGTCCAACGCCAGATGATTTTGATCCGCCAAAAGGCACATGCGGTTCGTCATTTACCGAACTGCAATTGATGTGACACATGCCTGTCTCCAGTGCAGCGGCGATTGCCAGACCGCGCGATTCATCGCGTGTGATCACACCCGATGACAAGCCATATTCACTGTCATTGGCGACGGCGATGGCCTCGCTGTCAGTTCGGTACGGTATTACCGGCACCACCGGACCAAAGGTTTCCTCTGCATAGACCTTCATGTCTGGGGTGACACCAGTCAGGATTGTTGGCTCGACAAAGCGTCCCTCGACCCCGCCCCCGATCACAATTTTGGCGCCTTTGGCGACAGCGTCCTCAATCTGCTCCCTGACTTTGCCAGCCTGCTTGTCATTGATCAGCGGGCCGATGACATGTCCGTTGTCAGCGCTTGGATCGCCAACTTTCAGCTTTGCCGCGCGTGCGGCAAACCGAGACAGAAATTCATCATACACCGACTCCTGGACAAGGATCTTCTCGACCGACATGCAGATCTGCCCCTGGTGCATGAAGCTGCCAAAATTGGCCGCTGCGGTTGCGCGTTCCATGTCAGCATCGTCGCAGATGATCAGCGCGTCTTTGCCACCAAGCTCGACACAACACTTCTTCAGATGCGCCCCTGCCTTGGCTGCGATCACCCGCCCCACAGGGGTCGAGCCAGTAAAGCTGATCCCCTTGATCAGCGGATGCTCGACAATTATGTCGCCAACTGCAGGAACATTCTCGCGCGAGCAAGTGACCACATTCAGCACGCCGGGCGGCACGCCGGCAGCCTCGAAAATCTCGGCAAAGATCATGCCGCCTGTGTAGGGAGTCTCTTCGGAAGGCTTGAGCACCACACAGTTGCCTGCTGCAATCGGGAAAGCAAGACCTCGCGCCGTCAGCAAAGTCGGAAAATTCCACGGCGAGATCACCGTCACCACACCGATCGGCCGACGCATTGCCATCGACACTTTACCGTGGTCCGAGGGCATAACCTCACCGATGGAATTGTAGGTCATGGCGGCGGCTGCACGGAACACCTCCGGCACATATCCGGATTCGAACATCCCCTTGCCGAACCAACCGCCACCCTCGCCCTGTAGCGCGACCACCAGGTCCTCGCGCCGACGCTCAAACTCGTCTGCGACTTTCAGCATATAGTGGGCGCGCTCGTTGTAGTTCAGACCCGACCATTGGGGAAATGCTGCCTGAGCGGATTCAATGGCACGGGTGGCCATGCTACCGTTACCGTCCGCAACGCGCGCCCAGACAGACCCGTCTGCCGGGTTCAGATCGTCAAATGACGAACCTGCCGGGACCCAGGACCCACCGATATACAAATTGTCGAAGGATCGTGCCATTTAAGCCTCCCTTGCTTTCACCAGCGCGCCATTCTTGTCACGCTTGAACACCTCAATTTTGGCCTTGCGGAACACCGGAATTTCCGGAAGAGCGACAGGCTCATAGCCCTGTGGACTGTCCTTGGCAGGTGCATTGCCCCCGCCATTACGCCGGGGCTGACGGGCTTTCTGAGCTGCAGCTTCAAAGTCGGCAAGCATTGACTCAATCCGTCCATCACTACCAACTGTGCCATGACCTGAACCCGCTGTTGGTAACGATGCCATCGCATCCGTTTCTGGTTCTGGTGTAACTTCAATGATCTTTGGCCCCTTCTTTGTGCTGGCAGCTTGCGGCGTGCCAAGCGTCGATGCGGGCCGAGCGGCCGCATTTGCCCGCCCGAGCAGACTTTCAAGGTTTTCACCGATCAACGAGCCAGCAGCGACCGCCCCGCCAGAAAGGCCGGCAGGCGTGACATAAACTCGTCCCGATCCCGTCGCGGGAGTTGATGCCTCGCTTACCTGTTTTGCCGCAGCGGCAGCGGGTCCTGGTGCCAGTGTGCCGACACCTTTCGGCTTTCCACCCAGATAAGCCGCCTGAACAGCCGGGTCCGCTGCCAGGCTGGCGGCATCATCTGCGCCGACAATATGACCGTTCTCGATCAGATAGCCACGGTCGGCAATGGCAAGAGACAGCTTCGCGTTCTGTTCAACCACCAGTACACCGAGTCCGGTTTCACGAATGCTGCCCAAGGCTTGAAACAGCTCTTTGCTGAGCAGGGGCGACAGACCAAGCGAGGGTTCGTCAAGCATCAGGATCGACGGGTCTGACATCAGCGCCCGGCCGATAGCCACCATTTGCTGCTCACCACCCGACATTGTGCGGGTGATCTGCTTGCGCCGGTCACGCAATTTTGGGAACAGGGTCAGCACACGGTCAAGATTGGCCGCTTCATTGGCACGGGCCCGTTCATTGTAGGCACCAAGGCGCAGGTTTTCCTCGACATTAAGGTCACCAAAGATTGCACGGCCTTCTGGGACAAGTGCGATACCGCCGGTGACAATATCATCCGGTGACACGCCCATAAGCGATCCGCCGTCAAAACTTATATCGCCTTCACAATGTCCTTTGGAAAGTCCGGCTATGGTGCGCAGAAGTGATGATTTTCCGGCACCATTTGCGCCCAGAATGACAACAACTTCGCCCTTGGCAATCTGCACTGAAACATCATCAAGTGCGCGGTGCTGACCATAGGCAACTGAAAGATGGTCCACCTTCAGCATCAGACATCCTCCCCGATATAAACCTTGATTACCTCGGGATTGGCCAGAACATCATCTGGCGTTCCTTCGGCGATTTTGCTTCCAGCCGCCATCACAACACAACGATCACACAGCATGCGAATGGCATCCATGACATGCTCAACAAGAATAATGGTAATGCCATCCTCGCGCAGCGACCGGATCAGCTCTATCCCCTCTTGCAGTTCTGTCGGGTTCAACCCGGCAAGCCATTCATCAAGCAACAGCAGCTTTGGATCTGCCGCCAGTGCACGCGCCAGCTCCAGACGTTTCTGATCAATATAGGTCAATGACCCGACAGGCAGGGCTTCATGCTTTGCCAGCCCCACACGTTCAAGCAGCCTGCCAGCTTCATAGCGTGCCTCGTCACCCCACATGCGGCGCGGCCCGAATGCCATGCCAGCAATGCAATTTTCGGCAACGCTCAACCCTGGCAACACCCGCACCATCTGAAAGGTGCGCGAAATCCCGCGCCGATTGATCTGGTTGGCTTTCAGTGCGCTGATAAATCTGCCCTCAAGGCTGATAGAGCCCTCACTCATGCGCAAAGCACCGGAAATCAGGTTCATCATGGTGGTCTTGCCGGAACCGTTCGGACCGATAATGCCCATCACCTCGTTGCGGTTCACCTCGAATGAGAGATTGTTGACAGCAACGAGACCGCCGAACCGTTTGGTGGCATTCGCCACGCTGAGAACTGTAGCTACCATGTCGACCGCCTCCGCCTTGAGACGACTTGTTCAATCCGCCCGACAACTCCATGCGGCAGGAAATAGACGATCACCAAAAAGGCGATACCAAGCACCAGTGTCGAATAATTTGAATAATTGGCGTTGATAAATTCCTGGAGCAGTGCGAACGGTATCACC
>JADHLH010000031.1 GCA_016780765.1 Alphaproteobacteria bacterium | reverse complement strand
GCCTGGACAGACTTCCTGCCGGAATCAAAGGTTTTGGTATCTGACTGGAAGGAACTGAAGTGCGGCAGGTTCAATACCGCGACAGAGACCTGCGTCCAGATCAAGTCGATCTACTAGACGGCCAATCCGACCACACTGAACGTTCCCGGAGACATGATGCATGTCTCCGGGCTCCCCGAAGTTTTATGGATTGAATACCGTGCATAAATTTATTGTTGCCGTTCTGACCAGCCTTTGCCTGCTGGTGCTGACACCGGCCATCGCCACAGCCAGTTTGCAGGACCTTGTCCAGACAAACGCCAAGCTGATTACAAAGAGCTCATCCAAAACAGTCGGTCCGGTGCTTGACGCGCTTCAGCAATATGGCGGCGCGGAAGCGGAACGGTTCCTTACTGACTGGCAGGCCAAGAAACTTTACTTCATCAAGGAAAGCGGACGGTTTGTCCTTGCCGAAAAAGCTGCGAAATCGGCTGATGGCAAAAAGCAAATGCTGATCCGTGACGCTGTCACGGGGGCCGAGATCGGCCTCGTGTCAACCAAATCAATAAAGCAGATCAAGCCGAACAGCGGGGTGCGCTCGAAGATTGCAGCCACGCTTGTCCCTTTCCAGCTTGGCAATCCTGATCCTGACATTCGCGAAACAACCCTGACAACATTGCTGCGCGATATCCAGTCATCGCATCTCGCGCCATTGAAGGCGGCGATCACCAACGAGACTGTGCCAGCCCTGAAGGTGCAAATGGAAAAGGCATATGTGTTCGGCATGCTGGCGCATGGCACAGATGATGCTGAGGTCGAGCAGGCGATACGCGGCCTTGCCGGTGACCTGTCGCTTGATGTGCGCGCTGCCCTGACCCCGATGCTGACAAGTACAGTGCGCGTTGCGACAACGCTGCCGGACGATGCCAACCTGGCGCGGGAGATTACACCCGGCCGCACGATCAAAAGGTCCGACGGGTCGGCAGCCAGGCTGTCGGAATTTGGCGGCAAGGATGCCGAGCTGAGCGTTGTGACAGCATACGAGATGATGGTCGCTGCCGGGCTGGCACCAGCCTTCGTGACACGGGCGATGCGCGACGAGGCATTGATCGCCGCCACTGTTGACGGCAAAGTGGGCGGCTATCCAACATCCGGTCTCGACAGTGATACCGCGCGCGATGCTGCCTATCAGCAGCTTGTTGATCGCGGGGTCGCGCCGCAGCTCATTTCCGATCAGGCGCGGCAACAGGCGGTTGATAATGCGCGGTTCTTTGCGATCTATGACAACCCGTCATCGCTGGTCACAGATGCGGCGCGGGATGTTCTGAACGCCATTCAGACAAAGGTCACCTTGTATAAATATATCGATCTTCTGGTAGATGCGCTCAGCCTCGCCTCCATCTATTTTCTGGCGGCCATCGGCCTTGCCATTACGTTTGGCGTGATGCGGGTCATCAATATGGCGCATGGCGAGTTCATCATGATGGGTGCCTACACAGGCTATGTCGTGCAGCTTTTCGTGCCGAACTACACCCTGTCGATTATCATCGCGGTACCGGCGGCATTTCTTGTCACCTTTGCCGCTGGTGTGGTGATGGAACGGCTTGTCATCCGCCATCTTTACAAGCGGCCGCTGGAGACGCTTCTTGCCACGTTCGGTATCAGCATCGCACTGCAGCAGATCGCAAAGAACATTTTTGGCACACAGGCGCGGCCGCTGACATCGCCCGACTGGCTTGACGGGGCTTTTGCGGTGAATGATGTGCTGGCCATCAGCAATATCCGCATTGCCATTTTCTTCCTTGCGTTGCTGTTTCTCGGTCTTCTTCTGTATGTGATGAAGCGCACCCGTTTCGGGCTCGAGACAAGAACCGTGACCCAAAATCCGGCGATGGCCGCCAGCATGGGTATCAATCCTGACCGGATCAACATGCTGACCTTCGGCTTTGGGTCCGGCATTGCCGGCATTGCCGGTGTTGCCATCGGCCTCTATTCCAAGGTGACCTCCGAACTTGGTGCCGACTATATCGTGCAGAGCTTCATGACGGTTGTTGTCGGCGGCGTCGGCAATATATGGGGCACCCTTGCCGGGGCGGTGATGATCGGCTCGTTGCAGAAGGGGATCGAATGGTTCAACCCTTCGAATACGCTGGCGGCGCAAACCTACATGATCATCTTTATCATTCTGTTCATCCAGTTCCGGCCCCGTGGCATCATCGCCCAAAAGGGCCGCGCGGCGGAGGCCTGATCAATGTCTGACCTCTTGCAAAGGACCGTCCTGACCCGACATCTGATCAGCAACCCGTCCGTATTGGTCTTTCTGGGGGTGCTGGCACTGGTCTCGATCGCGGTGACCATACTTGGAGAGGGATTCGGGATTGGCGTGATCTCGACCAGCTTTACCAAGACCCTTGGCAAGACGTTGTGCCTGTGCATGATCGCCATCGCCATGGACCTGGTCTGGGGTTTTTGCGGTATCCTGTCACTTGGCCATTTTGCCTTCTTTGCGCTTGGTGGTTACATGATCGGCATGTGGATGATGTTTGCCCGCACCAAGATGATTGTCATCGAGGCGGCGCGGAACAATGCCCTTCCGCCAAGCCCGACTGAAATCAGCGAGGCTGTCGGCACGCAGATCTTTGGCGTCGTTGGCGGTGCCGAGATACCGGCCATCTGGGCCTTTGCCGATCTGTTCTGGGTACAGTTGGCCTTTGTCGTTCTGGTGCCCGGTTTGCTTGCCTTTGTCTTTGGCTGGCTGGCGTTCCGCTCACGCGTCAATGGCGTCTATCTGTCGATCCTGACGCAGGCGATGACCCTGGCGCTGTCGCTGTATCTGTTGCAGAACGACAGTGGGCTTCGCGGCAATAACGGGCTGTCGGGTCTGCAGAATATTCCCGGCTTTGACCATATCTCGCAGGGCACCCTGTCGATCATCTTCTTTCTGGTCAGCGCACTTGCCCTAGCCGTCACGTATATCGGCGCGATGGCGGTTGTCGACAGCAAGCTTGGCAACATCGTCCGGGGTATTCGCGATGATGAGGCGCGGGTGCGCTTCCTTGGCTATAACGTCGAGAGCTACAAGCTGTTCATCTTTGTGCTGACGGCGGTGATCGCGGCGGTGGCCGGGGCGCTTTATTACCCGCAGGCGGGTATCATCAATCCGACAGAGCTGGCACCGATTGCTTCAATCTATCTTGCGGTCTGGGTGGCGATTGGCGGGCGTGGGCGGATTTATGGTGCGGTCATCGGCGCGGCCTTTGTCTCGCTGCTGTCCAGCTATTTCACCGGCGGTCAGGCCCCCGATATCCCGCTTGGCTTTGCCACCATCATCTGGACCGACTGGTGGCTGGTGCTTCTGGGGTTGAGCTTTGTCGTTGTGACCATCTATGCGCCGCAAGGTCTTGGCGGGCTGATTGACCGCTTCACTGTGCGAGGAAAAGAGTGATGGCACAGCTTCTTCACGTCGACAATGTTTCGGTGTCCTTTGACGGGTTCAAGGCAATCAACGCCCTGAGCTTTGACATTGGCGAGGGTGAGCTCAGAGCCATCATCGGCCCGAACGGTGCTGGCAAGACAACCTTCATGGACATCGTGACCGGCAAGACCAGACCCGACAGCGGGGATGTGCGCTGGGGTGCGACCAGCATCTCGCTTCTGAAACGGTCGGAATCGCAGATCGCCCAGCTTGGCATTGGTCGCAAGTTCCAGAAGCCGACGACATTCGAAGACCAGACGGTGCATGACAATCTGATGATGTCGCTTGCCAATCGGCGCAACCCGTTAGCGGTTCTGACATATCGTCGATCAGCCCATGATGAGGACAGAATTTTGAAAATCGCCACGCAGATCCAGCTTGCTGACAGCCTTGCGCGGCGGGCTGGTGCGCTCAGCCACGGTCAGAAACAGTGGCTGGAGATTGGCATGCTGCTGGCGCAGGAGCCGAAATTGCTGCTTGTTGACGAGCCGGCCGCCGGTATGACAGCCCCGGAACGCGCGGTCACTGTCAGTCTGCTGAAAGAGCTGGCCAAGACACGGTCGGTGGTTGTTGTCGAGCATGACATGGAATTCATCCGCGCCCTGGATTGCCGGGTCACCGTTCTGCATGAAGGCACGGTGCTGGCCGAAGGATCGATGGATTTCGTCACCGGTAACCAGCAGGTCATTGATGTTTATCTCGGGAGATAGGAATGCTGCAGGCCACTGACCTGACCCTGCATTACGGGTCATCACAAATCCTTCATGGTGTCTCGTTGAGCGCCCATATCGGCGAGGTCACATGCATCATGGGATCAAACGGTGTCGGCAAGACGTCGTTGCTGAAGATTCTGTCCGGCACTCATCCAAGCAGTGGTGGCAGCTATGCGCTGGATGATCGTGATGTCACCGGCCTGCGAGCGGACCAGCTGGCGCATGCCGGGGTTGGATATGTGCCGCAGGGCCGTTTTATTTTTCCGATGCTGACAGTGCGCGAAAACCTTGAGACAGGCTTTGGCTGCCTTGCTGCCGACCAGAAATTCATACCCGGTGAAATCTATGATCTGTTTCCTGTGCTGAAGACGATGCTGGATCGCCGAGGCGGCGACCTGTCAGGCGGCCAGCAGCAGCAGCTGGCAATCGCGCGGGCGCTGATTACCAAGCCCCGCTTGCTGCTTCTTGATGAGCCGACCGAGGGCATTCAGCCAAATATCATCAGCCAGATCGGTGAGGTGATCAGCTATCTGCGCGGACAGAAAGCCATGGCAATTGTTCTGGTTGAGCAATATTTCGATTTTGCGTTCGGCCTTGCTGACCAGATTTTCGCGATGACGCGCGGCGAGATTGTTTATGAGAGCCGCACCGCGACCATTGACAAGGCGCGATTGCGTCAATCGGTTGGAGTCTGAGCCGTGAATAGTTAAGTATATACGAATATGATGGACGGTACGGTCACCCTTACGAAGACGCTCCAGCGATCACGCGGCACCGCCGAGGTCGGCTTTCGCGCATCCGCGCTTGACCGTCTGTATCAGTCCGGCGCAGCAAAAGCGTTGCTGCCGCGCAGTTATGGTGCCGCGCAAGAGGTGGTGCTGGTCAATACGGCGGGCGGCATTACCGGTGGCGATGCCTATCAGTACCGCGCGGTGGCAGATGCCAGCCGGGTCATGATGACAACCCAGGCAGCCGAGCGCGCCTATCGCAGCAGCAATGCCGACATCGCCAGCATGGATGTTCAGCTGACTGCACGAAACGGCGCGTCACTTTTCTGGCTGCCGCAGGAAACAATTCTGTTCGATGAAAGCCGGCTTGGCAGACGGATCGAGATTGATCTTGATGCCGACAGTGAAGTTCTGGCCCTTGAATCTCTGGTCTTTGGCCGGCACGCGATGGGGGAGCGTTTGCAGAAATGCCACTTCACCGATCGCTGGCGGATTCGCTGCGATAGCCAGCTTGTCCATGCCGAAGCGCTGTCCATTCAGGATGATCTGCCGCTGGTGCTTGGCGGCGCGGCCGGTGCGGGCGGGGCGCAAATGGCGGCCACTCTTGTCTATGTCGGCCCGCGGCTTGAACAAGTTCATGCCGACCTGGCAGCGGTTCTGCCATCACTGGCATCGCGCGTTGGCTGTTCGGTCTGGCAGGGACGCCTCGTGCTGCGCCTGCTGGCCGCCGAGACAATGACGGGCAAGGCCGATCTTTCCCATATTCTGCATTCCATGCGCGGCCAGCAGGTGCCGCGTGTCTGGCAATCATGAGGTAGATGATGAAACTGACTCCAAGAGAAAAGGACAAATTGATTGTCAGCCTTGCGGCCATGGTGGCCCGTGGCAGGCTGGCGCGCGGCGTAAAGCTGAACCATCCAGAGGCCATTGCGCTGATCACCGATTTCGTTGTCGAGGGCGCGCGTGACGGCAGGTCGGTGGCTGATCTGATGGAGGCTGGCGCGCATGTGATCACCGAAGAGCAATGCATGGATGGCATCTCCGAGATGATCCACGATGTTCAGGTCGAGGCGACCTTTCCTGACGGCACCAAACTGGTGACCGTACATCACCCCATTCGCAACGGAGGCATGTCATGATCCCCGGAGAAATCATGCCGGCGGACGGCGATATCACCCTGAATGAAGGCGCCGAGCAGATCAGCATCACCGTCGCCAATACAGGTGACCGGCCGGTTCAGGTTGGCAGTCACTATCATTTTGCAGAAACCAATCCGGCGCTGGAATTCGACCGCGATGCGGCGCGCGGCATGCGCCTTGATATTGCCGCCGGCACGGCTGTCCGGTTTGAACCGGGCCAGCGCCGCGAGGTGGCACTTGTGCCGCTGTCCGGCGCGCGCCGCGTATTTGGCTTCAACCAGCAGATCATGGGAGGTCTCTGATGCCCAAACAGATATCCCGCGCCGCTTATGCGGATATGTATGGCCCCACCACGGGCGACAGGCTGCGTCTTGCCGACACCGACCTGATCATCGAGGTGGAAAAGGACTACACCACCTATGGTGAGGAAGTGAAATTTGGCGGCGGCAAGGTCATCCGTGACGGCATGGGCCAGTCGCAGGCCAGCCGCAAAGACGGCGCTGTCGATACGGTTATTACCAACGCGCTGGTTGTGGATGTCTCTGGTATCTTCAAGGCGGATATCGGGCTGAGGGACGGTGTCATCTGCGGCATCGGCAAAGCCGGCAATCCGGATACCCAGCCGGGCGTTGATATTGTCATCGGCCCCGGTACCGAGGCCATTGCCGGTGAAGGCCATGTTCTGACAGCGGGCGGCTTTGACAGCCATATCCATTTCATCTGCCCGCAGCAAATTGATGATGCCCTGCATTCCGGCCTGACCACCATGCTTGGCGGTGGCACCGGTCCTGCGCATGGCACATTGGCCACAACGGTTACGCCCGGGCCATGGCATATCGGCAGGATGCTGCAATCGGCAGATGCGTTCGCGATGAATCTGGCCTTTGCTGGCAAGGGCAATGCTGCCTTGCCAGCGGCTCTTGAAGAACAGGTTCTGGGCGGGGCCTGTGCCCTGAAACTTCACGAGGATTGGGGCACCACCCCGGCCGCCATCGACAATTGCCTCAGCGTGGCCGATGCGATGGATGTGCAGGTAATGATCCATACCGACACGCTGAATGAAAGCGGCTTTGTCGAAAACACTGTCGCCGCGATGAAGCAGCGGGTCATCCATGCCTTTCATACCGAGGGTGCTGGCGGTGGCCACGCGCCGGATATCATCAAGATCTGCGGTGAGGCCCATGTGCTGCCATCATCGACAAACCCGACGCGTCCCTACACGGTGAACACGCTGGAAGAGCATCTGGACATGCTGATGGTCTGTCATCATCTGGACAAATCCATCCCCGAGGATGTCGCCTTTGCCGAAAGCCGGATCAGACGCGAGACAATCGCTGCCGAGGATATCCTTCATGATATGGGGGCGTTCTCGATCATCGCCTCGGACAGTCAGGCCATGGGCCGCGTTGGCGAGGTCATCATTCGCACTTGGCAGACCGCGCACAAAATGAAGGTACAGCGCGGACGCCTGCCAGAGGAAGCCGGCGATAATGACAATGTGCGGGTCAAGCGCTATGTCGCCAAATACACCATCAACCCGGCGATTGCGCATGGTATTTCGGCGCATATCGGATCGATTGCCGTTGGCAAACGTGCCGATCTGGTGCTGTGGCATCCGGCCTTTTTCGGGGTGAAGCCCGAGATGGTGATCATCGGTGGCAGCATTGCCTGTGCACAGATGGGTGATCCGAATGCCTCAATTCCAACCCCGCAACCTGTCTATACGCGGCCGATGTTTGCTGCCTTTGGCGGGTCCGTTCAAAACTCTGCTGTCAGCTTTGTCAGTGCAGCGGCGCAGGATGCGGGCATTGGCGCGGCGCTGGGTCTTGCCAAGACAACGGTGCCGGTTGAACACACCCGGACCATCTCAAAGGCCGATATGGTGCATAATGATTATTGCCCGGACATAGAGGTGAATCCGGAAACCTATGAAGTGCGCGCTGATGGCGAGTTGCTGACCTGTGAGCCGGCAAGCGAGCTGCCGATGGCGCAGCGCTATTTCATGTTCTGAGGCGCGCGCATGCATCTGGCACAACAAATTGAACATCATATCCACCGCGGCGATGCTGCCGATACGGTGACGCTTGACTATGAGGCGCGGTTCCTGCGTCGCAAACGTCTGGTCAGCGATGGTGGTGAGGCGTTCCTTGTGGAACTGCCGGAAACGTGTTCGATCAATCAGGGTGAGGGGTTTCGTCTTGATGATGGACGGGTGATCGCGGTGTGCGCCGCGGTGGAACCGCTGTACGAAGTGCGGGCCGAACATCTGGTGCGCATCGCCTGGCATGTCGGCAACCGGCACACGCCCTGCCAGATTGCGGCTGACAGGTTGCTGATCCGGCAGGACAAAGTGCTGAAAGGCATGCTGGAAGGTCTTGGTGCGATGGTGACAGAGGTCACAGCGCCCTTCACGCCGGAAGGCGGTGCCTATGGGCATGGGCGCACCCACGGTCACGATCATGGTGATTCGCACGGTGAGTCACATAGTCATACGCATGGGCATGAATAGCAGATGACCGAAACCGACCAGACGCCATTGCTGATCCTGCAGAACTGGTTCTCGCCAGCCTTTCCCATCGGGGCTTTCAGCTATTCCAGCGGGCTGGAGACTGCCATTCACCGCGGTGATGTTGATGGTCGTGCCAGCCTTGCCAGCTGGCTGACGATATCGATGCTGCATGGCACTGCGTTCACCGATGCGGTGTTTCTGGGCGCGGCCATGGCCGATGAGGATGTGAATGATCTGTGTCTGGCATTATGTGCGGGGGCGGAACGCCATCGCGAGACGACCGAACTTGGTGCCGCCTTCATCAGCGTTATGCGACAAACGCAAGCCATCACCTTGCCATCCGGTCTTGCCTATCCGGTGGCCATCGGCATGGCGGCGCGCCAGTTGAACCTGCAACCGCAACCGGTGCTGGCCGCGTTTGTTCAGGCGGTCTGCATGAACCAGATTTCAGTGGCAGTCAGGGCAGTGCCAATCGGCCAGATTGACGGGCAATCCTGTCTTCTGTCACTGGCCCCGGTCATTCAGCAGGCAGCCACCCGCGCCATGGCAACAAAGGTTGACGCGGTTGGCAGCTTTGCCCCCGGTGCCGATCTCTGCGCATTTGAACATGAAACGGCAACACAAAGGATTTATCGCACATGACACGTCAGGCTGTTTCCACGCCCTTAAATGATACCGCTGGCATTGATACCCCCGGCATTGATCCGACACCCGGCCGTCTGAAGCATGGGCCGCTTCGTGTTGGTATTGGCGGGCCGGTTGGTGCTGGCAAGACCAGCATGACCGAGGTGTTGTGCCGGGCGCTGTCATCGCACATGTCGATGGCAGTGATCACGAATGATATCTACACCCGTGAGGATGCCGATTTTCTGGTGCGTGCGCAGGCACTGCCAGCTGACCGGATTCGCGGGGTGGAAACAGGTGGCTGTCCGCATACCGCCATCCGCGAGGATGCGTCGGTCAATCTGGCAGCGGTTGAGGATCTGAAGCAGCAGTTTCCTGATCTTGAGCTGATTCTGATTGAATCAGGCGGTGACAATCTGGCGGCGACCTTTAGCCCCGAGCTGGTTGATCTGACCATCTATGTCATTGATGTCTGCATGGGGGCCGATATTCCGCGCAAGAAGGGACCGGCGTTGCTGAAATCGGACATGCTGGTCGTCAACAAGATCGAGCTTGCCCCGCATGTCGAGGTTGATCTTGACCAGATGCGCGCTGACACGGCTGCCGGACGCGGGGCCTTGCCGTTTATCTTCGGCTCGATGCGCAAAGGTGCCGGGGTTGATGAACTTGTCAGCTTTCTGAAGCGCGAAGGCGGGCTGGCCTCCTTCAGCTGAGGGCATTCTTCAGGAATTTTTGCGGCTGACTCATTCTTGCCTGCAGGCCATATGAACCCTTGAGAAAATACCGTATTTCCCCCCAAAAACTGGCTGCGAGCCTGCCCGACATGTGACCGGTACCCCACACCGGTACCCGTGAACAGAATTCTGGCCAGAAATGAGTCGAGAAATGTGATCAGGGATGTGGCTGTACTCCTGCCCTGCGGATTTCGGGGTTTCAAGAAATTTTGAGTGTTGAAAATTTCAGTGCTTGAATACGTATTCAGCATTTGCTTGGATACTCGCATAAACTTCGTTCAGAAGGATAGGACTCAACAGCATACTGGGAGGAAAGAATGCGAAAATTGAGTTTGTTGAAAGCGGGATTGACTGCTGCAGCGCTGTCGGTTGCAAGTTTTGCCGCGAATGCGGGCGAGCTGCCCTATGATTTGCTTCATGGAAAGCCTTTTGCCGGTACCAAGCTGAATATTCTGAGTGTGGTGACGCCTCAGTTTGACGGTCTGATGCTGCGCGATGATGAATTTACTGAACTCACCGGCATCGAGACTGAATGGACATTCATTCCATTCGGGTCGCTCCAGGAAAAGATGAACGCCGAAGGTATTGCTGCAAACGGCAATTTCGATGTGGTGAACTATCTCGACAGCTGGGGCCCACCAAATGCACACTGGCTGATGCCAATTGATGATCTGATGGCGCGTGACGGCATTTCGATGGATCGTTATCCAGCCGCTTTTGCGCGGTCAGCGCAGTTTGAGGGAAAGACTCTGGGCTTCCCGCTGCGGGCCCACCCTCAGGTTCTGTTTTATCGCAAGGACCTGATCCCGAATCCGCCAAGCACATGGGAAGAGATCGCTGCCATGGGCAAGAATTGGGCGCATGACGATATTTCCCCTATCGCGCTTTATTACAACAATGACGGCAACCGCCAGTCACTGTTCATCTGGCTGAACTTCCTGTGGGGCGCTGGCGAAGATGTGTTCAACGCTGATGGCAGTGCTGGCTGGACAAGTGACGCCGCCATCAAGGCAACGGAAGATTACGTCAAGCTTCTGACCGAACATGGTGTGGCCAATCCGAACTCAGTGGCCTTTGTCGAGCAGGACGCACGCCAGTCATTCATGCAGGGTAAATCAGCGATGATCCCCGGTTGGTGGTGGTTCTACTCGGCGTTCCAGAACCCCGAGGCATCGACCCTGACAAAAGATCAGATCGGTTTCATTCGTATGCCTGCCTATTCAGGCACAACCAAGACCTATGCCATCTCCATGCCGTTTGCGATCTCTGACTATTCAAAGAACAAGGACGCAAGCTGGGAGTTCATGAAGTGGCTGTCCAACCCGGCCATGGACAAGGCCAACGCCACCGTGCGCGAGGTCAAGGGCAAGAAGATCGTCAACAATGTGGTTACGCATATCACGTCGCTTACCGATGCAGATGTGAATGCGGCCAATGACAACATCCAGAACGCCGCGTGGGAGTCCCTGAAGCAGTCGGACATCATGCCTCAGATTCCTGAGTGGCCGGAAGTTGGCGATTTGCTGTCTGCGGCAATTGCCGAAGCTGCGTCTGGCGGCGACACGCGTGCTTTGATGCTGCAGGCTGCCGAGCAGGCAAACCGTGTGCTGCGTCGGGCAGGCCGGATCAACTAGAAACCGGGCTGACGACAAACCCGGTTTGTCTTGAAAAATCCTGCCCATCCTGTGACACACAGGGTGGGCAGCGACAAACAGCTTGGATAGATGAAAGACAATACGCTCAAATATCTGCTGGTGATGCCGGCGGTTTTGGTGGTTTTCGTGACGGCAATCTGGCCGCTGATCGAATCCCTGCGCCTGTCTTTCACCGTTGGGCGACTGAACCGGCCCGGATCACTGGATCAATATCTTGGCTGGGAGAATTACAGCTGGGCGATCCTGTATGAGCCGGCATTCTGGAATTCGGTTCAGGTGACGGCCATTTACACCGTCGTCACGGTTGGTCTGACAACCTTGCTGGCTCTTGGGCTGGCGATCTTGCTGGTGCCCGGCGGGCGTCTGCGTTCCGGTGTTCAGACTTTGCTGATCCTGCCATTTGCCATGAGCCCGGCCCTGATCGGCGTTTCGTTCCGATTCATGTTCAATCCTGAATTTGGGCTGTTCGATGCCTTTTTTGGTGCGCTGATTCCGCCGCTGGCCGATGTCAGCTGGCTGGCAAATCCCACCCTGGCCTTTTCGGTGTGCGTGATGGCTGATGTGTGGGGCTGGATTCCGTTTCTGACGCTGGTGTTGATCGGCGGCCTTGCCAGCATCCCGCAGGATACAATCGAAGCCGCGCAGGTTGACGGCGCAGGCGCGTGGCGCGTTTTCAAGGATGTGACCCTGCCGCAATTGCTGCCTGTTCTGGCGGTGGTGATTATCCTGAAATCCATTTTCAGTCTGAAGACCTTTGATCAGATATACATGCTGACCAATGGCGGGCCGGGGACAGCCACACAGACGCTTTCGCATTACATTTACTTCAACGGCATGAAATACGGACAGGTCGGTTACGCATCGTCGGTTGCGTGGCTGATGGTCATTCCGATGATCTTTCTGACCTATGCATATGCCAAATTCGTGTTCCGCAAGAGATAGTCGATGACCGGCAAGCAGAAAAAACAGCTGATGAATGTCTTTCAGGTCACGCTGATTGTCATTGCCATTCTTGTGATGCTGGTGCCTATCGCATGGATTTTTCTGGCTGCGTTCAAGAACCATATCGATGTCTTCCAGCTGAAGATTCTGTTTACACCGACGCTGGAAAATTTCCGCAGTGTGTTTGAGCCGCCTTATTATCTTGGTCGCAAGCTGGTCAATTCGACGATTGTCGCCTTCGTGACTGTGCTGATCGCAATTCCGGCCGCCACAATGGCAGCCTATTCATTCAGCCGGTTCCGAATGGTGGGCGAAACAGCCATGCTGGTGGTGGTGCTGGCCACCCAGTTTGTGCCGGCCGTGGTGATTATTCTGCCATTTTTCGTCATGTTCAGAGACCTGGGTCTGCTGGATACGCGCCTTGGTCTGATCATCGTCAATCTGGCGATCGTCATGCCCTTCGCCATCTGGATGATCAAGGGCTTCATCGACGGCATACCGCTTGATACCGAAGAGGCGGCGATGATCGACGGGTCCTCACGCCTGCAGGTGATCCGCAATATCGTCCTGCCAATGGCCGCGCCCGGATTGCTGACCGCCGGAATCTTCTGCTTCATCATCAGCTGGAACGAGTTCCTGTTCGCCCTGATTTTGACGAATAAGGATTCGGTGACATTGCCGATCGGACTTGCCCTGTTCAAGGCCGAGGAAGGTGACCTCTGGAATTTGCTGAGCGCGGCCGGGATCATCATTATGGTTCCGATGTTTGTGCTGGCCCTGATCATCCGGAATTATTTTGTGCAGGGCATGACCATGGGAGCTGTGCGCTGATGGCTGAAGTCCTGTTGAAGAATATCACCAAACGGTGGGACGATTTCATCGCCGTTGACAACCAGTCGCTGGATATCAGGGACAAGGAATTTCTGGTTCTGCTGGGCCCGTCCGGCTGTGGCAAGACAACGACAATGCGCATGATTGCCGGCCTTGAGGAGCCCACTGGCGGGGAAATCTGGATTGGCGACAGGATGGTCAATGACGATCTGCCGAAAGACCGTGACATCGCCATGGTCTTTCAGAATTACGGCCTGTATCCGCATATGAGTGTGTTTGACAATATCGCCTATCCACTAAAGGTGCGGGGCACCCCGAAGGATGAAATTGCCACCCTTGTTGAACGCGCTGCCGCGCAGGTTGAACTGGTTGATTTTCTGGGCCGCAAGCCGCGGGCCCTGTCTGGTGGACAGCGTCAGAGGGTGGCGTTGGCGCGGGCCATTGTCCGTACGCCAAAAGTGTTTTTGATGGATGAGCCGCTGTCAAACCTTGATGCGAAACTGCGGGTTTCGATGCGGGCCGAGCTGAAGCATCTGAGCCGCGAGCTGAAAATCACCACCATTTATGTCACGCATGACCAGATTGAGGCGATGAGCCTTGCCGACCGTGTGGCAGTGATGCGTGATGGCGTGATCCAGCAGCTTGGAACCCCTGATGAAATCTATAACGATCCGGCCAATATGTTTGTTGCCGGCTTTATCGGATCACCTGCGATGAATCTTGTATCCGGATCCATCAGGGGCGGTATATTCACCAGTGATGATAACACCGCGCTGGTGGCTGTTGATTCAAAGGATCGTGACGTTGTAGTGCTGGGCGCGCGGGCCGATGATATCGATATCACCGAGGCCGGCGACGGTGATCTGGATGTGCCGATCTATTCTTTCGAGAATACGGGCGAGAACACATTGCTGACGGTACAGCTTGGTGCGCAGCGGATTATTGCGCGCGGTGAAAGACATCTGCGCAAGGACCAGGGGGACAGGATCGGCATTCGCCTGAACCCCGGTCACATCTATCTGTTTGATGCAGAAACCGGCATCAGAATTAGAGGCAATGGTGATTGACAGGCGTACGTTATTCACACACACAGGCCGGTCCCGCACCGGTGTGGTCCATCATGAACTGGCGCATCATGGACTGATGCGATGTCTGTGAAGCCGAACCGTGTCACCGCGATCGAGGTCGCCAAGCGTGCCGGTGTCAGCCAGCCAACGGTCAGCCGCGTCTTTACACCGGGAACAAATGTGTCGGCCGATCTGCGTGAGAGCGTGTTGCGAGCGGCGGATGAACTCGGCTATCTGCCCAATACGCTGGCGCGGTCGCTGAATACCGGGCGTTCGCGTACCATTGGCATCGTTCTGGCCTATCTGAATAACCCCTTTTATGCCGAGGCCTTGCAGACACTATCCAATGAGTTGAACGCCCGTGGCTATCACGTGATGGTCTTTTTCGCGGCGAATTCTCTGGAAGAGGTCGATGGTGTCGTTGAAGATTTGATGGCGCATCAGGTTGACGGCATCGTTCTGGCATCGGTCAGCCTGTCGAATGATCTCACCATGCGCCTGCAGGCGCTGGGCATTCCCTTTGTTCTCTTCAATCGTGGCCAGCAAGACACGCGGTTGCCTTCGGTAACTGCCACCAATTTCAACGGCGGATATTATGCTGGCCAGTATCTGGTACAGGTCGGCCATCAGCGCATTGCACATCTGTCAGGTTGGCAAAAGGCATTGAACGGCCGCCAGCGCCAGCAGGGATTTATCAAGGCGCTTGATGATGCCGGCATGGCACCGCTGACCTGTATCGATTGCCACTTTCGGCGGGAAATGGCGATAGATGCCACGCGTGAATTGTTTCGGCGTGCTGACAAGCCTGACGCCATCTTCGTTGGCAATGACTTTATGGCATTTGGCGTGATTGAAACCCTGCAGGTTGAATTCGGACTGTCTGCCCCGGACGATGTGTCGATCATCGGGTTTGACGACGTTGAGATGGCGGCGTGGGAAATCTATGATCTCACAACAATCCGCCAGCCCATCAACCGAATGGTTACAGCAACCGTGGATTTGCTTTTTGAACTGATTGAAGGTGGCGGCGACGGTCCCATTCGTCTTGAAATTGAAAGCGAACTGGTGATCCGCGGCAGCACGAGGTCACAAGCAAGCATTGCAGCAGCGGAACACGATAGGAAGATAACCCGGCTTTAAACATGTTCTGGCTATAACATGTGCCTGGCCAAAACATTTCGATGACAAGAGCCAAAACATTCCGATGACAAAAGAAAGTATGTGATGACCACTCAAGATATGGAAAAAAACATTGTCCGGCGCGGCGGATTGATCCCGTGCAAGACAGCTTTCATCGATGCGCACACCCCTGGCAGCGACCAGAAGGAAAACTTCACCATCATTGGTGGCGGTGTGTCTGAAAGTGCTGACCAGCATGTGCATATAAGCGAAAAGATCGGGTTCAATATTGGCGCTGCCGGGCAGCCGCCAAAATGCCACAACAGCCTGCATACGCATCGCACCGCCGAGGTCTTTTTCGTACAATCAGGGCGGTGGCGTTTCTTCTGGGGCCGGTGGGGTGAGGCTGGTGAAGTGGTGCTGGAAGAAGGCGATATCTTCAACATTCCAACCGGCATTTTTCGCGGGTTTGAGAATATCAGCACCGACTACGGAATGATCATGGCCATCCTTGGTGGTGATGATGCTGGCGGCGGTGTGACCTGGGCGCCGCAGGTCATTGAAAATGCGGTCGAGCATGGTCTTGTGCTTGGCGATAACGGCCAGCTTTATGACAGCAAGAAAGGTGAGACCATGCCCGCGGGCGTATCGCCGATGCCGGTGATGACCGACGAACAGCTGCAGTTGATGGGTGAGCCACCTGCAAGTGATGTGGTACCGCGTTTCGTGGCGCGTTATTGGGATTTGATGGCCCTTGCTGACAAGCAGCCTACAGAGGTGATCGGACCTGACGCAAAACTGCGCGACCGTCCCGGATTCGAGGTTGATTTCATCACCCGCGGGTCTATCGCAGACACCGCCTACATCTGCGATCAGCCGGAAGTGCTGATGCCGGTAAAGGGGCATTGGAAGCTGCAATGGGATGGCGGCAATACCGTGCTGAATTCAGGTGACACATGCCTTGTGCCGGCCGGTGTATCTCGAACATTATCACCGTCGATGACGGGCGAGGCCAGCATGTACCGTGTGCGCAACACGGATGATCCGGCAGGCCCGACGCTTGAACTGCACTAGGCTCTCCAAGGGCATTTCGCCAAGCACACCAAATGATGAGGCATTCTGCACATGGCTGACGATACAATTCCCGCCGATCTTCTGGACCTGCTGCGCAAGGTTGATACGCCAACTGTCTGCAATGCTATCGAAGTGGCACAGGGCAAGCGCGGCTTCAATCGGTTTACCCGCGGCACCATGCATCATTGCAAGCCGGGGGACCAGGCCATTGTTGGCTTTGCCCGGACGGCGAAAATTTCCGGACTCGCCCCGCCGAATGAGCCGGCTGATGTCATCCGCGCCCGCCGCATGGATTATTTCCGCTCCATGGCTGGCGGCAGGTCACCTGCGGCGGCTGTTGTAGAGGATGTCGATTATCCGAATTGCATCGCCGGATGGTGGGGCGAGGTGCATGTCGCTGTCCATAAGGGGCTGGGGCTTGCTGGCGCTGTTACCAACGGTGTGATGCGCGATCTGGATGTCATGGATGAAGGCTTTCCGGTGCTGGCCGGATCGATCGGCCCCAGCCACGGATTTGTGCATGCGGTGGAAATCGGCACACCGGTGAACATCATGGGGATGCGGGTTACGCAGGATGATCTGATCCATGCTGACCGTCATGGCGCCCTTGTCATCCCGGCCGACATCATTCCGGTTTTGAAGGCGGCGATAGAGACGGTGATCAGCAGCGAAGAGATCGTTCTGGGGCCGGCGCGCCAACCCGATTTCGATATTCACAAGCTGGAAGAGGCATGGGCAAAATTCGAACAGGCCCGGACCTAGATTGATGGCTGCACCTGCGCTCGGTGTCATTGCTGACGATTTTACCGGTGCCACTGACATAGCCGGTCTGCTGGCACGCGCCGGGGTGCAGGTCTCGCTGCGCCTCGGTGTGCCGGAACACCCGCCAGAAGACACCGCTGCGTTTGAGGTGATTGCGCTGAAATGCCGGACTGCGCCCGTTACAGATGCAGTGGCGGAATGCCGTGCGGCGCTGGCATGGCTGCGTGATGCAGGGGCTGAACGGTTTTTCTGGAAATATTGTTCGACCTTTGACAGCACGCCTGCCGGCAATATCGGCCCGGTCGCCGAAGCCCTGATGGATGATCTGGGTGCCGGCCAGACAATCTACTGCCCGGCCTTTCCCGAAAATGGCCGCGCCATTTTCATGGGCAATCTGTTTGTCGGTCAACAGCTGCTTTCTGAAAGTCCGATGAAGGATCATCCGCTGACGCCAATGCGTGACAGCAATCTGCAACGTCTGCTGGCCCCGCAAACCACCCGGCCGGTCGGGCTTGCGGACAGGCTGACGGTGGCCCAAGGAGAAGCAGCCTTGCAAAGGCGGCTGGCAGAATTACGCGATGCCGGAACAGCGCATGTCGTGGTTGATGCAGTTGCCGATGGTGATCTGCAGATCATTGCCAATGCCTGCAGTGGGATGCCGCTGCTGACAGGTGGTTCGGCGGTCGCGATGCCGCTTCCTGCGATTTATCGCCGGGACGGGGTGTTGGCTGCTGATGCCCCGCCGCCGCGGCGACCCGCCCTTGCCAGCGGTGCAGTCATTCTGTCGGGAAGCTGTTCGGCGATGACCAATGCACAGGTCGCGGCGTATCGCAGCAACGCGCCGTCATTCCGTCTTGACCCGGTGACACTTGCCGAGAGCGGGGTGGCGCCGGCGATTGACTGGCTGAATGGACAGGCTGATGGTACTGCGCCGCTGATTTACGCAACCGCCCAGCCGGATGAGGTGCAGCACGCACAAGCCACGCTTGGCGCTGAACGTGCTGGCCAGCTTGTCGAAGATGCTCTAGCGGAACTGGCACTGGCGGCGTTCGGGTCGGGTGTGCGGCGTTTTGTGTTGGCGGGCGGCGAAACTTCGGGCGCGGTGGCGCGCAGCCTTGGCCTGACGCGCCTTGATATCGGGGCCGAGATTGCCCCCGGCGTGCCATGGACATTTGCTGTGGTAGATGGTGAGGATGTTGCTGTTACCCTGAAGTCTGGTAATTTTGGGACGCGAGACTTCTTTACCATTGCGATGGCGCGCTTGGAGGGCTGATGGGGCAGCACACGCAATTACGCGAGCTGATATGCCGTCTGGCAAAATCGATGTTTGACCGCGGTCTGACAAGTGGCAGTTCGGGCAATATTTCAGTTCGACTGGCTGATGGAGGGGTGCTTGTAACGCCAACCGGCACCAGCTTCGGGCATCTTGATCCGGCCGGGCTCAGCCTGCTGGATGCGGAGGGCCGCCTGATCGATGGCGATCCGCCAACAAAGGAAATGGCTTTACATACAGCGTTCTATGACACCCGTTCGACGGCCGGAGCGGTTGTTCATCTGCATTCCTGCCATGCGGTGGCATTGTCGATGCTGCCCGATTGTGATGCAGATAATTTTCTACCACCGATGACCCCTTATGCCGTGATGAAGCTGGGCAAGGTCAGGCTGCTGCCCTTCTTTCTGCCGGGCGATCCGGCGATGGGCAAGGCTGTGCGCGGACTGGCCGGCAGGCGGTCAGCTGTCATGCTGGCCAACCACGGTCCGGTGGTTGCCGGCAAGGATGTCGAGGCAGCCTGCAATGCAATCGAAGAGCTGGAGGACACGGCCAGACTGGCGCTGATGACACGCGGGATGAACCCGCAAATTCTGGACATGGCCCAGGTGCGTGAAGTGATAGATCGGTTTGATGTGGAGTGGGACGAATGACGCAGTTTTCAGCAAATTTGGGATTTTTGTGGAATGACCGGCCGCTTGCCGATGCGATCCATGCGGCCAAGGCAGCCGGATTTGACGCGGTGGAATGCCATTGGCCCTATGATCAGGATATCGACGCGGTAAAGGCTGCATTGCAGGCAACCGGGCTGTCCATGCTTGGGTTAAACACTGCGCGCGGGAATGTAGCGGCTGGCGAAAACGGGCTTGCCGCGCTGGTTGACCACGAGGAAGAGGCACGCGATGCCATCGATCAGGCGCTGGCCTGCGCTGCTGCGTTGGATGCCGGCGCTGTACATGTGATGGGCGGCTTTGCCGAGGGGCAGGATGCCGAGGATTGTTTCATCGGTAATCTGCGCTATGCGGCACAGAAAGCGCAGGCGGCTGGCCGGACGATCCTGATCGAACCGCTGAACGGCTATGATGCGCCCGGATATTTCCTTGATCACAGTGACAAGGCAAGACGGATCATCGAGGCTGTGGGCGCGCCGAACCTGAAGCTGCTGTTTGACTGCTATCACATTCAAATCATCGAAGGCGATCTGACGCGCCGGATCACGGCCAATCTGGATATCATCGGGCATGTGCAGTTTGCCGGCGTGCCGCATCGGGGCCGGCCTGATGAAGGCGAGATAAGTTATCGCCATGTCTTCGCCCATCTTGCCGATCTTGGATATACCGCACCGCTGGGCGCTGAATACAAGCCGGATGACGGTGATACGGATGCCAGCCTTGGCTGGTTTTCGGTGCTTGGGGACATGCCGGGATCAGGGTAGGTTACAACAGACCGAATTCAGCCTGAGGTGACGCGATGACCAAACGACCCGAAGATCTTCGTTCTGCCCGGTGGTTTGCGCCGGATGACCTGCGCTCTATGGGGCATCGTTCACGCGCAATGCAGATGGGCCTGAGCGATGAGGACTGGAACGGCAAACCGGTGATTGCAATCATCAATACCTGGTCCGATCTGTCACCCTGCCATCACCATCTGCGTGACCGCGCAGCCTTTGTGAAACAGGGTGTGTATCAGGCTGGTGGCATGCCGGTGGAAATGCCGGTGCATTCCTTTTCAGAACAGTTCCTGAAACCCACATCGATGCTGTACCGCAATATGGGCGCGCTTGAAGTTGAAGAAACACTGCGCTCTCACCCGATTGACGGTGCGGTGCTGATGGGGGGGTGTGACAAGTCTACACCAGCGCTCATCATGGGGGCGATCAGCGCCGGACTGCCGTTCATCTTCATGCCGGCAGGGGCGATGCTGCGCGGCAATTATGCTGGCGAGAAACTGGGTTCAGGCACCGATGTCTGGAAATATTGGGATGAGCGCCGGGCCGGCACCATCACCAAGGACCAGTGGGACGGCGTGCAGGGCGGCATTGCCCGCAGCTATGGCACCTGCATGACAATGGGAACCGCGTCCACCATGATGTCGATTGCCGAGGGTTGGGGGCTTACCCTGCCTGGCGCATCATCCATTCCGGCCCCGGATGCGGGCCACAAACGCATGGCGGCGGCGTGCGGAAGGCGGGCTGTCGATATGGTCTGGGAAGATTTGACCCCCGACAAGATCATGACCCGTGAAAGCACAATGAACGCAGTCACTGTTGCCATGGCGACGGGCTGTTCGACAAACGCCATCATCCACCTGATTGCCATGGCGCGCCGTGCCGGCATTGATCTGCGCCTTGATGATCTTGATGCCATCGGCCGCACCACGCCGGTGATCGCGAATATCCGTCCTTCCGGCACCGATTATCTTATGGAGGACTTCTTCTATGCTGGCGGCCTGCCGGCGCTGATGGTGGCGCTGGGCAACAAGCTGGATTTGTCGGTGACCACGGTGACGGGCAGCACCCTTGGTGCCTGCATTGATGGTGCAAAGAACCATAACAGTGATGTGATCCGGCCGCTGTCCAACCCGGTCTATAAAGAGGGATCACTGGCCGTTCTGAAGGGCAATCTGGCACCGGATGGCGCGGTTATCAAGCCGGCGGCGATGGATCAGAAATTCCAGCGGCATACCGGTCCGGCCATCGTTGCTGACAGCTATGACGCGTTGAAGGATATCATCAATGATGAAGATTATCCGATGACAGCTGATCATGTGCTGATCCTCAGGAATGCCGGCCCGCAAGGTGGTCCCGGCATGCCCGAATGGGGCATGATACCGATGCCCAAGGCGTTGCTGAAACAAGGCCATCGCGACATGCTGAGGCTGAGCGATGCGCGAATGTCCGGCACATCCTACGGGGCCTGTATTCTGCATGTTGCGCCCGAGTCCTTTGTCGGCGGGCCGCTGGCCTTGATCCGGACGGGTGACATTATCGAGCTGGATGTC
>JADHLH010000030.1 GCA_016780765.1 Alphaproteobacteria bacterium | reverse complement strand
TCACCAATGGCACCCGCATTGCGGCGTACGATATCCACAAATCTGATACCCTCACCATATGAGCTGAACGCGATACGCCACAAGGCATCGCCGCGCTGCACGACAACCATCTGGCTGCCATCAAGACCGCGCGACAGATCACGGGTGGCCACCGGCAATTTGTAGCTGGCAACCACTGTCCCGTCCGCATCGCGCAGAACGAACGTCATCATCCGGCTTCGCAGATCAAGGTTAACCTTGCCAGCCAGCTGCCAGCTGCCATCCGGGCCAGTTGAATCGCTGCCAAACGGGCGACCGTCTGCCATCGCCTCAACAGCTGTGCCGCCGCGTGATACACCGGATATGACCAGCTGACCGCCCTCTTTCCAGGCAAGTGAGCGCGGTGCGATGGCGGGCCGGACAGGAGCCTCTGCACTGCTTGATGCAGCATCGCCCGCAACCTCAACCACGTTGTCATCAGGTGATTGCAGTAATTCAGGAAGCGCATTTTCGGTTTCAGGCAAGAGCGCAACCAGCGGGCGTTCATCCTTGCCCTCGGACACCTGAATACCAAGCGCCACATCAGCTAACGCGGTCTTGCCATCCTCGCTGCTGCTGCCAATCGATACCAGATGATCACCAGGACCCAGATTCTTGTCCAGAACCACAACCCATTCACCATTTTCATCGGCCATCGTCTCACCCAGAACGACATCACCCTCAAAGACAGTGATTTTCGCGCCGGCGGCTGATTTGCCAGCAAAGACAGCGGCGCCATCCGGTTTGACCTGAGCAAGATCAATTTCGAGTTCAAGTGTGCTGCCGGCAATGTCGGTTGCAACCGCCTGACCGGTGGTCGTTCCCGAATCGGTTGCCGCGGTGGCGTCAGTGCCTGTCTTGGTGCCTGTCTTGGTGCCTGTCTTGGTGCCCGTCTTAGTGTCAGCCTCAGCGTCAGTCTCGGTAGCGCTGTCTTTGTCGCCATCATCGGATGTGTCAGTAGAGGCTGTGTCATTAGTGGCTGTGTCAGTTGTCACAGTCGCGGTGGTGGTTTGCGGGGCAACCGTCTCAACCGCGGTCCTGTCAAACAGCACAAATGCCAGTGCCATGACCGCCAAAGCCGAACCGGCTCCAATCAGAATGTAGGTAAGTAATCGCACCCGATAACCTTTTCTCTGGCCCTCAATGGTTATAACCGTAAAGATATAAGCATATTGTTTCAATTGCCCGTTGTTGGAAATAGATGAAAAATATCTGCGTGTTCGCTGGTGCCGCCCATGGAAACAACCCTGAATTTGGCGACATTGCTTACGGGCTTGGCAAACTGATAGCCGATTATGGAATGGGTCTTGTCTATGGTGGCGGGCGAAGTGGGTTAATGGGCCGGGTGGCTGATGGAGCTGTAGAATCGGGCGGCTATGTAACTGGAATAATTCCCAAATTTCTGGACAAAATCGAGATTGGTCATGCCGGAGTTACCAAGCTTCACGTGATCGACACGATGCATCAGCGAAAAGAAATGATGTATGCCGAGAGCGATGCCTTCATCGTCCTGCCGGGCGGGCTTGGCACTCTCGATGAAACGATGGAAATTACCACCTGGAGACAGCTTGATCTGCACAAAAAGCCGGTCATCATCCTGAACGCACAAGGATATTGGGATCACCTTCTGGCCATGTTGCAAAATGTCATCGCCGAGGGATTCATGCATGATGATCACCTCAACCATTTCGATACCGCCACATCGCTCGATGACATGTCGGACTACCTGAAGAAGATTGCCAACGCCTGACCGGGTGACACCTGACTGGTCATCTGGCAAAAAAAGCGCTCTGCATCAGTCAAAAATCCAGCATCACCCTTGCGAAATGCGGGCAGCAAACGTACAAAGACGACGACCTGTTCCGGGCCGCGACGGTGCCACCTTGCGATGCTGCGGCCCTGCCCACCACAAGGTCATGACGTCTGCGCCAGCCTGACTTGCAGGATGGCCCGGCGTGTGGACGGCTGGCTTGCCGGCCCGGTGCGTTAACGCAAGACATGAAGGATTTCCAATGTCCCGTATCAAAGTGAAAACACCCGTTGTTGAAATAGACGGCGACGAGATGACCCGTATCATCTGGCAGAAGATCAAGGACAAGCTGATTTTCCCCTATCTGGATATCGATCTGAAATATTACGATCTCGGCATCGAGAAACGCGATGAAACTGACGACCAGATCACCATCGATACAGCCAATGCCATCAAGGAATATGGTGTTGGCATAAAATGTGCGACGATCACCCCTGACGAAGAGCGGGTGGAAGAATTCGGGCTGAAGCGGATGTATCGCTCTCCGAACGGAACGATCCGCAACATTCTGGGCGGTACAGTGTTTCGCCAGCCGATCATCTGCCGCAACGTCCCGCGCCTTGTGCCTGGCTGGACCAAGCCAATTGTTATCGGCCGCCACGCATTCGGTGACCAGTATCGCGCCACCGACATGGTTGTTCCGGGTGCCGGCACGCTGACAATGACTTTCAAGCCTGCCGACGGGTCCGCGCCGGTGACGCATGAAGTGTTCGATTTCCCGGCCGGCGGCGTTGCCATGTCGATGTACAATCTTGACGAATCGATCCGCGGTTTCGCACGCGCCTGCATGAATTACGGTCTTGATCTTGGCTGGCCGGTCTATCTGTCCACCAAAAACACCATCATGAAAGCCTATGACGGGCGCTTCAAGGACCTGTTTGAAGAGGTGTTCGAAACCGAATATGAGGACAAGTTTCGCGAGGCTGGCATCACCTATGAACATCGCCTGATTGATGACATGGTGGCCTGCGCCCTGAAATGGGAAGGCGGATTCGTCTGGGCCTGTAAAAACTATGATGGCGACGTCCAGTCAGACACGGTTGCGCAGGGCTTTGGATCGCTGGGACTGATGACATCGGTGCTGATGACCCCGGATGGCAAGACCGTTGAGGCTGAGGCCGCCCACGGCACGGTGACCCGTCATTTCCGCCAGCACCAGCAGGGCAAGGAGACATCCACCAACCCGATTGCATCAATCTTTGCCTGGACACGCGGCCTGACCTACCGGGCCAAGTTCGATGACACACCCGATGTGGCCGAATTTGCCGATATCGTGGAACGCGTCTGCATCGAAACTGTCGAATCAGGTCAAATGACAAAGGATCTGGCCTTGTTGATATCCAAGGACCAGCCATTCCTGACGACTGACGGTTTCCTTGACGCGCTTGATACCAATCTGCAAGCCGCCATGAAAGTCTGACAGCAACCAGACCTGTCGCCCATCAGACAAGGATGATGACCAGAACAAATTATTGAAAAGAATAAAAAAAGGAGGGATAAAACCCTCCTTTTTTATATGCGTTTCTGGTCATTTACGCGGCATTCCTGCCAGCGGACCGTCCCCTGTTCAGCCAAGTGCCGCGGACACGGCTTCAATCGCGGCAGCTGCAGCATCGGCATTTGGCCCGCCGGCCTGGGCCATATCCGGCCTGCCGCCACCGCCGCCGCCGCCAAGGGCGGCCGATCCCGCCTTGACCAGATCGACAGCATTCTGCTGATCCGCCAGATCAGCTGTCACCGCAACCACGATCGACGCCTTGCCACCGTCCGTTGCAACCAGACAGATAACACCATTTGTCAACGACATCTTGATTTCATCTGCCATTGATTTCAGTTCGCGGGCGGGCGTGTCTTCCAGCAACCGTCCCACGAAATTGATGCCATTGACCACAGCTGGCCCATCACCGGACCCGCCGCCGCCTGCCGCCAGCTTGCGACGAAGCGCCGTGATATCGCGCTCTGCCTTGCGGTTATCCTCAATCAGCCGGGCCACACGCTCACCAAGCTGTTCAGGTGCAACCTTCAGCAGTTCAGCCGCCTGCATCAAGATCGCATCGCGCCCGTCCAGCCAGTTCAGTGCACCCGCCTCGGTAACCGCCTCAATCCGGCGCACACCGCCGGCCACCGCAGATTCGGACACGATCTTCAAAAGGCTGATATCACCGGTCCGGCTGACATGCGTTCCGCCGCACAGTTCAACCGACCACGCACCGCGCCCGGCAACCTCGCCAGCACCGCCCATCTGCACAACTCGAACCTCGTCACCATATTTCTCGCCAAACAGCGCCAGCGCGCCAAGTTCGATCGCCGCATCCGGCGTCATGATTCGGGTCGAGACATCGCTGTTCATGCGGATACGTTCATTGACAATGGCCTGCACCTGCGCCAGCTCCAAGGCGCTGACCGCACGGGCGTGCGAGAAGTCAAAACGCAGCCTGTCAGGTGCAACCAGCGAGCCCTTCTGCGCCACATGATCACCCAACACGTGACGCAGCGCCTCATGAAGAAGATGCGTTGCCGAATGGTTGGCACGCAACCGGCGCCGACGATCATGGTCAATATCCATGCGCAGGCTGGTTTCCGTTGCCAGTGTGCCTTCTGTTATGTCAGCGCGATGCACGAACATGCCGGCAGGCGTCTTGAATGTGTCAGTCACATCAGCACTGCCGCCATCCCATGTCAGGCTGCCAGTATCACCTTGTTGGCCGCCCGATTCAGCATAGAACGGGGTCTGGTTTGTAATCACCGACACGGTGCCACTGGCCACCGAATCCACCTCCGCGCCGTCAACAACCAGCGCGGTGACCTTGCCTTCGGTGTTCTGCGATGTGTAGCCCAGGAACTCGGTACTACCCAGCCGGTCACCCAGGTCCAGCCAGATCGCCTCGGTCGCGCTGTCGCCTGAACCGCTCCACGCCTTGCGCGCCGCCGCCTTCTGCGCCGCCATGGCGGAGTCAAACGCGTCTGTATCGACAACCCAGCCATAACCACGCATGAAATCCTGCGTCAGATCCAGCGGAAAGCCATAAGTGTCATAAAGCTTGAAGGCCGTCGCCCCGTCCAGTACGCCGCCTGGCTCCTTGCCCTCAATCTCTTCATTCAGCAGCCGCAGACCGCGCCCCAATGTTTCCTTGAAACGCGTTTCCTCCAGCTTCAATGTTTCGGTGATCAGCGGTTGCGCCCGGCCCAGTTCGGGGTAATGCCCGCCCATCTCGGCAACCAGTGACGGCACCAGCTGCTGCATCACCGGATCTGCGCAGCCAAGCTGATGCAGGTGGCGCATCGCCCGCCGCATGATCCGGCGCAACACATAGCCGCGCCCCTCATTCGACGGCAACACACCGTCGGCTATCAGGAAGGAGGTGGCGCGCAGGTGATCAGCCACCACCCGGTGCGATACACTTTTTTCGCCATCAGGATCAGTATTCGAGACATCGGCCGATGCTTCGACCAGTGCCCGCATCATGTCGATGTCGTAATTGTCATGCTTGCCCTGCAGCACTGCGGCAATTCTCTCAAGACCCATGCCGGTATCTATTGACGGACTGGGCAAGGACAGACGCTCTTCTGGTGTTTGTTCAAACTGCATGAAGACCAGGTTCCAGATTTCAATGAACCTGTCACCATCCTCATCTGGCGAGCCTGGAGGGCCGCCCGGAATGTGATCCCCATGATCAAAGAAAATCTCGGAACAGGGGCCGCACGGACCGGTGTCGCCCATCGCCCAGAAATTATCCGAGGTGGCAATGCGGATGATGCGGTCATCACCGATGCCGGCGATCTTCTTCCACAGATTGGCAGCCTCGTCATCTTCGTGATAGACGGTGACAAGCAACCTGTCCTTCGGCAGTCCGTATTCTTTGGTGATCAGGTTCCAGGCCAGTTCGATGGCCATGTCCTTGAAATAATCACCAAACGAGAAATTGCCCAGCATCTCGAAGAAGGTGTGATGGCGCGCCGTATAGCCGACATTCTCAAGGTCATTATGCTTGCCGCCGGCCCGTACACATTTCTGCGATGTGACGGCGCGGTTGAAGCCGGCTGTTTCCAGCCCGGTAAACAGGTTCTTGAATTGCACCATGCCGGCATTGGTGAACATCAATGTCGGGTCGTTCTGCGGCACAAGCGGGCTTGATGAAACGATCTCATGACCGTGGCTGGCAAAATATTCCAGAAATGTCGTCCGGATGTCCTTGGCGCTGCTCATCACTCTCGTTCCTGTTCCCGGTATATGCCCGGCTGGCTTGCGTTTGACCACCTTGTCCCTGTGGCCCTTTTTTACGCGCGGCCCGCAACCAAAGTCCAGTACCGTTTAAAGCCCAGCCTCGCCCTGTTCCGGCCAGAAAGCGAGACCGGTGAGCGACAGTCATCCATACAGCTGGCTGACAGGCACCAGCTTCATGCCCATGAAATGCCCGAGACATTGGAGAGGCATATGAGAGATAGAGACAAAAATACTGCGAAGAGACATGTGTGCGGCATAAAGAACCCGCCAGACCTATATCTGCTGGCGGGTATGCTGGCCTGTGTGTTGGCCTGTGTGCTGGCGGGCAAATTCATGCCATTGGGGCTATTGAAAGTGACTGCCCGTTTTACGGGGCAGCCATCCTTTTATCAGCCATTGTCAGGAAGCGACAATTCTTCCGGGCTTTCCGGCGAGTCAGGCGTTGCTGCTTCTGGCGTTTCGGCAATCGACTGGTCGAGCATCTGGTCACCCACAAGGCCAGCATTCTGTCTGATCGCTGATTCAATTTCGTTAGCGATTTCAGGATGTTCGCGCAGGAACGTCTTGGCGTTTTCACGGCCCTGACCAATGCGCTGTCCATTATAGGAAATCCACGCACCAGACTTGTCGACGATGCCGGCAGCCACTCCCAGATCCAGAAGTTCACCCGTCTTGGAAATGCCTTCGCCATACATAATGTCGAATTCGACCGTGCGGAACGGGGCAGCCACCTTGTTCTTCACCACTTTCACACGGGTCTGGTTGCCAATCACCTCATCGCGATCCTTGATGGCGCCGATACGACGAATATCAAGGCGAACAGATGCATAGAATTTCAGCGCGTTGCCGCCAGTCGTGGTTTCCGGATTGCCGAACATCACACCGATCTTCAGGCGAATCTGGTTGATGAAGATCACCAGACAGTTGCTGCGGGCAATCGAGGATGTCAGCTTGCGCAATGCCTGGCTCATCAGACGGGCATGCAGACCGACATGATGGTCACCCATCTCACCCTCAAGTTCAGCGCGCGGCACCAGTGCTGCCACCGAATCGACAACCAGCACATCAATCGCGCCTGAGCGCACCAGCGTATCGGCAATTTCAAGCGCCTGTTCGCCCGCATCGGGCTGCGAGATCAGCAAATCGTCGATATTCACACCCAGCTTGCGCGCATAGGCGGGATCGAGCGCATGTTCAGCGTCGACAAAGGCGCAATTGCCGCCTTCTTTCTGCGCCTCGGCAACCGCATGCAGCGCCAAGGTGGTCTTGCCCGAAGATTCGGGACCATATATCTCGATGATCCGGCCTTTTGGGAACCCGCCAATGCCAAGGCCAATATCAAGGCCCAGCGAGCCGGTTGATATTGACTGCACATCAACTGCAGATTCGCGCTGGCCAAGTTTCATGACCGAGCCCTTGCCAAATGCCTTTTCGATCTGCCCGATGGCAGCCTCAAGGGCCTTTTCCTTGTCTTCGTTTTTCATCTTCAGATCCACTACGACTCCGGCCATATCAGTTCTCCTTCTTGCATAGCCACCGGACACTGTCCATACCCGGCCCTGTTATTTGCCACCGCTGCCATACGCGGCAAGGTGTTGCCCAACTTTCCGATAATCGCATCCAGATGTTCATATCTCTGTCTGGGTCGATTCCCGCATCGGCACATCATGTCGGCAACTTGAAATACCCGCGCATCATGTACCTGATTTGTTCTAATTACAAGCATATTTTCCTGTTTTGTTCGCATTTTTTCACGAGGTGAACGTGAACAAACTAAAAACGGCCAGCCCATCGAGGGGGCTGACCGTCATCATATGCGCAGGTCTGTGATATCTGTTTTGATCAGTCGTCGCGGTGAATACGCTCCATCCGCTCATGCTTTTCCTGCGCATGCAGGCTGAGCGATGCGATCGGCCGCGCTTCCAGGCGCCGCAGATTGATCGGCTCGTCTGTTTCGACGCAGTAGCCATAGGTGCCATCTTCAATACGCCGCAGCGCCGATTCGATTTTCTGCAGCAATTTGCGTTCACGATCTCGCGTGCGCAGATCGATGGCAGCGTTACTTTCAATCTGGGCGCGGTCCATCTGATCGGGTTGATGCAGATTTTCCTGCGACAAATCCGTGATTGTATCACTTGCCTCGGCCAGCAGTTCGAGACGCCACTCCTCAAGCTTGTGGCGGAAATAGGCAAGCTGCATCGGGTTCATGAATTCTTCATCTTCGCTGGGGCGGTAGCCCTCGGGAAGCATGATTGGTTGGGCTGCCTCCTTGCCGCTGGAGACGCTTGTCAGGCTGGCACCCGACTCCCGACTTTCACTGGTCTGTTCATTATTCAAGATGTGTTTGGTCATGTGAATGTCCATTTCCAAAAACGTTATTCAGTAGCACTCGACATGGCAGAATCGCTTAAAAAACGATCTGTCAGAACCCGCTGATTTATGAATTACAGCTGCGATTCACCGTCGGAGGCATGGAATTACACAAAAAAACGCACGGCATCAAGAGCCGATTTTTTTACATTTTATTATAAAAAAAGCTTTTAATTATTCATTTTTCTTACTGAAAAGTAAATCACGCATACGTGATTTGAGCGTTTGAGTTGCTCACATTACGGTTTTCTTAAAGATCACCTCAGGTCTTGTTTTGGCGCATGGCCACTCGGTTGGTTGCGTTCATATCGCAGGGATGAGGTAAAAGTAAAACCGCTAGTTGGGAAAGCTGCCATGCATATTCTTATTGTTGAAGATGATCCGGTTGTCGCAGATGTTTTGGGTATGACCCTTGAAGAAGCTGGGCATTTTCAGTCTACCGCGCACAACATTGAAACCGCTCTTGCCGAGCTGAAGCACAATGCCATTGACGCCGTGCTGCTGGATATAAACCTGCCTGATGGCGATGGCACGCGCCTGGCGCGACTGATCCGCAAGAACCACATGCCGCTTCCTATTCTTGTTGTATCAGGCAATGCCAGCACGGACGACAAGATTGAGGCGCTGGGCGCCGGGGCAGACGGGTATCTGACCAAGCCATTCGACAGATTTGAGCTTCTGGCCAACCTTGATGCGATCATTCGCCGCACACATGGCCACAGCTCGGCCACGGTCTCGGTCGGCAACCTCGAAGTTGACCTCAACCGCCATATGGCGCTGATCGAAGGCCAGCAGCTGCAGCTGACCGGCAAGGAATTCCGTATCGTTGAATTTCTGGCGCTGCGCAAGGGGTCTGTTCTCAGCAAGACTGCATTCCTCAGCCATCTTTATGGCGGCATGGACGAGCCTGAGCCAAAGATCATCGATGTCTTCATCTGCAAACTGCGGCGCAAGTTGGAACTTGCCGGTGCCCGCGGGATGAGCATCGATACGGTATGGGGCCAAGGATATATCCTGCGCGAAACTGAGGCCGTCAACCAGACGCCCGAGGCTCTGCCAACCTCGATTGATGATCTGTCGATGGATCAACTCGAGGCAAGTCATCCGGTCGGTGAGCTGCGCGCAAGCTGATTTGTGAATGCGGGTGGAACCCGTCCAATCCAAACGAATGGAAAGGGGGCCTCGGCCCCCTTTTTCATGGATCGATTTTGACACCCTCAGGTTTGACGCCCCTAATGGAAAGGCCAACCGCAGGCATATCGGCGATTCAGGCATATCGGCGATGCAGGCCCATAGTCTCTCGTCGCCGATTTTCATCGCTATTTGATTTCCATCGCTATTATTGTGGATTGGCGGCATGCAGCGGATGACCTGGTGGATGGGGCACCTGCGCGCACCCCTGCCCGCAGATTTGTCCGCACGCCTGCCCGCAGATTTGTCCGTGCAGTCATCCAACGTTTCAGGAGCTGACCATGCTGTATTTCTCACTTGGTGACTTTGTCGAGCATCCGGACCAGCCTGACTGGGGCGTCGGTCAGGTGCAGTCAATTGTCGGCATGAATGTCACGGTGAATTTTACGCATGCCGGCAAGCAGATGATAAATTGCGCGCTTATCACGCTGGAAAAGGCCGCGCAGAACGCCGAAAAATCAGGCGCAAACACCCCTGATTGTGCGTAATCGGTATGGCTGTTTGCGCAATCCGTCCAGATTGGGCCATTGCACGACGGAAATGCCATTGCATGACGGAAATGGTTGTGAGATAGCTTCAGTTAACACCGATAGTGTCAGTGATATATGGCACGCCATCGCAACCGCGATATGCATGGGGGAGCATGAAGGTGGACGAAGCAGCTGTAGCAGCAGACCGCCAGCAAAGCGGCAAATCCAGCCGTGGCAAAGGCAAATACAAGCCGAAAGGCCGGATGGTCGACCAGACAGCCCTGGCGGACATAAAAACCCTTCTGGGTGATACGCCGCCGCGCCGCGACATGCTGATCGAAGCGTTGCATCTGGTGCAGGACCATTACAAATGTCTGTCGGCCCGTCATCTCGCAGCCCTTGCCGATCTGATGCGCCTTCCGATGGCTGAAATCTGGGAAGTTGCAAGCTTTTATGATCATTTTGATCTGGTGCGCGAAGGTGAAGACGCGCCAGCGCCGTGCAGCGTGCGTGTGTGTACATCGCTGTCCTGCATGATGGCGGGCGGCGAAACACTGCTTGAACGCCTGCAGCCCTATGCCTCGGACAAGGTACGCTTTGTTGCGGCACCCTGCATTGGTGCGTGTGACAAGGCTCCGGCAGCGGCGATCGGGCACAAGCTGGTTGAACATGCGCGCTTTGAGGATTTGCAAAATGTGGCCGTGGATGAACACGTCGCCCCGCCAGCAACCGCACGCCGGTTTGACGATTACCGCGCCGATGGTGGCTACAGAACCCTGCAAGCGCTGATTGAAGGCGGTCTGAGCAGCGATCAGGTGTTGCAGACACTCGATGATACGGCCCTTCGCGGGCTTGGCGGCGCTGGATTTCCAACCGGCCGGAAGTGGCGCATTGTCGCCGGCCAACCGGGTCCCCGCCTGATGGCTGTCAATGGTGATGAAGGCGAGCCCGGCACATTTAAGGACAGGCTGTATCTCTCGCAGGACCCCCACCGCATGATCGAAGGCATTCTGATCGCGGCAAAAGTTGTCAATATCCAGACCTGCTACATTTATATGCGTGACGAATACCCCGAAATCATTTCGCTGTTGCGCGAAGAGATGGCGCGCGTTCAGGGTGCCGGTCTTGCCGATCATTTGGAACTGCAGCTGCGGCGCGGTGCCGGTGCCTATATCTGTGGGGAAGAATCGGCGATGATCGAATCGATTGAGGGCAAGCGCGGCCTGCCCCGACACCGTCCACCCTATGTGGCTGAGAACGGCATTTTCGGACAGCCCACGCTGGTCAATAATGTCGAGACCCTGCACTGGATCCGCGACATCATCGAACAGGGTGCTGACTGGTTCAACAATCAGGGCAAGGAGGGCCATCCCGGTCCCCGCAGCTATTCGGTATCCGGGCGTGTAGCGCGGCCGGGGGTTGTTGTCGCGCCGGCCGGATCAACCGTGAATGAACTGATCGAGATGTGCGGCGGCATGGCCAGCGGGCACAGCTTCAAGGGCTATCTGCCGGGCGGTGCATCGGGCGGCATTCTGCCCGCTTCGAAAGGCGATATCCCGCTGGATTTCGGGGGCAAGCTTGCCGAAGAAGGCTGTTTCGTCGGGTCGCATGCAGTGGTCGTGCTGTCAGACCAGGACAATATGTGGGATGCAGCAACCAACCTGTTGAAATTCTTTGCCCATGAAAGCTGCGGACAATGCACGCCCTGTCGGAATGGTACGGAAAAAGCTGTGGCGATGATGTCCACCGCCAATCCTGATACCGCGCTGCTGGGTGAGCTGTCAGTGGCTATGGCGGATGCAAGTATCTGCGGGCTGGGCCAGGCGGCTTCAAACCCGCTGATCAGCGTGATGAAACATTTTCCCGAGGATGTGGGAGGCAGTAACAATGCCTGATTCAATCAGCAAGACAGTCACCTTCACGCTGGATGGCCGGCAGGTCGATGCGGGGCCGGGTGAGACCATCTGGCAGGCAGCGGCACGGCACGGCACAGACATTCCGCATCTGTGCTATCGCGACAGCAATGATTACCGCGCCGATGGCAATTGCCGCGCCTGTATGGTCGAGATCGAGGGCGAGCGCGTGCTGGCCGCATCATGCATCCGAACACCAAACGAAGGCATGGTTGTCAACAGCGCCAACGCGCGGGCCGAAAACGCCCGCAAGATGGTGATGGAACTGCTGGTCGCTGATCAGCCGCCGCGCGATGCCGCACATGATCCGGACTCGGACCTTTGGCATTATGCCGAAACGCAGGATATAGAAGCCTCACGCTTTCCGGCAAAACACGCCCCTGCCCCGGACAGCAGCCATCCGGCCATTGCTGTCAATATGGATGCCTGTATCCAGTGCAACCTGTGTGTGCGTGCCTGCCGCGAGGTTCAGGTGAATGATGTCATTGGTCTTGCTGGCCGGGGTGCTGACGCACATATCGTCTTTGATTTCGACGATGATATGGGGGCGTCGACCTGTGTTGGCTGCGGTGAGTGTGTTCAGGCATGCCCGACCGGCGCACTTATGCCAAAGAGGCTGCTGGACGAGTCGCAAAAACTGGCAATCACCCCTGACCGGCATGTTGATTCAGTCTGCCCTTATTGCGGTGTCGGCTGTCAGCTTACCTTTTCGGTGAAGGATGAGAAGATTGTATCCGTTTCGGGGCGCGAAGGCCCGGCCAACAAGGGGCGTCTGTGCGTCAAAGGTCGTTACGGCTTTGACTATATTGACAATCCCGAAAGGCTGGTCGCGCCGCTGATCCGCCGTGAGGATGTGCCAAAATCAGCCTCGATGCCGTTTGATCCATCCAACCCGCTGACCCATTTCCGCGAGGCCAGCTGGGATGAAGCGCTTGATCTCGCTGCTCGTCGGCTTGCAGATGTGCGTGACACATATGGCCCAGCTGCGATGGCCGGGTTCGGGTCGGCCAAGGGCACGAATGAAGAGGCATATCTGGTGCAAAAGCTGGTTCGCACCGGCTTCCGCACCAATAATGTCGATCACTGCACACGCTTGTGCCATGCCTCATCCGTAGCCGCGCTGCTGGAGAATATCGGGTCCGGCGCTGTGACAGCTTCTTTCGCCGAATGCAGGAATGCCGAAGCGATTATCGTCATCGGGGCCAACCCGACGGTCAATCACCCGGTTGCGGCGACCTTTATAAAGAACGCGGCGGTAGATGGGGCACGGTTGTATATACTCGACCCGCGCGGCCAGCATCTTGACCGCTATGCCACAGAATCACTGCGCTTCACCCCCGGCAGCGATGTTGCCATGCTGAATGCGATGATCAATGTCATCATCTCTGAGCAGCTGTATGACAGTGACTATGTCGCCACGCATACCGAAGGTTTTGAGAATCTGAAAGCGCGCACCGCACACACCACCCCGGAAGCCATGTCACCGATCTGCGGCGTGGCACCGGACATGCTGCGCGAGGTTGCGCGCGGCTATGCCACTGCCAAAACTGCGATGATTTTCTGGGGCATGGGGATCTCGCAGCACACACATGGCACCGACAATTCGCGGTGCCTGATCTCGTTGGCGCTGCTGACCGGCAATGTCGGGCGCGCCGGCACCGGCCTGCACCCACTGCGGGGACAGAACAATGTACAAGGGGCATCAGACGCCGGGCTGATCCCGATGTTTTTCCCTGATTACAAGCCTGTGGATGATGCCGAGACACGCGCCAAATATGAAAATCTGTGGCAGACCGAACTTGATCCGGCGCGCGGGCTGACGGTGGTCGAAATCACCAACGCTGCCTATGACGGTGATCTGAAGGCGATGTATATCATGGGTGAAAACCCGGCCATGTCCGATCCCGATCAGGAACATGCGCGCGCCGCGCTGGCCAATCTTGATATTCTGGTCGTGCAGGACATTTTCATGACCGAAACAGCAGCCTTCGCCGACGTTATCCTGCCTGCCTCGGCCTTTCCTGAAAAGGATGGCACAGTGACCAACACCGACCGGCGGGTGCAGATGGGCCGAAAGGCGGTCAACCCGCCGGGCGATGCGCGTCAGGACTGGTGGATCATCAAGGAGCTGGCAAACCGCATGGGGCTCGGTTGGGATTATGAACACCCGCGCGATATTTTCGGCGAGATGCGGCTGGTGATGCCGTCCCTGACCGGTATCAGCTGGCAGCGCCTGCTGGATGAAGGGGCCGTTACCTATCCCTGCGCCGATGAAAACAGCGAGGGGCAGGACATCATTTTTGGTGACCGATTCCCGACAGAAAGCGGGCGTGGCCGGATGACCCCGGCTGAAATTCTGCCACCAGATGAAACCCCCGATGATGAGTTTCCAATTGTGCTGACCACCGGACGGTTGCTGGAACATTGGCATACCGGGTCGATGACCCGCCGCGCCAGCGTGCTGAACAGCCTCGAACCAGAGCCCGAAGTGCATATGGCACCGGAAACGCTGGCCAGCCTGCAAGTCAGCCCCGGCACGCTGGTCCGCGTCGTCACCCGCCGCGGTGAAATTGAGCTGGCAGCGCGAATCGACCCGAAATTGCCAAGCGGACTGATCTTCGTTCCGTTCTGTTTCTATGAGGCGCCAGCGAACTTTTTAACGAATCCGGCACTCGACCCGTTCGGGAAAATACCCGAGCTGAAATTCTCGGCAGCGCGCCTCGAAGTACCAGCGACAGAAGTGCAATCGACAGCGGAATAGATGTGACCAATGACAGCGCCTGACGTGACGGGTTGCCGCATCGGAACCGATATGTGCGACAAGGCGTTTCCCTTTCCGCTTTAATCACATATATACTGTTCAGGCAGAGTGCCAGTTTGAAAACATTCCAGAGAAGAAGCGCGCAAAAGCATGACGTTTGACGGCGATTATAATGCGCATTTCAAAGCGCAGCTCAACCGACTGAAGTCCGAGAACAGATATCGGCACTTCGTCGAGCTGGAGCGTGTGGCCGGCTGCCATCCGGTGGCGCTGCATCATCGCGGTGATGGTGTGCATGAAGTCATTGTCTGGTGCTCGAATGATTACCTGGGCATGGGCCAGCATCCTGACGTGATCGGCGCAATGCGTGATGCAGCCGATGCCGGGTCTGCCGGTGCTGGTGGCACTCGCAATATTTCGGGTACAAGCCATGCCGTTGTCACGCTGGAAGCCGAGCTTGCGGCCCTGCATGGCACCGAACGCGCCCTCACATTCACCAGCGGTTATGTGGCGAATGAGGCCAGCCTGTCGGCGCTGGCATCGCAGCTTCCCGATTGCCTGATCCTGTCGGACGAGATGAACCACGCCTCGATCATTTCCGGTATCAAGCTGTCGCGCACCGAAAAGGCCATCTTCCGGCATAATGACGTGGCGCATCTCGAACAGCTGCTGGCGGTACAGCCTCTCAACCGGCCAAAGCTGATTGTCTTTGAATCGGTCTATTCGATGGATGGCGACACTGGCCCGATTGCCGAGATTGCAGCGCTGGCCAGAAAATACAATGCGCTGACCTATCTGGATGAAGTGCATGGTGTCGGCATGTATGGCCATGAGGGCGGCGGCGTTGCCGCAATGCGTGGACTGGCTGACCAGATCGACATCATCCAGGGCACATTGGGCAAGGCCTTTGGTGCGGCAGGCGGCTATATCGCCGCCAGTGACGTGATTTGCGATACGGTACGCAGCAACGGTTCAGGCTTTATCTTTACCACCGCCATTCCGCCAGCCGTGGCATCTGCAGCCTGTGCTGCGGTGCGGCATCTGCGCTCCAGTCAGATTGAGCGCGATGCCCAGCAACGTCAGGCCACGCGTCTGAAGGCAAAAGCCATCGCTGCGGGCATTCCGATCCTTGAAGGCGATACGCATATCGTGCCGGTGATGATTGGCGATGCCGGGGCCACTTATCGCATCTGCCAGCTGCTGCTGGATGAGCATGATATCTATGTGCAGCCGATCAATTATCCCACCGTTCCGCGCGGCACCGAACGGCTGCGCCTGACGCCTGGCCCGCACCACACCGATGCCATGATCGATGATCTGGTAACGGCGCTGGGCAGCGTGATCGAACAGGTGTCGGATGAAGGCGTGCAGGCCACCGTGGCAGAATAGCGTGCAGGCCACCGGCTCTGCATGACAGCGCATCACTGCTTGCAACATTACACCAAAGACCAATCAGACACCGCCAGTGGCTGGAAAATAGCGCCAAGGTTCCTATATCCATGGACAACATGTTTCTGTCCCCTCCCTGTTGCTGACCGAGGATTGTCATGCCGCTGAACACCAAGCCAGCCGACCACCCGAATTTTCCGCCGCATGGCCGCACTGGCCTGCTGCTTGTCAATCTCGGCACGCCTGAGGGCACCGACAAGAAGTCGATGCGCAAATATCTGAAACAGTTCCTGTCGGACGAGCGGGTGATCGAGGTATGGCGGCCGCTGTGGTGGCTGATCCTGAACGGGATAATCCTGAATGTGCGGCCAAAGAAATCCGGCGCGCTGTATGACCGGATCTGGCTGCATGATGATGCCGACGGATCCCCGCTGCGCAAGATTACCCGTCTGCAGGCCGAGCATCTTGGCAAGACCTTTTCGCATGATGATCTGGTGGTCGATTACGCGATGCGCTATGGCGACCCGTCAATCAAGGACCAGCTGCAAAAGCTGACCGATATGGGCTGTACGCAGATTGTGCTGATGCCGCTATATCCGCAATATGCCGCCTCAACCACCGCGACCGTCAATGACGAGCTGTTCACCTGGATGCTGGACCGGCGCTGGCAGCCGGCCATTCGCACGGTACCGCCGTGGCACGACAATCCGACCTATATCACTGCGCTGGCCGACACGGTGCGCAGTGCGGTGCGCGAACATGGCAAGCCGGACGCGCTGGTGGTGTCTTTCCACGGCATTCCAAAGCGCTATCACCTGTCGGGCGACCCGTATCACTGCCATTGCATGAAAACCGCCCGCCTGCTGCGCGAAGAACTGCAGTGGGATGACGTGACGTTCCATGGCACGTTCCAGTCGCGCTTTGGCTCAGAGCCGTGGTTGCAGCCCTATACCGATGAAAGCGTCGTCAAAATGGCCGAGGATGGCCATAAGCATGTGATGGTCATGGCTCCGGGCTTTGTTGCCGATTGCCTTGAGACGCTGGACGAGATCGGCAATGAACTGGAAGAAGAATTTGTCGAGGCTGGCGGCGAAACGCTGACCTATATCCCTTGCCTGAATGACAGCGCCGGCGGCATGCAGGTCATCGAAGAGCTGGCCGCTGCCAATCTGGCCGGCTGGGTGGATGTTGCCCCGCGCCCGACCGCACGAAAGCCGAAACCCAAAGCGGTCAAACTGAAAAAGGCAGGGTAATCCGCACTGCATTCCGGGTCGCAAAGGCCAGCGTTATGCCTACAGTTTGCAGACTTTCCTGTGGCCGTCAGATGCACTAATGACGAGGTTGTCTTCAAACGTCACATGGACAAATTTAGCGCTGAGCATCTCGTCATAAAGATAGCTGCGACACACAAACAACGCATTCTGCGGTGCCACGCTGACATGTGAAGGCGGCCGACCCATGATCTGTTGAACATCTTCGAGTGTCATATCAACCCGCAATTGATAGCTTAAGCTGTGAATGCTGCCACGTATCGGGCCCTTTTCTATGCAGCCGCTCAGTCCGACCACGATACCAAGCACAGCCAGCAAGAGGGTAGCAGTTCTGGTCATTTGGTTCTCCTGTTCATTGAGCTGGTTCCATTGATAAATTTCCTACATTGGTCTGATTAACTTCATTCTTGTTACTATCTTTTTTTATCGGGGGATCTGCTGGCCCTCACCCCGGTAGATCAGCCAGAACCCCATTGAGGTCACACCAAGGCCCATCAGGCCGTTCAGTGTCAGCGTTTCACCAAACACGATCCAGGCGATGATCATCGTCACCGGTGGTACAAAATATTGCAGGGCTGATACACGGGTGGCGTTGCGCGTACGGATCAATCGAAACATCTGTCCATAGGCCAGAACAGACACGATTATGCCAAGCCAGATGACTGCAAAGATCAACTCACCATTGATTGTGGCCACAAATCCCTCATCAAAAATGGCAAGCGGCAACAGCAAGATGGCGGTCAGCAGCCCCTGCCAGAACAGCGCTGTAAAGACCGGCATTGTACAGGCTGGCCGGCCAGCACGCCGGCGTTCTGACAACGTGATGCATGTCAGGCTGGCCGTCGCCAGCATCGGCAGCAGATAGACCCATAGCGCGGCTTCGGTTGCCCGGTGGTCAGCCCCGATGAAAATGATCACCCCGACAAAGCCGACAGCAATGCCGGCCCATTGCAGCCAGTTATTCTTCTCACCAAGGAGCAGCGGCGCCAGAAAGCCCATCAGCACAGGCTGCATCGCCGCAATCAGGGCCGCAGCACCTGCCCCAATGCCAAATTCAAACGCCTTGAGGATGGCAACCAGCCAGACAAAATGCGCCAAAAAGCCGGTGATAAAGGTGCTGATATCGGGACGCTGCCAGTCCCCCCTGATCGATACAATAAATGCCGCCACCGCCACACACAGCACATAGCGCAGAAACAGCAATGTATAGGTGCCAGCATGCGGCAATCCGAATTTGGCCCCGATATATCCCGAACTCCACAACAGCAGAAACAGGACTTCATCGCGCCGGATGAAGGCATGTGATGACATCGCCTGATACTAGCAGGCATTAATAAATCTTCGATTAACAGCGGCAGACCGGGCAGCGGGCCTTTATCTCATACAAACCGCTGGCGAGCCTTGCCGCGATACAGGCTGAGAATTTCGGCATTTTCATCGGCGGCAGTATCATCAGCAATGCCAAGCACAATACCCTTGCGGCGGGTTTTGCCGCGCCGTTCATCAATCTGCTGGTCACTGATCGTGGTCCGCTGGGAACTGCGCCGCGCCCATTCAAACAGCCTGTCATAGCAATCAGCCACAGCTGCGCCGTAAGCCGGATCGCGGCCAAGATCATTGAGTTCATGCGGGTCGTTCTGCAAATCGAACAGCATCGGCGGAAACCCGCCTTCGGCATGCATGAATTTCCAGCGATCATCCGCCACCATGAACAGGCGCGCATCCTTTGGCACAAGATCAAGCCTGCCTGCCATCGGCGTGATTGAGAAGTCATATTCGCTGATCGTGTATTTGCGCCAGTCTGACGGCGTTTCACCGCGGATCAGCGGCATCAGCGAGCGCCCTTCCAGCCATTCATAGCGCGGTGTGCCGCCAGCCATGTCAACAAAGGTCGGCAGAAGATCGATTGATTCCACCAGCGCATCACTGACTGTTCCCCGCGTGACGTCTGCCTCTGGAGACGGGTCATAGACGATCATCGGCACGCGCACCGACGGGTCATGGAACAGATCCTTCTCGCCAAGCCAGTGATCACCCAGATAGTCGCCATGATCCGATGTTATGACAATCATCGTATTGTCAATCTGGCCGCTGTCTCGCAGATGCGCAAACAGCACCCCCATCTGATCGTCGATCTGCTTGATCAGCCCCATATAGGCCCCCAGCGCCGCATCGCGCACCGCATCCTGCTTGAAGGCGGTGCCGATCACATTGCCGGAAAAGGCCGCATAGACCGGATGCGGATCAACCAGCTCATCGGGATGCCGCACCACCGGCAGAAAGCTGTTCGGGCCATACATGTCATGATAGGGGGCCGGCACAATATAGGGCCAGTGCGGCTTGATATAGGACAGATGACACATCCACGGCTTGTCACGCTGCGGCGCGCCCTCTTCCAGAAAGCGGATCATCTCGCGCGTCAGCCAGGGGGTTTCGGAATCCTCTTCACGGATATTCGCCGGCTTGCCACCATTTGCATAGATCCAGCCCGATGCCATATCGCCCGCATCATCAATCCCGGCATTGGCATAATCATGCCAGGGATTCTCACCATCATAGCCCTTTTCGCGCAAATATTCGTTATAGGGAGATGCCTTGTCATCATAATTGCCATCTGGCCCGGTGGCCCACAGCCCGTCATCGCGCACCAGCACATCGAACCCGCATTCAGCCAGCCGGGCACCGATCACGCTGTCTGCTGCCAGACCAAGCCGGCGCATACCGTCTGCATCAACCTTCATATGCGTCTTGCCCAGCAGCAATGCATCCATGCCGGCTTCGCGCAAGTGATCGCCCATCGTCCATTCCCCGACGCGCAGCGGAATGCCGTTCCATGTCGAACCGTGTGAACTGATATAGCGGCCGGTGTAAAAGGACATGCGCGATGCCCCGCAAACAGGTGACTGGACATAGCTCCGGTCAAACCGCACCGACTGGCTTGCCAGCCAGTCAATATGCGGCGTTTCAAGATGCGGATGCCCGGCACAGCTGAGATAATCAAAGCGCAGCTGGTCGAACATGATGAACAGGATGTTGCGTGGCTTGGTCATTTAAAGGTTACCTGCCTTGCTGGAAGATCTGACCGGACTGACCGGAAATGGAATGTGTTTCTTGGAACTGCCGGACGCCATCAGGTCCAAAATTGCGACCAATGCCCGATTGCTTGACCCCGCCAAACGGCGACAGCCCGTCCATTGCGGTGGGACCATGCGCATTGATGTTGGTAAAACCGGCCTCCAATTGCCGCGCCACACCAAGCGCACGCGCCGAATCCGCCGACCATACGGACGAGCTGAGGCCGTAGTCACTGTCATTCGCCATGGAAATGGCATCACTTTCAGAATCATAGGCAATCACCGGCAATGTCGGGCCGAATTGTTCATCCTTCACCACTGACAATGACGGATCGGCATCAATCACCAATGAGGGCCGCAGGAACTGACCGGCAGCAAAGTCATCGGCATCGTCAATCTGCCCAAAATAGCGAATATCCTTGTCGGCAGCTGTCGCTTCCTCCAGCATGGTTTCGACGATAAGCTTTTGCTGCGGGGTGGTCAGCGGGCCCATCGTCACGCCTTCCTTCAGCCCGTCACCAATCACCTGATTGTCCATCACCGCCCCAAGACCATCGATCACATCATCAAACAGGCTGCGCGGTACATACAGGCGTTTCAGCGCCATGCAAATCTGGCCGCTGGTCAGAAAGCAGCTGATATAGAGTTTTTTGAAGAAGTCAGGCGACAGCGGTGCATCATCCAGCAGGATACCCGCATCATTGCCACCAAGTTCGAGCGTGACAGGCGTGATATTCTCGGCCGCCTTCTGCATGACATGGCGTCCGATACGGATCGAGCCAGTGAAATTCACCTGCCGGACAAGCGGATGCGTGACTAGATCATCACCAATTACCGTGCCGTCACCTGTAATCAGATTGACCACACCGGGCGGCAACATGGCAGCAATTTTCATAATCGTCAGAGCCGGTGCCAGCGTGGCGAACTCGGACAGCTTGATCACAACCGTGCTGCCCGCCAGCAACGCGTGCGGCAGCTTTGAGCCCAGAATGGCCAGCGGCCAGTTCCACGGCAGGATCAGCACCGATACGCCGCGCGTCTTCCGCGTCACAATTGTATCGAACATCGCACCACTGACTTCTTCCTCGGCAGCAACGCCTTCGGCAAAGCCCGCTACCTGGCCAAATCGGTCGGCCAGACGTGTCACCTCGATATTCGTCTCAAACAGCGTCTTGCCATGTTCACGCGTCAGCAGCTCTGCCCGTGCCGCGGTTTCACTGGCATCGACATTCAGCGTTTCTGCAATGGCGCGCAATTTACCAGCACGGTCCTGCATCGATAGCGATGCCCAGTCGGCCAGGGCACCATGTGCTGCTTTCATTGCAGCATCGACATC
>JADHLH010000029.1 GCA_016780765.1 Alphaproteobacteria bacterium | reverse complement strand
ATACCGGAACGTGACACAGAGGTGAAAACCGCACTGGTATTATAGCGCTAAACGCAAAAATCCCTTAACAATCTTACCCTTGTTTGCTGGATGCTGAACGGTCCAAAGTGGACAGGAAAATGACACGAATATGCGCGGTGGACGGATTGCCGCGGACAGGAATGCCAAATGAAAGTCGGATGCCCAAAAGAATTGCTGGCTGATGAAAAGCGCGTCGCCATGACTCCGGACAGCGCGCGTCAGCTGATCAAACTTGGTTATGAATGCGTTGTTGAAACAGGTGCCGGACAGGATGCCGGATTTGCGGATGCCCTGTATGAAGAGGCTGGCGTCACCATAGCCAAGACCGCAGCCAGCCTGTGGAAGCAGTCAGATATCGTGGTCAAGGTCCGCGGTGTCATCAAAAAGGAAGAAAAACATCTGCGCGCCGACCAGACTGTGATCAGCCTGTTCTGGCCCGGACAGAATGCCGATTTGCTGGACAGTTTCAAAGCTGCCGGTGCGAATGCCATCGCGATGGATATGGTGCCGCGAATCAGCCGCGCCCAGAAGATGGACGCCCTGTCATCAATGGCGAACATTGCCGGTTACCGTGCAGTGATCGAGGCCGGAAACCAGTTTGGCCGTTTCTTTACCGGGCAGATTACAGCCGCCGGCAAGGTGCCGCCAGCCAAGGTTTTGGTGATCGGTGCCGGTGTTGCCGGGCTTGCCGCGATCGGTACCGCCACCTCGCTTGGGGCGATTGTCCGTGCCTTTGACGTGCGCCCGGAAGTGGCCGAGCAAATTGAATCGATGGGTGCCGATTTCCTGATGCTGGAATTCGAGGAAGATGGATCAGGCGAAGGCGGATACGCCAAACCTGCCTCACCCGAATTCATCGAAAAGGAAATGGCACTGTTCCGCCAACAGGCACCTGAAATTGATATCGTCATCACGACAGCGCTGATTCCGGGGCGGCCCGCGCCAAAGCTTTGGCCTGCCGAAATGGTTGCGCTGATGAAGCCGGGATCGGTTGTGGTCGATCTGGCGGCTGAACAGGGCGGCAATTGTGATCTGACAGTGCCAAACCAGGTGATGACCTCGGATAACGGCGTGACCATTGTCGGCTACACCGATTTTCCAAGCCGTATGGCATCGCAAAGCTCAACCCTCTACGCCACAAATATCCGTCATATGCTGGATGATCTGACACCTGAAAAGGACGGTCAGGTGACCATCAATATGGAAGATGATGTGATTCGCGGCGCGACGGTGGTGCATGCCGGCGAGATCACCTATCCGCCACCAGCCCCGAAAGTTCAGGCCATCGGCAAGGCACCAGCGCCTGAAAAGCCGCCAGAGCTGACGCCCGAAGAAAAAGCTGCGCAGGAAGCAGCGGCGCATCGCAAGGCGGGCCGGCAGCAAATTGGCCTTCTGGTTGGCGGCGGCTTGTTCATGCTGCTTGTCGGTGCCTACGCGCCAGCCAGCTTCATGCAGCATTTCATTGTATTTGCCCTGTCCTGCTTCGTCGGCTTTCAGGTCATATGGAATGTCAGCCACGCGCTGCACACACCGTTGATGGCGGTAACCAACGCCATTTCCGGTATCATCATTCTGGGGGCGCTCCTCCAGATCGGCTCCTCAAATGGCATTGTCATGATCCTTGCCAGCATTTCGGTGCTGATTGCGACGATCAACATTGTTGGCGGGTTCATGGTAACGCGCCGCATGCTGGCCATGTTCCAGAAAAGCTGAGGCGGGAAAGAAATATCCAATGACTGCTAATATCGTTACCGCCATCTATATTGCTGCCAGCGTGCTGTTCATCCTGTCACTTGGCGGGCTGTCAAATCAGGAAAGTGCCAAGCGCGCCGTCTGGTTCGGCATTGTCGGCATGGCCCTTGCTGTGGGTGCTACCATTTTTGGCCCGCAGGTCACCATCTCGGGCATTCTGATCATCATGATCGCTGTCGGTTCGGTGATTGGTCTGGTCGTGGCCCGGCGTGTTGAAATGACAGGCATGCCGCAATTGGTGGCAGCGCTGCATACCTTTGTCGGTCTGGCAGCTGTCTTTATCGGCATCAATTCGGAACTGGCACCGCCCAGCGGCCTGACCTCGACCGAAAAGATCATCCATGAGGTGGAAGTGTTTCTGGGCGTCTTCATTGGCGCGGTGACCACCACCGGATCCATCGTCGCCTTTGCCAAACTTGCCGGCATCATGGATGGCAAGCCGCTGACGCTGCCTGGCCGCAACATACTGAACCTGATTGCCGTTGCTGCCTGTATCTGGCTCGGGTTCATGTATCTCAATCATGCCGGCATCTGGACGCTGTATCTGATGACAGCCATTGCGCTGATCTTTGGCGCGCATCTTGTGATGGCCATTGGCGGCGCTGACATGCCGGTTGTTGTCTCGATGCTGAATTCCTATTCCGGCTGGGCAGCTGCCGCCACCGGATTCCTGCTTGGCAATGATCTGCTGATCGTCACCGGCGCGCTGGTCGGCGCTTCAGGTGCGATCCTGTCCTATATCATGTGCCGGGCGATGAACCGGAACTTCCTGTCGGTCATTCTGGGTGGCTGGGGTACAGCGACGTCCTCGGCACAAGAGGTCGAGGGCGAGATGATCGCCACCGATGTGGCGTCTGTAGCCGCCGATCTTGCAGATGCACAGGAGATCGTTTTCGTGCCGGGATATGGCATGGCTGTGGCACAGGCGCAGGGTGCCGTTTCAGAAATCACCCGCCGGCTCCGAGCACAGGGCAAGAATGTCCGCTTTGCCATTCACCCGGTCGCTGGCCGTCTGCCGGGGCACATGAATGTGCTGCTGGCAGAAGCCAAGGTCCCCTATGACATTGTTCTGGAGATGGACGAGATCAATGATGATTTCCCGACGACCGATATTGTGATCGTTCTGGGTGCCAATGATATCGTCAATCCGGCCGCGCAAGATGATCCGGGCAGTCCGATCGCCGGCATGCCGGTGCTCGAAGCATGGAAGGCCCGTCAGGTCATCATCTCAAAGCGTGGTCAGGGACGCGGCTATTCCGGGATCGAGAATCCGCTGTTCTTCAAGGATAATTCGCGGATGCTTTATGGTGACGCCAAGTCCTCGCTCGACCAGATTCTGTCCAGCCTTCCATAAGCAGCCAGCCTTCCGTAAGCAGCCAGTCTTCCATAAGCGACCAGCCTTCCATAAGCGACCAGCGATAGGCATTCTGCAATGAAGTGACGTTGACCGGACAGACCCCGGCCCGGTCAGCCGACTTCTTGCACCAGCTCTTCGGGGATGCCGGCGATGATAGCGGCCTCGCGCTGGCGCGTTGCCAGCTTTTGCCGGTCAAAATCGTCGATCAGTTCATGGAACAGTGTGTGCCAGTTGACCTCGGCACCCAGATGCATGAAGACCGATCCAAGGCCCACCGCGGCGCGGTCCATCAACACAAATTCACGTGGCGGGCGAATGCCGCCGATGCGCTTCAGTTCGCCATGAACCTTGCCGGCAAGGTCGCGTCCGGCGCTGCCATTACGCAAGGCCTGAATAGGCCGTACACGGTCTTCCAGCAGTGGCGCATAAATGAACTCCGCCCACATGTTCAAAACCTCGATCGCCTCTCGGTCGAGCCCGTGAAAACCCCAGCTTTCATAGGCATGCACAGCCAGCGCCTCATCCTGATCGCGTAACGCGCGATACAGATCAATCACCCCGCCCACAAATGACGGGCGAAACAGCCTGATCGACCCGAAATCCATCAGATTGATCCGGTTGTCCTCGGTCAGCGAATAATTGCCAAGATGCGGGTCACCATGGATAACACCATAGAAATAGAACGGCACGTACCAGACGCGGAACATATTCTTCGCGATCTCGTTGCGGACCTCCTGCGACGGGCGGGTTTCAAGGAACGGCATCACGCGGGTGCCTTCCAGCCAGCTCATCGTCAGCAATCGGTCACTCGACATATCTGCACGATAGTCAGGCAGGCGCACACAGGTCTCGTCACGCAGCATATGTTGATAGAGTGCCAGGTTCGCCGCCTCGCGCCGATAGTCCAGCTCCTCACGCAGGCGTTCCGACAACTCGCTATAGATATCACCGGTCGATATTGCCGAGTCATACCGCTCATAGAGCTGGAAGACCAGCCGCAGCTGGCGCAGATCCGCGTCAATGGCCGTTGCCATGTCGGGATATTGAAGTTTCATCGCCAGCAGGTTGCCGTCCAGATCCTCCGCCTGATGAACCTGGCCAAGCGAGGCTGCAGATACCGCCTCACGCGAGAAGGATTTCAGCCTTTGCTGCCAGTCCGGGCCAAGTTCTGCTGCCATCCGGCGACGGGTGAACAGCCATCCCATCGCCGGTGCATCAGCCTGCAGGCTGGCCAGCTCTTCTGCATATTCGGGTGGCAATGCATCCGGAATTGTCGACAGAATCTGTGCGACCTTCATGATCGGGCCTTTCAGCCCGCCAAGCGCATCCCGCAGATCGGCAGCATGCTTGGCACGATCAATCTCGATCCCCAGATAGCGCTCGCCGGCCATGCGCGCGGCAAGCCCTGTCATCGTACTGGTTACGCGGGCATAGCGGCGAATCCGGCCACCAACACGTCCGCCGTCACGACCATCCTGCTCAGCCATCAGGACAACCCTTCCAGCTCATCAATCATGCCAGAGATCATATCCAGCCCCATTGACCAGAATGCCGGGCCACGTGGATCAAGCCCAAAGCGTTGCAGGGCGATATCATATCGCTCGGTCCCGCCTGCCTGCAGCAGGCTTCGATAGCTGGCAACAAAATCGGCTGCCTGACCGTCGGCCTGTGCAGACTGGTAGGTTTGCCACAACGCGTTGACCAGACAATCACCAAAGGCATAGGCATAGACATAAAACGGTGTATGCACGAAATGCGGGATATATCCCCAGATCGGACGATAATCATCGCCTGTCTTGATCGCTGGCCCCAACGCGGCGCGCTGCGTTTCCATCCAGATGTCCGAGATTTCATCGCTGGTCAGCTCGGCATTCCTGCGGGCATCGTGAAAGCGTGTCTCGAAATTGTGGAAGGCGACCTGCCGGACAACAGTGTTCAGCATATCCTCAACCTTGCCAGCAAGAAGCCGTTGCCTGATCGCCGGATCATCCGTGCTGTCAACCAACCGGCGAAAGGTCAGCATCTCGGCAAAGACCGAAGCGGTTTCAGCCAGTGTCAGCGGTGTGTCGGACATCAGATATCCGCGATCAGCAGCAAGGCGCTGGTGAATGCCGTGGCCCATCTCGTGCGCCAGCGTCATCACATCACGCGACTTGCCGGAAAAATTCATCAGAATATAGGGATGCGCTGAGGGCGTTACCGGATGCGAGAACGCACCGGAACTTTTGCCGGCACGCGGTTCGGCGTCAATCCAGTTGCGGGTGAAAAACGGTTCTGCCTGCGCGGCCATCTGCGGATCAAATCCGTCAAAGGACGCAAGCACCAGCTGACGCGCCTCGTCCCAGCTGAATTTGCGATCATCATCGCTGGGAAGTGGGGCATTCCGGTCCCACCAGTTCAGCGTGTCGCCGCCCATCCAGCCAGCTTTCAGCCGGTAATAGCGGTGCGACAGATCAGCGTTGCGATCATCCACCGCGACGACCAGCGCATCAACCGTCTGGTCATCTACATCATTATCAAGATTGCGCGATGCCACCGGCCGCGCAAATCCGCGCCAGCGATCCTCCACCTCTTTGTCCTTGGCGATGGTGTTCAGCACCAGTGACAGCAGGCGTTCATTCGCCTTCAATGTCTGCGACAGCGAGGCACCAGCCTCGCGCCGTTCATCCGCATCGGGGCTGGACAGTTTGTTCAGCACCTCTGCCTCGGTAACTTCGGCATCGCCAAAGGGAAAGCGCAATCCCGCTGCCGTCTCGTCAAACAGCCGTACCCACGCGCCGCGCCCGCTTGGCGCGCGCTCAGCCAGCATCCGCTCCATATCAGGAGACAGCTGATGCGGGGCAAAGGCCCGAACCCGCCGCAGCCAGGGCTGCCATGCGGCAAATTCCGGTGTTTCCAGCAATCTGTCGACATGATCAGACGGCAAGGCCGCAATTTCCAGCTCGACAAACAGCAATCTGGCACCAATGTCGGCGCTCGCTTCACGGATTGATTGATGATGGCGGGCAATCTGCGCATCGGTGGTGCTGGCAGCAAACAGCAGCTGCGCATGGCTCTGCGCCTTGCCAAGCGCCTCAAGCACCTGCTCGTAATCGGCAATCAGCGTGGCAAGGTCCTGCGGCGTGGCATTACAAATCTTGCCCTGCCACGCGCTCTCCATCCGTTCAGCCTCGCGCCGGCACCGGGCAAGGTCAGCGGCAATTGCGTCATCGCCAATGCCTTCGTAAAGATCGGTCAGATCCCATGTAGGGCAACTGTCAGGCATTAATCTAAATCCTCTGCGCAGGAAGCTCGGAACGAATCGACGACCTCTAAGATATGGGAAAAGAAGGGGCTTGGCGCAACCACCAGATTGCTGTTCATCCCTATCTGGCTAGGAAGATTACAGAGGCCGGATTGGGCTTGCCCAAAGGTGTAAAGCGGCATAGGGTAACAGGGCTCGATACATAAGGGGGGAGAGTGTCGCGGCATGTGATGGACTATGTTCATCAGGCGCGCGGCCACCGAAGGAGCAAACGCCCTGGAAACTCTCAGGTAAACGTACTCCCTTCATGTGAGCGCTCTGGAAAGTGGTGCGGCTGCACCCACCGACGGGGAAAATCAGTTTTGAACGGCATTATGCCAACCAGAACTGAGAAATCTCTCAGGTTTCAAGACAGAGAGGGCATGACCGGTTTTGCCGGGCATGAACCCTTTTTGTTGAAGCAGGAGAGATGTTGTGGAGTCCAGCCGAACACCCCTACATGACTTCCATCTCGCGCATGGTGCCAGAATGGTACCGTTTGCCGGATGGGACATGCCGGTCCAGTATGCCGATGGCATTCGGGCCGAACATCTCGCCACACGCGCATCCACAGGTCTGTTTGATGTATCGCATATGGCCCAGGTCTGGCTGACCGGACCAGGTGCGGGCGCGATGCTGGAACGTCTGACCCCGACAGATACCGGTGCTATTGCCGAAGGCCGCGTGCGCTATTCGCTGTTTCTGAATGATGCTGGCGGTGTTCTGGATGATCTGATGATCGCCCGCCATAATGACATTTTGCAGCTGGTGGTGAATGCTGGCCGCGCCGATCATGATATCGGGCTGCTGCGCGCCAGTCTTGATTCGTCAGTCACCATGGATGTGCGCAGCGATCTGGCACTGCTGGCGTTGCAAGGCCCGGCATCCCCGCAGGTTCTGGCCCGCCTTGGCGGTGATCTTGACGGCTTTACCTTCATGCAGATCAGAAACATGACCCTCGCCGGCACTGAATGCGTGGTCACCCGCTCAGGCTATACCGGCGAGGACGGGTTCGAGATTTCCATGCCAGCCAGCCACGCCCCCGACCTTGCTTCGGCAATCGCCGCCGATGCCGATGTGACACTGGCCGGGCTTGGTGCACGTGACACGCTGCGTCTGGAGGCCGGCCTGCCCCTGTGGGGCCATGAACTTGACGAATCGATAACACCAATTGCCGCCGGGCTGCGCTTTGCCTTGTCGAAACGTCGTCGCGAGGCTGGCGATTTTCCCGGGGCAGCCACCATCATGGCAGAATGGAACAACGGGACAGCCCGCATCCTGACGGGCCTGTTGCCACAAGGTGGGCGCCCGGTGCGCGATGGTGCCGAACTGGCGCTTGATGGCAAGACAGTCGGCGCCGTCACGTCAGGTGGCTTTGCACCGACGCTGGATGCGCCCGCCGCGCTGGGCTTTGTCGATGCCGGCCTTGCCGCCCCCGGCACCAACCTAATGGCCGTTGTACGCGGTCGTGAAACACCGGTTGTCACCGCGGCCTTGCCGCTGGTGCCACACCGTTACGTCCGCAACTGAACAGCCGCTGAGCACACTGAAGAAACACAGGAGACAGACATTATGCTGCGTTACACCGAAGACCATGAATGGATCAATCTGGAAGGCGACACCGCGACCGTCGGTATCTCGCCCCATGCCATCGAACAGCTTGGCGACATTGTTTTTGTCGAACTTCCCGAAGCTGGCAATACCGTTGCCAGAGGCGATGCTGTTGCCGTCTTTGAATCGGTAAAGGCCGCATCGGACATCTACAGCCCGGCAAGTGGCGAGATTACCGAAGTCAATGAAACCATGCTGGATGATCTGTCATCAATCACCCCTGATCGTGCCACCGAATCATGGCTGTTCAAGATCAAAATTGAGGACAGCAGCGAGCTGGACGAGTTGATGGATGAGGATGCCTACAAATCAATGATCGCCTGATCCATGCCGATCCGAAGATTCGAAGACCCGACAATCTAGTGACCAAGGTGCCGGCCATCCTGCATGCGCCCCCAGAATCGTAAGGCAGGCGGCCAACTGATAACAGAAATACCGGCCTTAAAAGCGCCGATTTTACAAGCGAAGGAGAAAAGGGAATGTCACCGCTCGAAACATCATTTGGAATGACCACAGCCGCCCCGCAGGCAGGTTTTGTGACACGCCACATTGGCCTGAATGACGCTGAAATATCGACAATGCTGTCACGCCTTGATCTGCCATCTGTTGATGCCCTGATCGGCGAAGTCATCCCGCCATCGATCCTGCGACATGACAGCATGGATATCGGCGCGCCACTGTCCGAAGCAGAAATTCTTGACGAGCTGGCAACCATTGCCGGACGCAATATCATCAACACGTCGCTGATCGGCATGGGCTATTATGGCTGCCATACCCCGCCGGTCATTCTTCGCAATGTGCTGGAAAATCCGGCCTGGTATACGGCCTACACGCCCTATCAGCCAGAAATCTCGCAAGGCCGGCTTGAGGCGATCCTCAACTATCAGACGATGGTGGCCGAACTGACTGGCATGGATATCGCCAACGCCTCATTGCTTGATGAGGCCACGGCCGCCGCCGAGACCATGGCAATGGCGTTTCGGGCACATCGCGGCAAGGGACAGATGTTCCGGGTCGACCCGGACACACATCCGCAAACACTGGCAATTCTGCGCACCCGGGCAAAGCCGCTTGGCATTACCATTGATGTTACCGCGCCGTCTGCACCCTGTGATGAAGGTGTTTTTGGCACGCTGATCAGCTATCCCGGCAGCAGCGGTGCTGTGCGCGATATCAGACCGGATATTGAGGCGATTCATGCTGTGGGCGGTCTGGCCATCGTGGCAAGTGATCTGCTGGCGCTGACATTGCTGGAATCCCCGGGCACGCTTGGTGCCGATATTGTTCTGGGATCGGCCCAGCGCTTTGGTGTGCCGCTTGGGAATGGCGGGCCGCACGCCGCTTTCTTTGCGACGCTTGCCAAATATCAGCGCGCAATTCCGGGGCGGCTGGTCGGTGTCAGCCAGGACAGCGCCGGGCGCATGGCTTACCGGCTGGCATTGCAGACACGCGAACAGCATATCCGCCGGGACAAGGCCACATCGAACATCTGCACCGCGCAGGTATTGCTGGCAGTGATGGCCGGATTCTATGCGGTCTGGCATGGGCCTGAAGGGCTGCGCAGTATTGCCCGTCACGCACATGGTCTGGCAGGCCAGTTTGCGGCAGCAATGAAGGCCGCCGGCCGGACAATTCGGCATGACAGCTTTTTCGATACCGTAACGCTGGAGGCGGCTGACGATGCAGACAGCCTGATGACGGCAGCGCTGGACGCCGGCATCAATCTGCGGCGTATGGACGGGGCTGTTGCTGTCAGCTTTGATGAGACGAGCACAGCGCAGATGCTGGAACGGCTTCTTGGTGCATTGGGGGCTGGTGCCGGTGATGAGGTGTATGGCGACCTGCCGTCACATGTCGTGCGCACGGACAGCTTTATGCAGCAACCTGTCTTCCATGCTTACCGCACCGAAACGGAAATGCTGCGCTATATGCGCAGGCTGGCCGATCGTGACCTTGCGCTGGACCGCTGCATGATCCCGCTCGGGTCCTGCACAATGAAACTGAACGCCACAGCCGAGATGATTCCGGTCACCTGGCCCGGCTTTGCCAACATTCATCCCTATGCACCAGCCGACCAGATGAAAGGTTACGGCGAATTGATCACGCGTCTTGAACGCCTGCTGGCAGAATGTACCGGCTATGCCGCAGTTTCAGTGCAGCCAAATGCTGGATCGCAAGGTGAGTTTGCAGGCTTGCTGGCCATCGCCCGCTATCATGAATCGCGTGGTGAGGGACACCGGAATGTTTGCCTGATTCCGCAATCGGCCCATGGTACCAACCCGGCATCGGCCGCGATGGCAGGCATGAAAGTTGTCGTCGTCAAGTGCGATGATGACGGCAATATCGACATCATGGACCTGAAAGCAAAGGTCGAGACACACCGCGATGCGCTTGCCGCCATCATGGTCACCTATCCGTCAACGCATGGTGTCTTTGAAGAATCGATTGCCGAGCTGTGCGACATCGTCCATGAAGCCGGCGGTCAGGTCTATGTCGACGGGGCCAATCTGAACGCCCTTGTCGGGCATTGCGCGCCGCCACAATTTGGTGCCGATGTCAGCCACCTGAACCTGCACAAGACCTTCTGCATTCCGCATGGTGGCGGCGGGCCGGGTGTTGGCCCGATCGGTGTTGCGGCGCATCTTGCCCCCTTCCTGCCGGGATCTCCGCTGGATGGTGACGGTGCTGTCAGTGCGGCTCCCTTTGGTTCGGCCAGCATTCTGCCGATCACCTATGCCTATATCCGGATGATGGGCACAGTCGGCCTGACCGATGCCACATCGATTGCCATTCTTTCGGCTAATTATATGGCATCCCGTCTCGCCGACAGCTATCCGGTGCTCTATACCGGCAGTAAAGGACGGGTTGCGCATGAATGTATCATCGACATACGCGATATTCAGGACCGCTGCGGCATCACCAATGAGGATATTGCAAAGCGACTGATCGATTTTGGTTTTCATGCGCCCACCATGTCGTTCCCGGTTGCCGGCACCTTGATGATCGAGCCCACAGAGTCAGAATCGCTTGCCGAGATTGACCGGTTCTGTGACGCCATGTTGTCCATTGCTGCTGAAATTGACCGCGTGGAATCGGGAGAATGGCCGGCTGATGACAATCCGCTGGTCAATGCGCCGCATACTGCCGACACGCTTCTGGTCGATGACTGGAAGCATCCCTATCCGCGCAGCCTTGCTGCCAATCCTGAAGGCAACCGGCAGCCGAATAAATACTGGCCGCCTGTCGGGCGAGTGGACAATGCCTTTGGTGACCGCAATCTGATCTGTTCCTGCCCGTCGATCGATGAATGGGAGGCAGCAGCCGAATAGATACTGACCTCGCGAAGGTCCGGGCCTTGTGAACATCGGGGCATTTGCAGATCCAGTATCCACACAAACAACAGCGCCGGCGCAACAGAATGCCGCGCCGGCTTGCTGTCACCCGTCCAGTTGAGTAGTCTTCACTCTCACATCTTATGGACGTAATCTATGCGACATCTTCAATATCCCGGCCGCTCGCCAGTTGCTGCCCCTAATGGTATGGCCAGCACATCTCATCCTCTGTCGACACAGGCAGCCGTTCGTATTCTCCAGGAGGGCGGAAACGCTCTCGATGCAGCGATTGCAGCATGTGCTGTGCAGGCCGTTGTCGAGCCGGGTTCAACGGGCATCGGCGGGGATTGCTTTGCCCTCTATTCCCCGGCCGGTGGTGATGACATTGTCGCCTTCAACGGGTCGGGACGGGCACCAACCGGGTTGAGCTCGGCATGGCTTCTTGAACAGGGCATATCGAAGATTGAGCGCAAGACACCGCATTCGGTAACGGTGCCGGGCGCGGTTGATGCCTGGGTGCAGATGAACCGCGATCATGGCAGCATGGACCTTGGCCAACTGCTGGCCCCGGCCATTGCCTATGCCGAGGAGGGCTATCCGGTCACGCAACGCGTATCCACCGATTTTGCAGCCAGTGTCGGCGCGCTGGACGACGATGCGCGCGCCGTATTCACGCGCGATGGTGGACCGATCCCGCTTGGCGCACGCCATAGCCAGCCGCTGTTGGCCGCAACGTTGCGGCGCATTGCCAAGGATGGGCGCGCCGGCTTTTATGAGGGGCCGGTCGCCGATGATATTCTGGGCAAGCTGCAACAGCTTGGTGGCACCCATACGCAGGATGATTTCGATGCGGCGATTGGCGACTATGTGACGCCGATCACCGGCGCGTTTCGCGATCACAATATCTGGGAATGTCCACCAAACGGTCAGGGTGTGATTGCCCTGATGCTGCTGAACATCATGAGCGGGATTGACACCTTCGGTGATCACCCCATTTCAGCTGACCGCATGCATCATGAAATTGAGGCTGGCCGACTTGCCTATCGTGATCGCGGCGCAGTGCTTGCCGACCCGGCCTTCAGCGATGTACCGGTTGCCGAGATGCTGAGCACTGCCTATGCCGATTCGCTGCGCAGCCAGATCAAGCCCGAAGGCCGCATTCACCCGCTGCCGGCCAGCACGCTGCCGCAGCATCGCAGCACCGTCTACATCACTGTTGTTGACCGTGACCGCAACGCCTGCAGCCTGATCAATACCCTCTATGAAGGGTTCGGATCGGGCATCATGGCACCTGAAAGCGGTGTGATGCTGCATAATCGCGGCATGGGTTTTGTTGTCGATCCTGATCATCCGAATGGGGTGGCACCCGGCAAGCGCCCGTTGCACACAATCATTCCCGGCATGGCCACCCGCAATGGCAAGACAACCATGTCGTTTGGCGTGATGGGTGGTGAATATCAGGCCTTCGGGCATATGCAGTTCCTGACCCGCTATTTTGATTACGGCATGGATGTGCAGATGGCGATGGACACGCCGCGTTTCTTTCCCGACCCGTTTGAAGATTTTGTCGAGGTTGAAGCCCCGGTCGGCGCGGACATATGCGATGCCCTTCGCGCCCGCGGCCATGATATTCGTGAAGCAAAACGCCCGATTGGCGGCAGCCAGGCCATTGCCATTGACTGGGAAACAGGCCTTCTGACGGCTGGTTCCGACCCGCGCAAAGATGGGTGCGCAATGGGCTATTAACAGCCTTTCAGAAGGATATTTTGTGCCCGAACTTGACACAATCATAGACGTTGACGCCAGCCCGATCGCTGATGAACGCTTCGTGGCACGTTGCCGTGACCAGCTGGATACCGACGGCGTTGTCACCATTCCGGGGTTCATCCGTCCGGCAGCGCTGAACGCGCTTGTCGCCGAGGCCGAGGCGGAAAAGAAAAATGCCTACTTTACCGCATCAACGCACAATGCCTATCTGACACCGCCGCGTGATGACCTGCCCGCCGACCATGTGTTTAACCGGCAAATCACATCATCGAAAGGCTGCATCACAACTGATCAGGTGCCCAGAGGCTCGGCGCTGCACAGCATTTATGACTCGCCGGTTTTCCAGCAGTTTCTGGCCACGGTCGTGGGCGAGACAGCGCTATACGAATATGCCGACCCGTTATCCTCGATCAATGTTCATTTTGCCAATGACGGGCAGGAGCTTGGCTGGCATTTCGACAATTCTTCCTTTGCCGTCACCCTGCTGCTGCAGGCCCCTGATGATGGGGGCCAGTTCCAGTATGTGCGCGATGTGCGCGATGCCGACGCTGGTGATCTGAATTTCGATGCGGTTGCAGATGTGCTGGATGGCCGGACCCGGCCGCGCGATCTGGATGTTGCGCCCGGCACGCTGGTGCTGTTTCGGGGGCGCAATTCAATGCACCGGGTCACACCGACCATCGGCAGGCGCACCCGCATTCTTGTGGTTCTGGCCTATAACACTGCCCCCGGTATTTCCCTGTCCGAGGCAGCGCGGATGACCTTTTTCGGTCGGCTCGGTTAGGCACCCCAAGTCACTGCGGCTGGATTGCTGATGTCATGTCGCCGGCCAGCGCGGCGAACGCCGTGCCGGCTGCCGCTGAAAGGGCCAGCACGCCATCACTGGCATCCGCTCCAGCAACCGGTGCCGTGCCATGATAGCTTTCGGACAGAACAATCTCGCCCGTGCGGCGTGTCATCACCGCCTCAAAGCTGATTGATGCCATCCCCTGCGGGGCAAAGGCAAACTCGTTCACCACAAGGGCCAGCCGAAATGCAGCATCGGGCATCGCTTTACCAGTTCCGAAATGGGCATCGGTGCTGGCCGTATTCATCGCCGCAAGAAATGCCCTCTCGATCAGTGTTGGTGCTGCCACATGCCAGTAATGGCCCCGCACTTCCTGAAACTGGCGCGGCATATCACCGGTGATCATCACCACAGCACGCCCCGATTGCAGGCCGCGCATGTCTACCCGTTGCAACGCGATGGCTGTGGATGACCCGAAACTCTGCGACGGCAGTGTAACCGCAAGATCATAATGGGTGTCGGGCGTGCGCGGTCCGGCGGCACTGCATGACAGCAGAAAACCGGCTGCAACACACAGCAACAGGGTCTTTTTCACAAAAAACATCTCTGATCTGCTTTTTTCGGTTCTGGTCATGGTGCTGGCTGCCCTCCCCTAGTCACGGCCACGGATCAGCAAGCTCGGATCATCACGCAGGCGCGCCGTCATTTCCTCGACATTCAAGGCTGCCGATTCCATGCGTTGCAGAAAGCCTTCAATCCGGTCCTCACCCAGCGTGGTGATCCGCAGCGCGTTCTGCGAAGTTGCATGGCTCGCCTCGATGATCTCGCCAACGCCTGTCTGCAGCGTCTGCATATCCTGAAGAATTGTTGTGACCAGCCTCAGATTCTCATCGCTGACAACTGCGTCGGTCCGTTGCAATGTGTCTGATGCTGTCGCCAACAAGGCTTCCAGTTCGATGGCGGCAGCATCCATGCGGGTCAGGATGCTGTCAACGCGGCCAAGATTTGCATCGGATGCAACCCTTCCGACTGTTTCGGCAACAACTACAACTTCATCAACAGCCTGAATGGCACCTTCTGAGGCGCGCTCCAAATTGCTGATTGTCCTGGTGATAGACGCCGCATTGTCACCGCCCGTGATGGTCGCCATGTTGGCCGTCGCACTTTCCAGATTTGACATGATGCGCGGTGTTTCATCGGCAAGCGCTTCGCCCAGCACCGACACCGATGCCAACGCGTCACGGCCTTCACCCTCCAGCACATCCCTGATGGTCTCCAGCAACGGTTCAGCGCTGCCTGCCATGATCTGGACCGCATTGGCCGACAGCAATGACACTGCGGATATTTCGGCAAGACTGTCGGACGGTATCACCCAGCCGGCCTCAATGCCGATATCGATCCGAAAGCGCATACCGCTGTCATCCGGCACCGGTGCGATGGTGACAACCTCGCCGATGATATAACCCTCATACACCACGGCGGCACCGGCTCGCAGCCCGGCGACATTCTTGAAGAAGGTATGATATCTGTCAGGTGCAGAGAACTGGCCGCGCACCGTGATGATAATCGCAAGGATCAGTGCCGCGCCCGCAATCACGAACAGCCCGGCCAGGACATCAGCTTTTTTCCAGCGCATTGACATATGTTTGCTGCCTCTATGCCTCACCAACAAGACGTCTCAGATGCATCTCCGGATCAAAATCCTCATCTTCTGCGATACGGTTTACGAGATTCCGGATACGGCTGTTGGGGCTGTTGTGAATGTCAGCGACCGAACCGGTGAAGATGATGTAACCACGATCCAGCACGACGATTCTGTCGGCGATCTTGAAGGCGCTTTCCAGTTCATGCGTTACAACAACAACGCTCATCCCCAGGGAATCACGCAGCTTCAGGATCAGTTCATCCAGGGCCGCCGCGATGACCGGATCGAGACCGGCAGACGGTTCATCAAGAAAGGTAAGCCGCGGGTCCAGCGCAATGGCGCGGGCAACGGCCGCGCGTTTCAGCATGCCGCCTGACAGTTCGGCCGGAAGCAGATCTTCCTTGCCAAGCAGCCCCACGAAATCAAGCTTCATTCGCACGATGAGATCAATCATCTCGCGGTCCAGAGCGGTATGCTCGACCAGGGGCAGCGCCACATTTTCCCCGACACTCAGCGAGCTCAGCAGCGCCCCCGACTGAAAGGCCACGCCAACCCCCTTCAGAAGGCGCAGCCGCGTCAATTCATCAACCGCATAAAGTGATTCTCCGAACAGACTGACATCACCCTGCATTGGTGGCTTCAGCCCGATCAGATGGCGCAGAAAGGTCGATTTGCCGGATCCGGACCCGCCCATGATCACGACAACTTCCCCATGCCCAATGGTCATGCTGCAATCATGAATGACCGGCTGGCCATTATACCCGCCGGTCAGATTGCTGATGGACAAGGGTGCTGCACGCATCTGGTCCATCCCTATAACATCAGCGCGACAAGGGTGTCAGCCGCAATGATGGCACTGATACAGGTGACAACCGACGATGTGGTGGCACGTCCAAGGGCCGTTGCGCCGCCTGCCATGCCCAGCCCCATGACAATGCCGATCAGTGCGATCAGGACGGCGAACAGACGCGCCTTGCCAAAACAGTGCGCAAGATCGGTCAGCGTCACCACGGTCAAGACATCTGCCCAGAACGCCTCTGCCCCGATCCCGATCGTCGCCTCGACATAAAGCTGACCGGCAGCCAGTGCCGTGACGCTGGCAACACCGACAAGGATCGGCAGCGCGATCAACAGGCCGAACAGCGCCGGCGCAACGATAAAGCGCACAGGGGAAATGCCCATCACTGTCAAGGCGTCGATCTCACCATTAAGCCGCATTGATCCAACGCGGCTTGCCAGCTGCGATCCCGATCGTCCAGCAACGATGATGCCGGTTATCAATGGTGCGAATTCACGCGGAACCGACAGAGGCAGCCCATAGGTGACCTGTGTTTCCGCCCCGAATAACTGCAGTGAATGAATGCCCTGAATTGACAGCATGATGCCGATGGTTGCCGCCATCAGAATGACCACTGGCAATGCGTGCACCCCGGCTGCAACAATTTCCTGAACCACATGGCGCAGGCGCACCGGTTGCCCGATCCGGGGCCCACGTACAAGCAGCATGAAGGACTTCAGGATCAGCCCGGCAGCCTGACCGACAAAGGCGATGATCATAAGGGCGCGGGCACCAATGCCGGTTATGACGGCTGCTGGTATATGTAACTGCCTATGCATATCGAATACATAAAATCAGTTATATTTAATTTAAATTAAATATAACTCTTAACTGAACAATCGATCAGAATGTCAAGGTCATTTCCATGCCTGCATGCGGCTGCAGCCGGGACCCATGTGCAGCAGCTGTTGGGGCGTCATGGCGCAGTTCAACAAAAGTCTTGCTCTGCAATGCGCCATTCAGCCAGCTGCGCTTGAAAAACAGCCCCAGATCGGTCTCACGGCGGGATGGACGCAATGCCATATGGCGCTGGTCAAAGCGGACCTGCCCGTTCAGATCGCGGGCCACTGGCAGATCATAGACAAGGTTGCCATCACCAATCTGGACCGGTGCTGCAAGCATCACACCAATTCGGCCGCCGGCAAGGGCAGTGGTTACGCCAATTGTGGCTGTGTTGGACAGAACATTGGTTGCCCCATTCAGCAATCCGGGCGCATCACCTGTCTGGATAATGGTGGCACCGCTGCCAAGCTGGGCGAACAGTCTCGCACCATCACCCTTGGTCTGATGCGTCAGGCTGGCCAGCCCGTAGGTTGTAAAGCTGCTATCGATCTCACCAAAGATGCCCGCCACCCGGTTGCCCAGAAAACTGCCCTCTTCCTGCCCGGCACCAACGGTCAGCACAAGGCCCGTACGGGGTGTAAAATGCACAGCCGCCCGCCGTGACGGGTCCAGATAGGCACTATAGCCATCGACAATGCCGCCTTCTTCAACCGCACTGACCGGACGGGTGTCATGTGACACAAGTTGCCCACCAAGATCGACATGAAAATCGCGGTCATAGTCATCAAGAACCATCACTCCGGCCAACATCGCACGCGCTGCAACACCTGCACCGGCAATCGATGCCGCACCGACAACCGCCGCCCGCTCACCGCTCACACTGGTGCTTTGCGGCACCCCGACAGTGCCAATCGGGCGGGTTGCATGTTCCATATCCAGCAGTCCCTGACCATGGATATGAAGCGCATAGCCGGGGATTGATGAATCGGCAGTTTCGAAGACAATGTCGGCAAGCTGGCGACCGCTCAGATGCGGCCACATCTGATGCAGGATGGCGATTGCCGAGGAGACCAGCGGCGCTGCCATGCTGGTCCCTGTCATCCCTGCATATTGTCCGTTCAGATAAGTCGAGGTGATGCTGGTGCCAGGCGCCATGACAAAGCGGCTGGACAGCGGCAACGCATCGCGGCATTCAATGCCAGTCCATGTCGTACAGACATGCCCGGCCTGATTGCCGCGTATCTGCTGTGCTGCGGTATCCCAGTTCCCGACAACCAGAGACTGCCCGTTCAGCATCAGGCTGCCATCTTCGTCAGTGGCGGTGGCAAGCTGGTTCAGACCGGCGCTGTAGTCGGTACCGAAATTGCCAGCTGCCTTGACCAGCACCTGCGATGGTCCCAATGCCTCGCGCCACGCATCGGCAGTGCGGGTGACATTGTAGAACCCTTCCTGCCCATAGGTGGAATAGTCCAGGTAATAGCTGCCGGTATCTAGCGCCACAAGACGCGATTCCAGAAAGGAACTGGCCCCGTAGGCGGCGCTGACATTCACTGCTACCGATCCCAGATCACGGCCCCAACCAGCAGCAGATCGCGCAAGTCCGAAGTCGTAACTGCGCTGGCGTGCAACCTTGGCAATCAACAGGCCGGCATCAAACGCCCCGCCATGGACACCGGTGCCATCACGCACCGCCGCCACAATGCCCGCAACATGCGTGCCGTGACCATGCTCATCCTCAAGAACACTGCCGGTGAAGTCTTTATTGGCGATGATATTGGCAGCAAGATCGGGATGATCGGCATCAATACCGGTATCGGCCACGGTGACAAGGCTGCCATTGCCAGTCCATCCACGTGCATAGGCACGGCTGAACTGGCTGACAGCAAGCGGCGCTGGCGACCCGCCATTCGCATACTCATCTGTCTCGTAAAACACCGGATCATCATTTGTGCCAGGTGTCCGTGTGCCTGCCGTAAATTCATCGCGGCGGCTGAAGGTATCACCGCCGGCACCCGCATCACCGTTCCCGTTCGCCGGGGCATGGGTTCCTGTCACATCATCGATCTGGACAGGTGTGGTGCTGGTGGCAATGCCGCCCCCACCACCACCGCAGCCTGCGAGACTGATGGCGATGACGCTGATGGCAATGACGCTGAGGGCCGCAAGGCCGCCAGCAGCCGAGCGGTTGACCGCAGACCCCCTGTATAACGGGCTGTTGTCATTCAGACGCCCGCTATCAGTCTGGGCACTATCAGTCTGGGCACTATCAATCTGGCCGTAATCAGTCTGGCTGCCATTGATCTTGCTGTCATCAATATCAAAACAATCAATCCGGGTATTTCTGATGCCTCGCACTACATTCCGCCTCCAGCTCTTATACTGCAGTGATCGGCTGTTGGCTGGAGACAGGGGTTGGCCCCTTTTCCTGAAGATGTTCACAGACGTTACTTTCGGTTGATTGCGTTCACCAACACCAATTAACAGCCTGTATTGAATTAGTAAATTTTATGTAAACAGATGAAAATTCTGCAACTTTCACGCTGTATCCTGTCGCATGATCTTTTCAGGCAATCTGTATCTGCGCATGCATGGCAACTTACAGAATTAACGCGTTAATACCTGTGTAGATATTTGAAAATCTGCAGACTTCAACGAATTTCAGTCTTAGGTTTTTTCAATCAAAACAAGTATTATTTTCCTAACAAATTATTAATTTTTGAAATTCTGTAGATTCGTTTGGTGGAATTTTGTGCTTTTGAACGCTCCGGCTTTGCCGCTGCCAACCGGCTGGGCTATAATCCTCCCGCCTTGTTTTGTGTTTCAGGAGCATCGTCGGCGATGAGCAACCATTTCTATGATCAGACATTTGGCCGGCATGCTGACAGTGATCGCATCTTTCTGCACACTGAAGATGGTGACATACGCTTTGACGCGTTTACGGCGCAGTCGGCACAGCTTGCCAACGCACTTGTTGCGGCAGGGCTGTCTGCCAGCGACAGGGTGGCGGTGCAGGCTGAAAAGTCAGCGTCCCTGCTGGCGCTTTGCGCGGCAACAATGCGCGCCGGCGGTGTCTATCTGCCTCTGAATACCGGGTACATGCCGGTTGAACTGGATTACTTCATCTGCGATGCGCGCCCGGCCATTATCATTGCCGACCCGGCAGCAACGGCTAACATCCAGCCTCTTGCCGACAAGATTGGTGCCACCCTGTTCACCCTTGATGCACATGGCAACGGCTCGCTGGCCGCGGCGGCTGCAGATACGCCAAAGGTCTTTGAAACGGTGGCCCGCGGGCCTGATGATCTGGCGGCGATCCTTTACACATCAGGTACCACAGGCAAATCAAAAGGCGCACGCCTGACGCATCGCAATCTGGCATCGAACGCCGCCGTGCTGGCAGATACATGGCGCTTCACCGACGCCGATGTTCTGCTTCATATGCTGCCGATCTATCACACGCACGGGCTGTTCGTGGCATGCAACTTGATGGCTATGGTTGGTGGCAGCATGATCTTCCTGCCAAAGTTCTCGGTTGCGGCTGCGTTGCGCTGGATGCCGCGCGCCACATCAATGATGGGAGTGCCCACCTTCTATACGCGGTTGCTGGCGAGTGATGACTTTACCGGCGCCGCAACCCGCCATATGCGGCTGTTCATTTCCGGATCAGCACCGCTTCTTGCCGAAACCCATCACCAGTTTGCCGCGCGCACCGGCCAGGCCATTCTTGAGCGATACGGCATGACCGAAACCAATATGATTACCTCAAATCCCTATGATGGTGACCGGCGCGCCGGCACAGTTGGCTTGCCGCTGGCCGGAATTGACCTGCGTATTGCCGATGCCGAAACGGGCACAATCTGCGCGGATGGCGAGATCGGGATCATTGAATTGCGCGGCGACAATGTCTTTCAGGGATATTGGGAGATGCCGGACAAAACGGCCGAATCCTTTCGCGATGACGGGTTCTTCATCACCGGTGATATGGCCGTTCGTGATGCTGACGGCTATATCAGCATCGTTGGCCGCGACAAGGACATGATCATTTCAGGCGGGCTGAATGTCTATCCGCGCGAGGTGGAAAGTCTTGTTGACGATGTGGCGGGTGTTATTGAAAGCGCTGTGATCGGCGTCCCGCATCCTGATTTTGGTGAGGCAGTTGTCGCCATTGTTGCGGCCGATGATGGCGCTGTCAGCCCGAACGATATCACCGCTGCAGTCGATGGCAAGCTGGCAAAATTCAAGCAGCCAAAGGCCGTCCGCATCGTGCCATCCTTGCCCCGCAATTCAATGGGCAAAGTGCAAAAGGCAGCGCTGCGCCAGACCTATGCCGCGCTATTTGCCTGACATCTTTTCCGGTGCATGCGCCTGTGCGCCGCTGGTGACGCGTTCGCGGTAGATAATGAAAATCGACGCCGCGATGACGATACAGCTGCCCAGAATGAACTGGCCTGTAACCACCTCGTCAAAAAACACCATGCCGGCAATCATCCCAAGCGGTATCGACAGATAGCGCAATGTGGCCAGCGTGCTGGCCGGGGCAAACCGGTGGCTGGTCGAAAGCGCAATCTGCTGCATACTGGCAATGACGCCCAGCGCGACCAGGATCAGCGTGTCACGTCCGGCATCTGGCAGCGGCAGGTCAAGCGCCAGCTGCAACGAGATAAACAGCACCGCACCCGTACCGTTATACCAGATGGCGCTGGTCACCGGACTTTCATACTGCCCGATGCGGCGCAGCATGATCAGAACCAGTGATCCGAATACCGCAGCGGCAAGGGCCAGAACCGTGCCCAGCGGGTTCCAGCCACTTGTGCCGGGCTCAATCAGAATTACCGTTCCGGCAAACCCCAGAATACAGGCCGACCACCGCCGCCACCCGATCTGTTCGGCAAGCAGAAACGGTGCCAGCAACGTGACAAACAGCGTGGCGGTCTGGCCAATGGCTGTCACCTTGGCAAGCGCAATATGATCAAGCGCAGCAAAGTAAAAGCCCAGCCCCAGCAGCCCGACCAGAATCCGAATGGCCAGAGGGCGCGGACGCGCCACTGTAATCGCATTGGCGCCATGCACCCGGATCCCGACAATCAGCAAAATGGGAAGACAGAAAAGATAGCGTGCCACCAGCGCCGTGATCACCGAGACATCTGCCGCTGTCAGCTTTACCAGACCGGCAATCACCAACAACAGCACGACCTCGGCCATCGCCAGAGAGACGCCAAGGGGCAAATTCGAATACTTGACGTCCTGAGGGCGCATAGGGCCGCTTTTTCATGGGGTGGCAGCGCCCCGGGAACGCAACATAAGGGCGGCAATGCATCTATCCTAAGAGGCTGCCACGCTTTGTCAAATTGCACCGGCCGCCGGGCCAGTCGCCGGGCCAGTCGCCGGGTCAATCGCCGGGCCGCGCATCATCGCTCAGGACCATGATGCATCCGATGGTGATCCCGGAGGGACTCGAACCCCCTACCTACAGATTAGAAACAAACAGTTCCATCCAGATATCAAAAAATAACTTCAATATTATCAATAATTTATTAGATAATATCCTCATTTCTTTACATCTAAAGACCGTTCACATATTATTCACATATAGGGAGATGTGAACGATGA
>JADHLH010000028.1 GCA_016780765.1 Alphaproteobacteria bacterium | reverse complement strand
TTCACGCGCTGGTGCTGTCGCTTGGCATAATCAATGAACGCCTGTCAGTCACAAACCGAATGGGCGGTATACCAAAAGCATATTTTGGCGCTGACCTCGGTTACAATATTTTGGGATCAACCCAAGGAGACAAACGTGATCTTTGACACCAAACAATATGATGACATTCGCGATGGTGTGCGCGCCGTTTGTGCCCAGTTTCCCGATGAATACCACCGCAAGGTGGATCATGCGCGCGGATATCCCGAGGAATTTGTTCAGGCACTGACGCGCGAAGGCTGGATGGCAGCACTGATCCCCGAGGAATATGGCGGGTCCGGCCTGTCACTGACCGCTGCCAGCGTTATCATGGAAGAGATCAACCGCGCGGGTGGCAATTCGGGCGCGTGCCACGGCCAGATGTATAATATGAACACGCTGATCCGGCATGGCTCTGAAGAACAGCGCCGCACCTATCTGCCAAAAATTGCTTCTGGTGAACTGCGCCTGCAATCGATGGGGGTAACCGAGCCTACCACCGGCACGGACACCACCAAGATCAAGACAACGGCTTTGCGCAAAGGTGATCGCTATGTCATCAACGGACAGAAAGTATGGATCAGCCGGGTAAAATATTCCGATCTGATGATCCTGCTGGCGCGCACAACGCCCCTCGAGGACGTGAAAAAGAAGTCCGAAGGCCTGTCTATTTTTCTTGTTGATATCCATGAAGCAGTTAAGTCGGGGATGAGTGTTCGCCCGATTGACAATATGGTGAACCATCAGACCAATGAGTTGTTCTTCGACAATCTGGAAATCCCGGCTGAAAACCTGATTGGTGAAGAGGGCAAAGGGTTCAAATACATCATGACCGGGCTGAATGCCGAGCGTGCGCTGATCGCCGCGGAATGTATTGGCGATGGTTACTGGTTCATCGATCGTATTTCAGCATATGCCAGTGAGCGCGAGGTGTTCGGACGGCCCATCGGCCAGAATCAGGGCGTCCAGTTTCCGATTGCCGAAGCGTTCATCGAAGTGGAAGCGGCCGATCTTATGCGCTATAAGGCCTGCGCCCTGTTCGATGCCGACGAGCCATGCGGGGCCGAGGCCAATATGGCGAAATATCTCGCCGCCAAGGCATCATGGGAAGCCGGCAATGCCTGCATCCAGTTCCATGGCGGGTTCGGCTTTGCCTGTGAATATGATATCGAACGCAAATTCCGCGAGACGCGTCTTTATCAGGTGGCACCAATCTCAACCAATCTCATCCTCAGCTACATTGCCGAGCATGTGCTTGGGATGCCGCGTTCTTTCTAGCCACATATCGGAGGCGATGATGACTCTCGACATGGACCGTCTGTCCGGCTGGATCGGCAAGACCGAGGTGATGCACGAAACGCTGTCGCCTGAACTGGTTGGCCGCTTCAACGCCACCCTTGGATCAGACTTTTCGGCTGCCACGGGTGATCCAGCTCCGCTGCTGATCCATCTCTGTCTTGCCCAGCCTGCCCTGCCAGCCGACCAGCTTGGCCCGGACGGGCATCCCCGCCGGGGCGGCTTCCTGCCACCTGTGCCCCTGCCCCGCCGCATGTGGGCTGGCGGCGAGATGGTCTTTTCAGCCCCGCTTCTGATTGGGGCGCAGGTCACCCGCACATCTGTTATAGAGGATATAACGCAAAAGCAGGGCAGCACCGGCGGCCTGTGTTTCGTTACGGTGCGGCACGAAATCAGCAGCGATGGTACGACGGCGATCAGCGAACGGCAGGATATTGTCTATCGCGATCCACCAGCCCAACAGGCTGGCTCACATTCTGATCCGCAAACTGATCCGCAAACTGGACAATCTGCGACGCCGGAACCGGTACCTGGCGGCACCCATACCCGCCATGTAGACCCGACATCAACCATGCTGTTCCGTTATTCGGCCATCACCTTCAACGGTCACCGGATCCATTATGATGCGCCCTATGCGCGTGACGTGGAAGGGTATGAGGGTCTGGTTGTGCATGGTCCGATGCAGGCCACCTTTATGGCGCATCTGGCGGCCGAGGTAAAAGGCAGCCCCCCGAAACGCTTTGACTATCGCGGCAAGTCGCCCTTGTTTGCAGGCAATCCGTTCACCGTCAACGCGGCAGAGACGGACGATGGCCTGTCCCTTTGGACAGCCGGCACAGGCGGTCAGGTCGCCATGCACTCGCAGGCTAGCTGGTAACGCCCAGTTCCGCCCTTCCGGTACCACCCGCGCCAAGAGACAGGGCATGGCCGATATCACGCGCGCCCAGATCCTGCAGCCGTGGGTACAGATCCCAGATCGCGGCGCTCGCCTCACCGATGATGGTGTCTGACTTTGCCCGCAGCTTGGCGATGATCACGTCTTCGGCCAGCGGGTCCGCCAGATCAAACCAGATGGGCAGGCTGCTGCCATCACGCATCGTCAGGCTGCCCCTGGCCTGAAGGTCGGTCAGCGCGTCATTGCCGATGACGGTGATACGATTGGCAAATGCCCGCAGTTCTTCATCACCAGCCAGCGCGTCCTGATACAGCCTGTCATCGCCTGTATTGTCACCGCGCAGGGTCATGCCCGCCAGCCAGTTATAGCTGAATTTCACCTCGAGGCCGGTGCGCGGCGCCTTGATATCGCATACGGCCAGCCAACGCGGATTGGTTTCCAGTATGAATGCGCTGATTTCATCAAACGTAACACCTGACATCTGGTGCGCCGCAAGCAGTGCCTCAATCATCGGGTGCAAGCCATGACAGCAGGCATGCAGCTTGTATTTATTGTCCGGGAACAGATAGTCATCCATACCGGCGTCCTGCATCCCGGCGTCCTGCATCCCGGCGTCCTGCATCCCGGCCCCAGCGTCTACATCTGTTCTGGCCTCTGAGGGTATATGCGCACCAACAAATCCCTGATGGCCAAGCAACCCGTCATCTGCCGAGGTAAATCCGAGATGCGCCAGTGTCGCACATTCAACCCCGTTGGCCGCAGCAATGCCGGCGTTATAGGGCTTGCCCATGCTGCCAAACTGCGATGTCATACCTGACGCGCGGGTCCCGCACAGCCCCAGCGCGTGCCGCATCTGCACATCGTTCAGACCCAGCAGCCTGCCCGCCGCCAGTGTCGCGCCGAACGCGCCGGCTGTGGCTGTCTGGTGAAATCCGAGATTGTAATGCGCGCGGCCCAATGCCATGCCAACCCGGATCGCCCCTTCCGCACCCAGCAGAAACGCTGTCATCACTTCCGCCGCCGACAAATCTTGCTGTTCAGCGATGGCCAGTGCAGCCGGATAGATACCGACTGACAGATGCCCGACATGGGCGAAATGCGTGTCATCATAATCCAGCGCGTGACTGGTTGCCCCGTTTGCCAGCGCCGCCATACGTGCTGGTGAAGCACTGCCGCAAATGATCGTTGAATGACCGGTCCCGCCTTCCATCTGTGCCAGCTGGCGAAGTTTTTGGGCCAATGGCTCGTTCCGGCCAGCAATCCCGCATGTCATCCAGTCAAGAAGCGACAATCGCGCAAACAGCACCGCTCGCGACGGAATGATATCAGCTGACCGGCCTGCCAGCGCGATAAGCCCTTCTGTCAAATCCGACATGCTGTTTTTCCTCCGGCCTGATACCTCAAGATCACTCAAATTTACCCGGCAAGTCACAAAGCGTCTTGACGTGACCGCCGCACAAAGGATGCTCTATGGTGAAGTCTTATCGCCGAATGCGAAAGCGGATATTTTGCCGTGCATCCGGTTCAGGCAGCACGGGCCCACTCGATTAGGGTCGGCGGTTACTTGGTGTCGGCAGTCAAATGAGGTCGAATGTGAAAGATTTGGAAGGCATTACTGTTGTTGCACTGGAACAGGCTGTTGCCGCGCCCTACGCATCGTCGCGGCTGGCCGATGCTGGTGCCCGCGTGATCAAGATCGAACGCGCGGAAGGTGATTTCGCGCGGCGTTATGACTCACTGGTCAATGGCGACAGCGCCTATTTTGTCTGGCTGAACCGCGGCAAGCAGTCGATCTGCATGAATCTGAAAGATGATGGTGACAAGGCCTTGCTGGCAGCGATGATCGCCAAAGCCGATGTCTTCATCCAGAATCTTGCCCCCGGGGCGGTGGAACGCATGGGGTTCGGGCTTGATGAATTGCTGCAACAGCATCCCGCGCTGATCTGCTGTTCGATTACCGGGTATGGGCGTGACGGCCCCTATGCCCAACAAAAGGCCTATGACTTGCTGGTACAGGCAGAAAGCGGCTTGTGCGCGGTCAATGGCACCGAACACGGCGCGGCGCGGGTTGGCGTTTCGGTCTGCGATATTGCCGCCGGGATGCAGTCCTATCAGGCGATTCTGCAGGCACTCTATGCGCGCACGCGTACCGGCAAGGGCCGGATCATTGATGTGTCGCTCTATCATGCGCTTGCCGACTGGATGAATGTGCCATATCTGCAAACGCGTTATGGCGGCAAGCCACCGGCACGTGTCGGTTTGCGTCACCCGACCATTGCCCCTTATGGCGCCTATATGTGCAGTGATGGCAAGGCCGTGCTGATCTCGATCCAGAATGAACGCGAATGGAAACAGCTATGCGCCGATGTGCTTGGCGATGACGGCATTGCAAGCGACGCGCGGTTTGACTCCAACAACAATCGTGTTGCCAACCGTGATGCGCTGGAAGGCATCGTTGCCGGTGTTTTCGCCAGCGCCCCGCGTGAGACGATCATCGAGCGTCTGACCGCTGCCGGCATCGCCTTCGGCAGATTGACCGATCTTGAGGATTTGACGGCGCATCCGCAAAACCGGTTTATCACCGTTCAGTCCGATGGTGGAGAGATCGAACTGATGGCCCCGGGATCAGCGATACGCGGCGCGCGTGATGACTATGGGCCGGTGCCCTCGCTTGGCCAGCATGACGCGGCGCTTCGTGCCGAATTCGGATAGGCGTCCTGTTTCACCCTTGGGGATGATTGCGATACGCGCCCTCAGATGCGAAGGCCGGTATCAAGGTCAAAGTAATGCAGCCGGTCCGCACGAATGTGGAAATTGGCGGCATCGCCGGGCGTAAAGCGATCCTCCCCTTCATATTTTCCAACAATCTCGCCAAAGCCGGCATCGCAGGTCAGTACCGTTTCATGGCCCATCGGTTCAATGACCGTGATGTGCGCACCGATTGAAATATGGCCGCTGGCCGGTTTGGCAGCCTTGGCCAGCATCATATGCTCCGGCCGGAATCCCAGCTGAATCCGCCGTCCCTCGGCAATATCACAACCGGCAAGACTGATGCCCTCACCACTGTCCGTCTTCAACGCTGCTTTGGATCCTGTGCCGGTGATGGTGCCTGTGGCAAAATTCATGGCCGGCGACCCGATAAAGCTGGCAACAAACTGGCTGGCAGGATGTTTGTAGACTTCGTCAGGTGTTCCCACCTGCTCGATCCGCCCCAGATTCATGATGACGATGCGGTCCGCCAGCGTCATCGCTTCCACCTGATCATGAGTCACATAGACCGTGGTAGTCTGCACCCGCTGATGCAACAACTTCATCTCGGCACGCATTTTGTGGCGCAGCTTGGCATCAAGGTTCGACAGCGGTTCGTCAAACAGGAACACTTTCGGTTTTCTGACAATAGCCCGCCCCATCGCGACACGTTGCTTCTGACCGCCTGACAGCTCGCCCGGCCGCCGTTTCAGCAATTCATCAAGCCCGAGGATATCGGCTGCTTCATTTGTCCGCGTGGTAATTTCATCTTTTGGCAGTCGCTTGGCCCGCAGTCCGAAGGATATATTGTCAAACACATTCAGATGCGGATACAGCGCGTAATTCTGGAAAACCATGGCAATGTCACGGTCTTTCGGATGGACGTTATTGACCGGTTTGCCATCAATCGAAATGACCCCTGACGACACATCTTCCAGACCCGCCAGCATGCGCAGGGTTGTGGATTTGCCACATCCGGACGGGCCAACAAACACCACGAATTCACTGCTGCCAATCGACAGGTTGAAATCCTCGACCGCCGTAACCGACCCGAACAGCTTGTGAACGCCCTGAAGACTCACCTCTGCCATGTCTTATGTCTCCCCTGCGATCAGGCCTGACACCACATGGGCGCGTGCCTCATCAGCCTGCGTGATCCGCTTTTGAATATCATCCATGCCTGCCGTCAGACCTGCCAGCCTGTCTGCATAACTGTCCAATGACCGCCGCAAAGCGCCTGGTCCCGGGCCCCCGGCCATTTCCCGCACAGCCACGAAATTCTGTGGGCTGGTCGCACGTGTCAGCAATGTCTTGTCCATGACTGGCTTTCGTCCGGTGACCTCTTCAAAGGTTTGCGCGAACAGATCCCACGGCAGTTCATCAAACCCCATGCCGTTTGACAGCGCCGCGCGCGCCAGTTTGCTGGCCACATGATGGGCCGGCCTGAACGCGATCTCCTCCGTCCGGACAATCGTGTCTGCCAGTTCAGTAATCGTGGCCATCGATTTCTGGATGCGCTGATTGATCGATGGCTGGTTGGTTTTCATTGCCTCAACAAAGCTGGCCAGCAATGGCAGCGCATGGTCCAGCCGGTCAAAAACCTCAAAGCCTGCGGCTTGTGTTTCCCGCTCGGAATCATTCATGTCGGCAAACGGGGTGTTGTGCATTGTCTGCACGATCTGGTCTGCACCGCCGCCAGCAAGCGACAGCTTGAGGCGCAGATGCTCAAGCGGCACCGGATTGCGCTTTTGCGGCATGATTGACGAGATCTGGACAAACCCGTCTGCCACATCGATCTGTGACACCTCAAAGCCTGTCCAGGTCACCAGATCCTGCACCAACCGGCCAAGATGAATGCATCCAAGGCGAATCGCGCTATAGCTGCCGGTTATATAATCGACATTGGCAATCGCCCCATATGAATTTTCAACGATGCCCGAAAATCCCAGCAATGCGGCCACACGGTCACGATCAAGATCAAAGCCGGATGTTGTGATGGCCGCGGCCCCCATCGGACATTTGTTTACATCTTCCAGCGCTGCCATCAGGCGGGTCATGTCGCGCAAGACGAATTCAATCGCGGCCCCAAGATAATGCCCAAGCACCGAAACCTGCGCCGGCTGGCCGTGCGTGTATAACAGCACAGTCTCGTCAATGCCCTGTTCGGCGCGCGCCAGAAAGCGATTTGCAAGGGCGCCATACTGGTCCAGAAGCCGCAGCAGGCGGGCCCGCACCTGCATCCGGAACATGGTGTGCTCCATGTCGTTGCGCGATCGTCCTGTATGCAAACGGCCCGCAGTCTCTTCGCCCACCTGACGGCCCAGTTCACGTTCGATCAAAAAGAACAGATCTTCAAAACTGCCATCAAATTCCTGATCCGCCCATGGGCGGTCCTGGTCGATCTTGAGAAGGGCTGCCAGAATGGCGGCGCTGTCCGCCGGTTGCAGCAGATGCTGTTCGGCCAACATTGCCCCATGCGCCAGATTTATCGCATGAAGTGGCGCCGAGAAATGCTGCTTGTAGATATCCAGATCGGGTGCAAGAACGCTGTCTGCATACACTTGGGCAGGAAATGTATCGTAATCCGAATTCATTTCAGATCATCCCTTCAGACCAGCGAGCATAATCCCGCGAATGATGAATTTCTGCAGCAACAGAAACACCAGCAATGTTGGCAGGGTGGCCAGACATGACGCTGTCATGACGATTTCCCAATCCATCTGGAATTCACCATTGAACGAGGCGATACCGACCGGAATGGTATAAATATCCGGGTCGTTGGTGACAATCAGCGGCCAGATGAACGCTGTCCAGTTCCCCAGAAAATGAAAGATCGCCAGCGCTGACAAGGCCGGTATCACAAGCGGCATGGCAATCCGCCACCAGATGGCAAATTCTGACCAGCCATCGATCCGCGCGGCCTCGATCAGCTCATCAGGCAGACTCATGAAAAACTGGCGCATCAAAAATGTGCCGAATCCGGTCATCAATCCGGGGAACGCGATCCCCCAATATGTATCAATCCAACCAAAGCTGCGCGACATCATATACCAGGGGATGATCAGCATTTCGGTCGGTATCATCAGCGTGCTGAGGATGGCGATAAAGACGATCTGACGCCCGCGAAAGTCGAATTTGGCCAGCGTGTATCCGACCAGTGAATCGAAAAACAGAACCGATGCCGTGCTGAATGTTGCCACCCACAGCGAATTCAGCATCCAGCGCATAAATTTTGATTCCTGCAGGATGAACAGATAGTTCTCTAGTGTCGGCCTGTCAGGAATGATGCTCAGTTCAAAGACTTCTTGCCCTGTCTTGAAGGACGTCGCTGCCATGAACACGATCGGCGTGATCATCACAACACCGCCAAGGAACAACAAGGTCCACAAGATCACCTTGCCGGGCCGTGCCCGTTCCAGCCGGGCCATGGTTGCGTTCACATCACTCATTTCTGTTTCCGCATCAGCCAGAGTTGGACAAGGCTTACAACAAGCAGGATCAGGAACAGGATGACGGTCAATGCCGATGCCCGGCCAAGCTTGAATTCATCAAAGGCAAATTCATAAATCATCAACACCAGCGGCTTGGTAGAGTTCAAGGGGCCGCCAGCGCTGTCGGCGCTCATTGTATAGACCTGGTCGAAAATCCGCAGGAACCCGATGGTCGATACTACTGTCAGGAAAATAATCGTCGGCTTCAGGGCTGGCAGCGTTATTTCTCGCAGAATTTGCCACCGGCCTGCGCCATCAATCTCCGCCGCCTCAAAATAGCTGCGGGGAACAGCCCTGATGCCGGCAATGAAAATCACAATCTGAAAGCCAAGCCCCGCCCACACGGCAGGTGCCATAATCGAATAAAGTCCCTGCGTTACCGATTTCAGGAACGGCTGCTGTGGAATGCCAACCCAGGACAGCATGATGTTGAAATAGCCGATTGGCAGCGGTTGATAAAACCATCTCCAGACCCAGGCCATCGCAACAGCTGTCGTCAGGAAAGGAATGAAATACATCGCTCTGATGAAGTCATGGCCGAAATCAATCTCATTCAGCCAATAGGCGATGATAAAGGCGATCAGCATGCTGACCGGCACGCCTACAAGCGCATATTTGATGGTGTTCCACAGAACCAGCCAGAAATCCTCATCCGCGAAGATCTTGATATAATTCTTCATCCCGATGGCTTTTTTCGCACCGAGAAGGTTCCATTTCAGCGTGGAGACATAAAACGCCTCAAACGTCGGATAAAACCGGATTGTTATGTAAAAGACCAATGGAACAGCCAGAAACAGCCAGGCGGTAATCGCCAGCTTTTGCCTGATCGTCAGCTTGTTCCAGAAATCGGCCATATGTTCGGTTTTTCCGGCTATGAAAAGAATCGGCAGATGGCAACAAATCGCTGCCATCTGCACAGATTACAGGCGATGCGTGTCAGTCTTCGAAGAATTCGTCAAAGACTTCCTGCTCGGCTTTCGCAACTTTCTTCAGCGCCGCTGCAGGGTCTGCGCCCTGAAGCACCACCATGTCATAGGCATCGATCAGCGACTGACGCTGCGGCTTTTCTGACACGAAGGCTGTTGCATTGGCATAGCTGAGGCCGCGAATGAACGGGCCATAGAGCGGGTGGGTCTTGTTGGCGTCAACAAGCGCAACCGCTGGCTTGGCGGGCAATTCACCCACGGTGTCAAGCCACAACTGCATCGCTGCGTCGGATGTCAGATGCTGCAGGAACTTTTCAGCCGCTGCTTTTTTCTCGCCATCTGCTTTCGAGCTGATGCCGTTCACCCAGTAGGACGAGAAGTTGTAGCGCTTGCCGTTATGTCCGGGCAGTTCCGAGATGGCAAAGTTCAGGCCATCCTGCTTCACGAATTTGGAAATCCGGAAAGAACCATCAAGAACCATCCCTGCCTGACCGGCAGCAAAGGCATCCTGACCACGGTTCATAAAGCCGTTCGCACCCGTCTTGTGCGAGGCTTCAAAGTCGGTCAGAAACTTCAGCGCCTTGGCACCGGCATCCGAAGTATAGGCTACGGTCTTGCCATCATCAGAATAGGGCTGACCGCCATAAAGCCTGATCAGAACTTCACGCCACCAGTGGTGATCCTGGCCATCGGTATCGACCGCAAAGCCGACACTGAGATAGTTGCCGTCAGAATCCGTCTTGGTCAGCTTCTTGGCATAATCGACAAACTCGTCCAGCGTTTCAGGCGGACCAGACAGGCCAGCCTCGGCAAACATGTCGGTATTCCAGAACAGGGCCAGCGAGCGTACAGCCGTCGGCAAACCCCAATATTCGCCATCAACCTTCATCGTGCCAACCATCGGGAAGAACTCTTCCTCAATCTTGGCATGCGGGAAAGCAGAACTGGAAAGCGGCTGGATCAGCCCGCCATCGCGATAATCATTCAGCCATCCGTAATAGAGCTGAACAACGTCCGGTCCGTCACCGGCAGACACTGCAATAGCCACCTTTTTACGATAATCCGCATAGGGGAAATGCGTGTGCTTTACCGTTATGCCGGGGTTGGCTGCTTCAAAACTCTCGATCAGCTTGTCTACTGCCTCAACGCGACTGGCATAGGTATATTGCCAATATTCGATTTCCACCGCCTGGGCCAATCCGCTCCATACGATCGATGTGCCACCGATGGCCAGTGCAAAAGCTGATTTCAACCACGTCTTCATCCGTCCCTCCGTCTGCTGCATGCATTTCTCAAAAGGTATTTACCTTTGCTAATGTAAAAACCTATGATCCCACTTTCCATGTTGTCAAAGGAAAAGCGGACCACACGCAAAAGCATTACCTGCTTTCGGTCCGTCGTCAGTCGGACATGCCCGCAACGGCATCAGTGACAACATATTCGAGTCCGGGGTTTTGATTTGGAAACGCGCTACGCCACATTGTCGAATCAGCTGACCAAACGGATTGGTACCGGCGAATACCGGGTGGGTAACTATCTTCCAAGCGAGAAACAGCTTGCCTCAGAATTCGGGGTCAGCCGGCCCACAGTGCGGCGGGCCCTCGATTATGTTGAGGCCCTTGGCCTGATTTCACGGCGCCGCGGCGATGGCACAAAGGTGCTGGCGGAAAAGCCGTTTACCGAATACCGCTACACCACGCGACCTGTTGATGACCTTCTCTACGGGCGGGGGGCTGAGCGCATTGTCACCGGCCAGAATGATATGGTGTGCGACGATGTGCTGGCAGCCCGTCTGGGAGCAGCACCAGGGTCGCGCTGGGTTCATATCTCGCAACATCGCAATGATCTCGATTCTGGTGAAATGCTGGTTTGGGGTGATGTCTATATCGATCAGCAATTCAAGGGCATTACAGACCGCATAGCCACCTATGACGGTTTCATTTGTGACCTGATCGAAGAGGAATACGGAATTGCGGTCAGTGAGATTCAGCAGACAATTCGGCCTGTCACCATCCCGGATGCAATCTGCGCCGAGATGAAACTGCCAACCGGGTCACTCGGGCTGGAGATGACGCGTCGGTATCTGAACTATCTGAAACAGCCTGTGGAAGTGTCGATCAACATCTTTCCGGCCGAAAGATCCGCCTACACCATCACGCTAAGCCGCACCCAGGAAAGGGCCAGGGGCCGATGAAAAAGGACTTCATCACAAGGCAGGAACATCGCCAGCCACTGCGACATCTTTATGGCTGGCTGAAATCTCTGCAATCCACCGTGATCTTCATGCAGACAGGGGCGCATCCCGATGATGAAACATCGCGCATGCTGGCCCGATTGTCGCTGGGTGACGGCATGCATGTGGTGTATGTGAATGCCGTGCGCGGTCAGGGCGGCCAAAATGCGCTGGGGCCGGAACGCGGCGATGCGCTGGGCTATCTGCGAAGTGAAGAGCTGTTTGAGGCAATGAAGGTCATCCGGGCCGATATCGGCTGGCTTGCCGAAACACCTGATGATCCGATCCGTGACTTCGGATTTTCCAAGTCGGCCGAACAGACCTATGAACATTGGGGCAAGACACACACATTGCGCCAGATGGTCAAGATGGTCCGCCTGTTCAGGCCGGACATTCTGATCCCCACCTTTCTGGACGTGCCAGGTCAGCATGGGCATCACCGCGCGGTGACGCAAACAACTCTGGCTGCGTTTGATGAAGCCGCACGCGCCGACAGTTTTGACGATCTGGGCCTGCCCGTCTGGCAAGTGAACGCGCTGTATTTGCCAGCATGGGGCGGCGGGGGCGGATCATATGATGACGAGGTACCACCACCAGATGCCACGCATGAAATCCTGACCGGTGATTATGATCTGGTGCTGGGCGGCACATATGCACAGGTTGGTGAATGGTCACGTGCCTGCCACGCGACACAAGGCATGGGCCGGCCCGTTGATGAAGAGGAAAGACCGGTTCCCCTGCATCAGCTGCGCACAGCAAGCGGCACGCCTGTCCACAGCAATCTGACCGAGGGTGTGCCTGAAACGCTTGCCGGTCTGGCGGCGCATTGTAACGCTGATGCTGATGGCAGTTCTGACGCCGGGCCGCAGGCTGCCGCCGATGCACAGCAAGCCGCTGCGGATGCGTTGGCGGCATTCCCTGACAGCAAGGCCGTCATGGGCGCGCTGTGCCGCCTGCAATCTGCGCTGCTGACACTAGATGCACATATTGTGCCCGCGCACAAACATCGTGTGCAGCTGAAAATGCGCCAGGTTGCCATGGCGGCAAGCCAAGCCGCCGCGTTGCAACTGCATTTTGAAATCAGCCCCACGGTGCCCGAAATCGGCAGCACAGCCGAGGCGAAGCTTAGCTGGCATGTGGCAGATACCGCCAATGCCCCCAGACTGTCTGCAACGCTGCAGGGGTCTGGCCAGCTTGATTGCGGCGCCTTTTCAGACACAGGTGATGCGGGCCGGCGGCGTGCGATGACTGCACCACTGACAATTTCAGCACCACCGATCGATGCAATGGCAGGATGGCATGGCATCATGGTCGATCCGGCCAGCCTTCATGCCTCGGTCTGTCTGCATGTCGGGGACAGTCAGTTTGTTTTGCCGCTCTGCCCCGACACGATCTTTTCCACCAAGCCGCAGCAGACTGGACATATTGCTCCGGCGCGCACCTTGCTGCGCCTTGGCGAGGATACCGGCTTTGATATGCAGCTTTTGCCTGATGCGACAGTACCAGCGTCCGAGGATGCAAAACTGTCCCTGCCGGATGGCTGGCAGTTTGAGGCAGCATCGGCCGCATCCAGCACCGGCATGTCAGGCCGGGTGACCCTGGCATCGGACGCACGGGCCGGCCATTACCGCATTCACGCAACTCTTGCTGACGAGCCTGTCTACACCGCCCAGGAACTGGCCTACGCGCATATACGCCGCCAAACACGTTTCTCGCGGGCTGCAGCTGATATCGCGCTGGTGGATACAGCTGGTCTCGACGGGCTGACAATTGGCTGGATTGATGGCGGCGTTGATGAAGCCCACCATTGGGCCGGTCAGCTTGGCGCACAGATTGTCCAGCTTGATGATTCCGATCTGCAATCCGGCAGCTTTGACGGGCTGGATGTACTGGTTGCCGGTGTCTTTGCCGGCGGCACACGCCCGGTGAATCAGTCGATGCGTTACATCCGGCCATGGATTGAGGCTGGTGGACATTTTGTCAGCCAGTATCACCGCCCTGTCGATAACTGGGACCGGGCCACAAGTTCGCCGCTGCCCTTGCAACCGGGCACCCCGTCAATCCGCTGGCGGGTAACAGACGCATCCGCACCCGTGCAGATGCTGCAGCCGGATCATCCGTTATTTGCTGGCCCGAATCCGATCACCGACAAGGATTTTGGCGGCTGGATCAAGGAACGCGGCCTCTATTTCGCATCCGAGTGGGATCAGGCCTATGTGCCGCTTCTGGCGATGTCTGACAGTGGCGAAAAACCCCTTGAGGGCAGTCTGCTTGCTGCAGAGATCGGGGCGGGAAGCCATGTGCATTGTGCCCTGAACTTGTTCTATCAGATGGACCACATGGTTGTCGGGGCGTTCCGCCTCTTCGCCAATCTGCTCACACCCTTTAACGGGAAATGAACGCCACGCCAGCCGACAATCTGGGCGGTTTGCGGTTTCTGATTCTGAATGAGCTGTTCACCCTCAGTCATCTTGTGATCGTGAAGATGCTGGGAATCGAATTTGCCTCTGTGCAGATTGTGTTCATTCGCTGTCTCAGCAGCGCAGTTATTCTTGTCCCGTTAATGGCCTGGCGCGGGTCGATAGCGGATTTGCATACACAGCTCGGCCTGAACAGCCTGCGGGTTTTGCTGTCATCGGTTGCCATCACCATCAACTTTTTTGCCATCTCGCAAATCCAGTTGGCTCAGCTAAGCACCATTGGTTACCTGCGGCCAGCAGTGACATCGCTGATTGCCTATTTCTTTCTGCGAGAAAGCCAGTCATGGCAACGCTGGGTGGTCATTGTGATCGGGTTTGCCGCCGTGCTGTTCATTTTCTCTCCAGAGGACAGCCAGCTTCAGCTTGTGGCGCTTCTGGCACTGTTGGGCATGTGCTGTGGCAGTTCGGCGACAATCCTGCAGAAATTTCTGTCGCGTGAGATGAGCGATCTGCCCCTGATGGTCTGGTACTCGGTCGGCGTCGCCCTCGTGACAGCCCCCTTTGCCTTGTGGGTATGGTCAGCGCCATCAGCGGGCGAATTGATGCTGATGATCATGACCGGCCTGTTTGCAACGACCGCGCAATTCTTCTTCATACGCGCCTTTCGCCGGGCCGATGCCAGCTTTCTGGCACCGATGTTCTATTTTCACATCGTGCCCGCCACCCTGATCGGCCTGTTTGTCTTTGCCGAAATTCCATCGATCAACACCATTGCAGGTGCTGCGGTCATTTTGGCCAGCCTTGTTATCATGACTCTCCTCGAACGGCGGCGGCAGTGATCTGATGCACAGCGCGAACATTCTTTTATTCGAGGGGTCTGAGCAGGCGGCAGTCGCTGCAGGTGATGCCTTCATTGCCTCTGCCCGGACCAGCGGCACGCGCCCGGTCGGGCTTGCCACCGGCCAGACAATGACACCGGTCTATGACCATCTTCTGACAATTGACGGTCAGGCGAATGGCTTGTTTGCCGACACTGTATTCTCGCAACTGGATGAGGTGATTGGCCAAACATCGCCCGTTGACAGTTTTGCCGCCGAAATTACCACCAGCCTGTTTTCACAGTTCCGCGCCACGCCTGCCGGGTTTTTGATGATTGACGGTCAGGCTGGCGACCCTGCCGACGAGGCCATCCGCCATTGTTCTGCCATTCGCATGGCTGGGGGACTGGCGATGCAGCTGCTTGGCATCGGGGTGAATGGCCATGTCGGCTTCAATGAGCCAGGAAGCCCTGATAGCAGCCGGTGCCGGGTTGTTGATCTGGCAGCCAGCACAATCCAGCGCAACGGATACGATACCGGCATGCAGGGGATCACCCTTGGCATCGCTGATATACTGGCAGCTGAACAGATCATCCTCGTCGCCACTGGCGCGGCAAAGGCAGCAGCCATCAGTGCGATGATTAACGGCCCAAAGACACCCGATTGCCCGGCAAGCCTGTTGCGCGATCACCCCGATATCCGGCTATTTCTTGACAAAGAGGCCGCCAGTCAGATCAGCTGACAACACAAAGGAGGAGGTTTCAATGCGCTATCTTCACACAATGGTCCGGATCACCGATGTCGATGCATCACTGCATTTCTATTGTGATCTTCTGGGCCTCGAAATGGTCAAAGCTGTTGAAAGCGAAAAGGGCCGCTACACGAATTACTTCCTGTGTACGCCACATGACAAACAACGCTATGAGGACACACGCTCACCAGCTCTCGAACTCACCTATAACTGGGATCCTGAAGACTATACAGGCGGGCGTAATTTCGGGCATCTCGCCTATCGGGTGGATGACATATACGCCTTGTGCGAAAAGCTGATGGCAGCCGGCGTGACCATCAACAGACCGCCGCGCGACGGCAACATGGCTTTTGTCCGTTCGCCTGATGGCATCTCCGTTGAATTGTTGCAGGAAGGCGACCCGCTTGATCCTGCCGAACCCTGGCAGTCAATGGGTAACACGGGCAGCTGGTAGTCGGCAGTTGCGCCATGTCTGGTTCATAGCGGGCAAAGACCCTGCCTGCTATTGCTGCGCGTCTGATCGCGTCTCATGCTGTCAGCAGTCGATGCTTCAAATAGGGATTGTCGAGCGCCGCCCGCGCACCCTTCAGCCCGGCATCGGCATCTGTTGACAGCCATACAGGAACATCGGCCAGAAGATGTGACATGGCGCCAACAGCGCGAAAACGCTGCGCAAAGGGACTGGCATCTATCAGCGGGGCAAGGCGCGGGACAATGCCGCCAGCGATTACCGCGCCGCGCCAGCACCCGATCATCAGCACATGATCGGCCATGACGCTGCCCAGAATGCCGAACATCAGATCGACAGCATCCCGGCATATACCAGCCTCAGCCAGCGCAGTGGCACCAATCTGGTCAGCTGACATGAACTGGTCAGCCGACATGAACCGGTCCGCCTGCTGCGCAGGCTTGGCATTTATGTCCTGAGTAAGGAATGCATAAATTGCCTCAAGGCCGGGCCCGCTTGCCAAATGTTCTGCGATGACATGTTCAGTCCGCTTCCGCATGAAAGCGTCCAGATCGCGTTCGATATCGGTCTGCGGCGCAAAGCGGATATTACCGCCCTCACCCTCGATCGGCAGCGGTCCTTCTGGCAGCGGTATCAGGGCAGACACGCCAAGTCCTGTCCCCGGCCCGATCACCAACAAAGGGGCAGCGATATCCGGCCTGCCGTCCAGCAGCTGTTCATGACCGATGCCAATGTTACCGGACAGAATTGATGAATGGGCCAGCGACTGCGCCGTGAAATCATTGATCACCAGCACGCCGTCAAGCTGAAGATTCGCCATCAGCTGATGTTTGGCGAACTGCCAGTGGTTATTCGACACCTCAACAAGCTCGGCATTGACCGGGCCGGCAACTGCAAGGCTCAGCACATGCGGCGTGCGTGCATCTTCACCCTGCTTGATAGCTTCGGGAACGGACGCCAGAAAATGCGCATAAGCATCCTCAACCCCGGCAAAGTCGGCACAGCGCAGATAGGTGACATGCTGCAGCTGCAAACTCTTCGGCGAGGAGATTGCAAACCGTGCATTCGTGCCGCCAATATCTGCAACAGTCACCGGCATAATGCTTGAACCTCTGGGTGGAAGGGCTGTCCTGCATGCTGATCACCTTCGCGTCGCATGCTTGTTGTGTCAGCAAACGACGCTTGTCGCTGTCAGCAAACAGCTTTATTGGCAGGATGTTGATCTTTCACACTCGCAGATATCTGGACATCCTTTGCGCAACACGGCGCAAAATCAAGCAATATGCCGATTTGCCATAGCTATCATTCAGCCTCTGCTATCCAATAGGCTCTGGATGTTCGAGCGTTAAGTCACTAAATCTGTGTCTGTGAAGAGGAGTTGATCATGCTAGTTGTAATTTCGCCTGCAAAAAAGCTGGATATGAGCCCGGCCAATGGTGTTGCCGCCACCAGCCCGGCGTTTCTGGACAATGCGATGGAACTGGCAGGTGTCGCGCGCGGCCTGTCGCATGATGATATCCGCTCGCTGATGGGGCTGAGTGATTCCCTCGCCCAGTTGAACACCGAACGGTTTGCCGCCTTTGGCACTCAGGATAAAAAGCCTGCCGCGCTCAGTTTTGCCGGCGATACCTATCAGGGGCTTGAGGCGCAGTCACTGGATGCAGATGACATGGCCTGGGCGCAAACCCACTTGCGCATCCTGTCTGGCCTTTATGGTGTGCTGCGCCCGCTTGACGAGATTGAGCCATATCGACTTGAAATGGGCAGCAAGCTGAAAACCGGCCGTGGCGCATCGCTGTATGACTATTGGGGATCAGACATTGCCAATGCGCTGTGCGAACAGGCACAGGAAACCGGGGCCTCGGCGCTCGTCAATTGTGCGTCGCAGGAATATTTTGGCGCGGTTGACCAGGCCGCCCTGTCGCTGCCAGTCATTACACCCGTTTTCAAGGAACTGAAGGACGGACGCGAACGCATTGTCAGCTTCTTTGCCAAAAAGGCGCGCGGTGCCATGGCCCGCCACATCATCCAGACACGTGCGCAGGACCGCGACGCGATAAAGGATTTCACGGCTGGCGGCTACCGGTATCAACCGGACCAGTCAACGCCCGAAGCGCCGGTATTTCTGCGCGACTATCCGGCCGCCTGACCTGCGGCCCACCCCTGCCCACTGAAAGCATCACATGTCGCATTTTTTCGAGGAGCTGGACTACAGCAAAACACCGCTTGGTGAGCTGGTGTTGCGACGGCGGCGCATTCTGAAACTTGATCGCGATGTGGTTGAAGTCATCCTGAATGACGAGCATCTGATGTCGGATTACTTCACCGTATCTGAAATCGCGCTCGCCAATATCCCGATGGCCCTGCTTGCTGCTGATGCGCCCGACATTCTGGTTGGCGGCCTCGGGCTTGGCTACACCGCCGATGCTGTTCTCGGCCATGACCATGTCCGTTCACTGACCGTGATAGACTATCTGGCGCCGGTCATCAGATGGCATCATCAGGGGATCCTGCCGCTTGGCACAACACTGTCAGATGATCCGCGATGCACCCTTGTTGAAGGTGACTTCTTTGCCCTTGCACGCAGCAGCAACGGGTTTGACCCGCAGGTGCCCGGCCGGTGTTTCGATGGCATTTTTCTGGATATCGATCACACTCCCGACTTTTATCTGAACCCCTCACATGCCGGTTTCTACAGCGATGACGGTCTGCACCGGCTGTCTGGGCAGTTAAAGCCGGGCGGCATTTTTGCGCTCTGGTCGAACGACCCGCCGCAGGAAGAATTTCTTGGCCGGTTGCGCCAGCATTTTGCGCGCGCACAAGCCAAGGAAGTGGTGTTCTTCAACCCGCTTCTGGAGGAAGACTGCGTGCAGACAGTGTATATGGGCATATCACGCGATTAGGGGATGTCGGCATAGATTGCGCAAGGCCGCTACCCACCTCAGACACAACGTCAGATGCATCGCCCGCCATCGATTTCCATGCCGATACCGGTAATCATCGATGCCTCATCCGAACACAGGAACAAGGCCGCGCTTGCCAGATCCTGCGGCGTTGAGAACCGGCCGATCGGGATTGTGGCGAGGAACTTTGCGCGCATCTCAGGCGTGTCTTCACCCAGAAAGCGTTTCAGCATCGGTGTTTCGCCTGCCACCGGGTTCAGGGCGTTGACGCGGATGCCATGCGGTGCCAGTTCGACAGCCATGCTCTTTGTGGCGGTGATCATCCAGCCCTTTGAGGCATTGTACCAGCTCAGACCGGCGCGGGGTGACACGCCTGCGGTCGATGCGATGTTCAGGATCACGCCGCTTTCCTGACGTTTCATCACCGGAACAACGTGGCGTGCGGACAGATAGACAGACTTGGTGTTGACCATCAAGACGTGATCAAATTCATCTTCCTCAACATCCTCCATCGGCTGCGGAAGATGCGTTGTGCCCGCATTATTGATGAAGATATCGATCCGCCCATGTGCGTCCATTGCGGCATCGACCAGCGCTGCCATGTCATCAGCCTTGCTGACATCACCCTTCACCGCCAGCCCGTCCAGCCTGTCTGCCACCACCTGTGCGGCCTGAAGATTCACATCGCCAAGGACGACTTTTGCCCCTTCGGCCACAAAGCTTTCGGCGATGCCGGCCCCAAAGCCTGACCCGCCGCCGGTGACCACCGCAATCTTGCCATCCAGTCGCATTCTGCGCCTCCCCTTTATTCCTGCTTGTTCAGAAGGGTCATCAAAGCGTGACCCATAACCTTGGCGCTGTCGAGCATGTCCGTGATGCCGATCCATTCATCCGGCTGGTGTGCCAGTTCCAGAATGCCCGGCCCATAGGCGACACAGTTCTTCAGGCGGCCAATGCGGTCGATATGTTTCTGATCATAGGTACCCGGTGAGACTACGAATTCAGCTTTCTGTCCCATCACTTCCTGAATGGCGGCAGACAGCGTTGCCGCCACCGGCATGTCTTCACCAATCATCACCGGATGCACTTCGAACAGGTCCCGGACTTCATATTCAAAACCGGGGCGCTCGGCCTTCACACGTTGCATCAGCGCCTCAATTTCGGCTTTCACCTGCACCGGATCCTCTTCGATCAGATAGCGCCTGTCGATGGTGATCACACAGCGGTCTGGCACCAGTGCCGAAGGATAACCGGTATACCCCTCTTCGAGTTCGCCAAGCCCACCATGGATCGAATTGATGTTCATCGTCGACTGGCGCGACCCCGCCGGCACAACAGGCATTGCCGTCTCGCGCATGCCCAGCGCCGGAAACAATGTCGCCTCCATCTCCGCAATGACGGCCCCCATATGCCGGACCGCGCAATCGCCTAGATATGGCATCGATCCGTGGGCAATCCGCCCTCTTGTCTCGATCTCTGCCCACCAGACACCACGATGACCAAGGCAGATGCGATCCTTGTTCAGCGGTTCCGGGATGATGACATGATCGACCCGGTCCGGATTGAAATAGCCCTTTTCGGCAAGCCAGGCAACGCCGCCAAATCCGCCCGTTTCCTCATCAGCAGTTCCCGAGATTTCAATAGAACCGGCATAGCTTGGCACCGTGCTGATAAAGGCCTCGGCAGCGATGATGGCTGCGGCCAGTCCGCCCTTCATATCGCAGGAGCCTCGGCCATAAATACGGTCCGCCTCAACATCTCCACCAAACGGATCCTTGGTCCAGCCTTCGCCAAGGGCAACGATGTCAGTATGCGCGTTGAAATGCACGCAAGGTCCCGGGAGCGCGCCCTCATGGCGGGCGATGACATTCCAGCGCGGGTACTTGTCGCTGTCGCCAAGCGCTCCCTCGGCACGAAGCTTGATCGTTTCAAACCCCGATGGCTGGAGACGCGTTTCGATATGCTCGCAAATTTCCAGATAATTATCGCCAGGCGGGTTGAAGGTGGGAATCTTCAGCAGATCACCGGTTGTTTCAATCAGCTGATCGCGGTTTGCATCGATGGTCTTGAACAGGGATTGTACCCGGTCTTTGTCAGCCTGCTTGCCTGTCGACATCTTGTCACCCCACCCTGATCAGGCTTAAAAGTCTTGGGCATTTCGGCGGCTGCGTCAACTTCGGCCATAAATGGTGATCGGGTTTGGCCTAATGATGCGAGCTATGCGGCCTGTCCTGTGCCGCCGACGCAGACGATCTATCACCTGTCTTCAACGCTGACTTCAATCCGGGGCGCATCCCCGGCACCGGCAAGACAGAGAGGACAAAGCAGCCAAGCGCGGCCACCACAATGCTTGGCCCGGCTGGTGTGTCCCATTCCAGTGATCCCAGAAGACCCAGCCAGACCGACAGAACGCCAACAATTGCCGCGATTGTGGCCATCATTTCAGGTGATGCCGAGAACCGCCGTGCCGTTGCAGCCGGGATAATCAGCAGCGCTGTTATCAGCAGCACGCCGACTATTTTGATCGACACCGCAATAACAGCAGCCATCAGGGTCATGAAGATGACATTGGCAACATCGGGTTGCACACCCTCGGCAGTTGGCAGTTCGTAATTGACCGTGGCCGCAAATAGCGGGTGCCAGATGCGCGACAGCACGCCGAGAACCAGAACACCGCCACCCCAGATCACCGCCAGATCAAACGATGTGATGGCAAGCACGTCACCAAACAGAAATCCCATCAGATCAACCCGCACCCAGGTCATGAATGCCAGGACCACCAGCCCGACTGCCAGCGCCGAATGTGCCAGCAATCCCAGCAAGGCGTCTGATGACAGGGTGGCGCGGCGCTGCAACAGCATCAGCAACATCGAGACAACAAGCGAGATGGCGAATACGGCAAAAGTGACATTCAGTTCAAACAGTAGCGCCAACGCCACGCCCAGCAATGCCGAGTGAGACAGCGTATCGCCAAAATAGGCAAGTCGCCGCCAGATGATAAAGCATCCCAATGGCCCGGCCACCAGCGCCACACCAATCCCGCCAATGACGGCGCGGGTGAAGAAATCATCAAGCATCAATCTTTGCCTCGCCAGTCTCATCAGCTGCCTGAATGCCGACATCTGAATTCGGGGCATCTGAGTTCGGGGCATCTCTGGTGCTTTGAATCCGTCCGTCTGGCAGATGTTCATGGTCATGCTTGTGTTCATACAGCGCGAGGCCCGATGCGGCACGCGCCCCGAACAGTGATTTGAATTCGTCGCTCGAGGCAACTTTTGCCGGCGTACCAGAACAGCAGACATGCCCATTCAGACAGATCACCCGGTCGGTTGTCGACATCACGACATGCAGATCATGGGAAATCAGCAAGACCCCGCAATTCAAACGATTGCGAATGTCATCAATCAGTTTGTAGAGCGCGATTTCACCATTGAAATCGACACCCTGTACCGGTTCGTCCAACACCAGAAAATCAGGTGCCCGCAAAATTGCACGCGCCAGCAGAACGCGCTGAAACTCACCGCCGGACAGCTTGCTCATCTGGGCGTTGGCAATATGCAGCGTCTCGGTTGACGAGAGCGCCACCTCCATTTCGCTTTTGCTGGCCCGGTTTGTCAGGTTCAGGAAGCGCTTTACCGTCAAGGGTAGCGTCCAGTTCACATCCAGCTTTTGCGCCACATAACTGACTCGCAGGCCGGCACGGCGATGCACATGCCCCTCATCCGCATTCAGAACACCAAGCGCCATTTTCGCTGTCGTGGATTTTCCAGACCCGTTGGGCCCGATCAGTGTCACGATTTCGCCGGGGGCGACGTTCATGGAAACGCCGCGAACCAGCCATCGGTCTGACCTGTAAATACCAGCGTTTTCCAGTTTTATGAGCATGTCTTGTTCTCTGGGCATGGGACCTTCATCCGACATCCTTACCACGCCGCCATTCGCCTGTCCCTATCTCTCTCGGCTAATGCTTTTCGTCTCTTTGTCACGCAAGACAATTGAAACATGTGATTTAATGTTATAATATAACATTTCATTTTGAATTTGAAGGCATATCTGACAATCACAACATCTGGGAAACATTATGCAATTCATCAGACCTGCACTCCTTGCGACAACAATCCTGACCGCCAGCATGACAACTGCCTTCGCAGACGTAAAAGTGGTCACGTCAATCAAACCTGTTCATTCGCTGGTTGCCGCTGTTATGCAGGGCGTTGGCACACCCGATCTGATTGTTGAGGGTGCAGGCTCGCCGCACACATATGCGCTGAAGCCATCACAGGCCAAACAGCTGCAAGAGGCTGACATTGTTTTCTGGATGAGCCAAGATCTTGAGGCGTTTCTTGAGAAGTCGATTGACGGCATCGCAACGAAAGCACTGTCGGTACCGCTGATGGAAAGTCGCGGGCTGATGACCCTCGGGTTCCGTGATGGCGGCGCGTTCGACGATCAT
>JADHLH010000027.1 GCA_016780765.1 Alphaproteobacteria bacterium | reverse complement strand
AGCAATAGTGACTTCCTGCCTAGGAAAGCGCATCGTGTTTGCTGATAAAGGTCTTGGAAAAAGCTGGTGCATCTTTTTTCCGGATTTGTACTTGCCATCGTTCATTACGTTTCCGCCAATCCCACAACCAAGGTCGAAGACGCAACGCCCAACCCAATCTAGCCCCCACCCCTCTGACCAATTGGATCCAGATCAAGCAACCAGCCCCAGTAACCCCGATCCGCGATTTAAGACCCGCGATCCACGGCTCAAGGTCCGTGGACCATGGACCTAGGTGTTTGGACCTTGGCCCTCGGACCGTGGTCCAAGGTTCAGGGTTCAGGGTTCAGGCAAGGTTGCAGGTAAGGTTTTGACAGTTGACCTGTAGGGTCGGTTTGCTAAGCTGTTGATATAGCTGGATTCAGTCACTGGATGGCGCCACGGATAGGCATCGAACCTCTTCCCGAGCGCGCCATTCCTAGCATCGATACCCGCAGAACGCCCCCGTGGTTCCTTTCGTTTTTACGGCGCGGACATTTTTGGGGATATAATGGGCAAATCAGCACCGTATCTGTTCCAGAAACGTGACGTTTACTACCTTCAGAAAAGAACACCGCAACAACTCGTCCCGACGCTTGGGCGGACCGTTATTCGCAAGTCATTGCGTACTCCTTGCCGGGCAACTGCCATCAAAACTGCCCTCAAAACTGCCAGCCCAATCCTGGAGGCATTGGACAGGGAATGGCACCAAGCGCTATTCACCATTCCTGAGGGTCCATGTGGCTGCGCGCGCACCTTCATCAGCTGAATGATCACAACAGCTGGATCAAAGCCGTTCAGCTATACCGACGGGCTTTCACAATCGGTTGCGGCGCGTTCATTATTGGACAATCATAGTGGTGTTGGCATGCCCTTCTTGTCATGCTGTCCTTGGCATTACGTCTGTGTCCCAGCGTTTATGTCCCAGCGTTTATGTCCCAAACTTTGCGGTTGTCAGAGCATACCAATGAACCGACCCAATATTATCTTCATTATGGCAGATGACCATGCTGCCAAAGCGATAAGCGCCTACGGACATGGTATAAATTCCACGCCAAATATCGATCGCTTGGCCAATGAAGGCATGCGTCTGGATCATTGCTACGTGACAAATTCCATTTGCACGCCCAGCCGCGCTGCCATTCTCACGGGCACGTATAATCACGTGAACCGCGTAACAACATTGAACACACATCTGGACAACACACTGCCAAATGTCGCCAAACATTTGCAGTCAGGTGGCTATCAGACAGCTGTGATCGGCAAGTGGCATCTCGGGGAAGGCAAGGACCACCAGCCAACCGGGTTCGACTTTTGGTCGGTTCTTCCCGGTCAGGGTGAGTATTTCGATCCTCAGATGATAGAAATGGAAGCCAACATTGAAGAAAGTGGTTATGTAACGGACATCATCACCGACAAGTCCTTGAACTGGTTGCGTGACTGTGACTCCGGGCGTCCGTTTTTTCTGATGTGCCACCACAAGGCGCCACATCGTGAATGGGAACCCCATCCAGAAAAGCGGCACCTCTATCAGGAAGACGTAAAATTACCGGAAACATTTGACGATGACTACCAGAACCGGTCCAGGGCGGCGGCGGCGGCAAAGATGCGCATAAAGTCTGATCTCACCTATGCAGATCTGGGTTTGATACAGCCTGAAGGTGGCAGCGAAGTCGGCGAACGGAGTACATCCACAAGTACAAGACGCAAGATTCCATCCAAGGCGGATCTATCCACTCTGAAGCTGATCGATAAAGATACCGCCGAAGTCTTCACATTCGAAAATGAACGCCAACTGGAAGAATTCAAATATCAGCGATATCTAAAGCGATATTTACGCACAATCGCATCCATTGACGACAGCGTCGGCAGAATTCTGGATTACCTTGACGAAGCTGGCCTGGCCGAAAATACGATCGTGATCTACACCTCTGATCAGGGCTTTTTTCTTGGCGAACACGGATGGTTCGACAAACGGTTCATCTATGAACAGTCTTTTCAGATGCCGTTCCTGATCCGGTACCCGGCTGAAATTGAGGCTGGCACAAATTGCACCAGCATCTGCTGTAATGTGGATTTCGCACCTACCTTTCTGGATGTCGCAAACCTGCCGGTCCCAAATTACATGCAGGGCCGCAGCATTCGTCCTCTGTTGAATGGAAACCAGCCAGCTGACTGGACGAACGTGGCTTACCATCGATACTGGATGCACAAGGATCCGGACCATAATGCCTATGCGCATTACGGCATTCGCAATCAGAGATACAAATTGATCTATTGGTACAATGATGGCTTCGGACTGCCGGGCACCGGTGATGGCATTGAGTACAAAGAGTGGGAGTTGTTTGATTGCAAGGAAGACCCGCTGGAACTGTTCAATGTGTATTCGGATGCTGCATATGAACAGATTGTTCGCGAGATGACCAGCCAGCTGAATGACAAGATGAACGAGATCGGCGACATTCCCGAACATTAAACCGGGCATCCGGGAACCACTTCTGGCCGGCCTGTCATTGGCTGGACCCTCATTGGCTGGACCCTCATTGGCTGACTTGTCATTGGCTGACGGGTCATTGGCTGACTTGACAGATGGTGGCCCGCATGTCTGGCTTGCGCATGCTCGTTCCCTCTATGTGAAAGATTGATATGTCACGGATCGCCATTGCCGGATTTCAGCATGAAACAAATGTCTTCGGGGCCACCCCTGCCGACATGCATGCCTTCGAAATTGCCGATTCCTTTCCGGCCTTTCTGCGCGGTGAAGGGGTTCTGACCGGCACCGAGGGCAGCACCTTGCCGCTGGCGGGATTCGTGCGCGCTGCCGCTGCCGACAGCGACATCGAACTCTGTCCGATGCTGTGGTGTTCGGCCGAACCTTCGGCACAGGTAACCGACGATGCCTATGCCGCCATCACCAGCGATCTGCTGTCAGGAATCGCCGCAGCCGGACAGATTGACGGAATCTATCTTGATCTGCATGGCGCGATGGTGACCGACAGTCTGGAAGATGGTGAGGGCGAATTGCTGGCCCGCCTGCGTGATCAGGTGGGCCCGGATATGCCAGTCGTCGCCAGTCTCGACATGCATGCGAACATCACCCCTGACATGGTATCGAACGCAGATGCGCTGACTGTGTTCCGAACCTACCCGCATCTGGACATGGCCGAAACCGGTGCCCGCGCCTTTGCCGCGCTGCGGTTTCTGATTGATGGGGGAACGCTCTACAAGGCAATGCGCCACCTTCCCTATATTGTGCCGCTGCACGCTCAGCATACAGGCAGCCCGCCATGCGATGCCATCTATGCCGATATAGCAGCCGCTGGCACAACAGCCACCGGCTGGGCTGATCTTGGTATCGGATTTCCGCTGTCTGATATCCATCATACCGGACCCTGCCTTGTCGGCTATGGCAACGATGAGGCTGAACTGCAGCAGATGTTTGATACATTGTTCATGCAGATCTGCGCAGCAGAGGATAGGTTTGAAACCCGGCTCTGGCAGCCGGAACAGGCTGTTCAACACGCGCTTGATCACCTGCACGCCCACCCGCCTGAAACCGTGCGGCGGGTCATCCTTGCCGATGTTCAGGACAATGCCGGTGCGGGCGCGCCCTCTGACAACACGGATATTCTTGCCGCACTTGCCGCAGCTGATGCCGGGCCGGCGCTGATCGGCATGCTGGATGATTCGGCAGCTGCCGAAAAGGCGCATCAGACCGGCATCGGCGGTGTCTTTTCAGCCGCGCTTGGGGCCGGGACCGGCCAGCCAAGCACGCCTTTTTCAGCAGAATTTGAGGTGGTCGGGCTGAGCGACGGCATCTTCGATTTCACTGGCGAGATGTATGCGGGCTGCACCGCCAATACCGGCCCGACGGCATGGCTGCGCCTTGCGGGACGCCAGCAGATCGATATTGTTGTCTCGTCCATTCGCTGTCAGGCACTGGATCAGGCTGTGTTCCGGCATCTTGGTATCCAGCTTGAGGATTACCATATCCTGTCGGTTAAAAGCACCGTCCACTATGTCGCCGATTTTGAAGATCTGGCTAGCCTGCATCTGCCTGTTGCAACCAACAGTCTGGCCCCCTGCGATCTTCAGCACATTGCATTCCGGCGGTTGCGCGCCGGTGTGCGCCTTGGGCCAAAGGGGCCAGAATGGCAGCCCGTCACTGGCTGAAGACTGCCGACCTCTGATTGGCAGAAACGACCAAAGACCAGACCACGACACGCAGCAACGGTTACTGACCACCGATTGCCGACCATACCGGTCATATCATTACCTGTTTCAATTTGGCGGTATCATGACGATGCGAACGGAAAACCCCCCTACATCACCGCCCCTGTCACCCATTATTGTGGCGCGCAGTACCATTATCATCTGCATACAGACGGTCGGGTGCTGGTTTGTGTTTATCCCGTGGAAGCTGGATATGCTGGATCTCGCGAAGAAAGATTTCGGCTATGTCCTGCTGGCTTTCGGCATTGGTTCCATTCTGTCAATGCAGATCACCAACAAGGTCCTGATCCCGCGCATCGGGCCGCAGTGCCTGCTGCCGATCGGAATGATCGCATTCAGCATCGCGCTCTATAGCTGGGTAACATCGCCAGGCATCATGATGTTTGCCATTCTGGCCTTTCCCGTCGGCTTTACCTTCGGGCTGATCAATCCCAGTGCCACCGTCATCACGGTAGCTGCCGAACGCGAAACCGGTCGCCGGCTGTTGCCGCTTCATCATGCCTGTTTCTCGGTTGGCAGCCTGATGGGGATCATTGTCAGCAGTCTATATGCAGCAACAGAACTGCCGCCCGAATGGTTGTTCTTCACGCTGATGCTGGTCGGTATTCTTGGTGGTGCAGTTTGCTATCTGCTGTCCGATGCGCGGATTGTGCGCACCGTAAAGGCCACGTCTGAAGCCGCTCAACGGATACGCCTGCCGTCTGGCGATACGCTGGTATTCGGCTCGATCGCTGCTGTATCGATGGGAACAGTGGGCATTATTCTTGACTGGTCGGCCCTGTGGTTGACGCGCGACATCGGGCTTGTGCTGGCACTTGGCGGGATTGGCATATTCGCCTTCAATGGCACCGAGGTGCTGGCCCGCTTATTCGGTGAGCGGATCATCACCCGCTTTGGTGAACGCGTTGTCGGCACATGGGCCATGCTGGTCGGCTGCCTGATCATGATTGCTGCCACCTACAGCCGGGAATTGATCCCGATCGTGATTGCGTTCGGCGCGTTTGGCCTTTGCAGCGCGAATTTCCTGCCCCTTCTGATGGGGGTCGCTGCCCGGCGCAACCCTGACAATGCGGCAGGTGTGGTGTCTGACATCACGACCGTTTCCTTTGTCGGCTTTCTGATCGGGCCACCGATTGTCGGCTTGATCGCCGAATATGTTTCGATTTCAGCCTGCATGTATTTGCTGGCCGGCATCTGGATGGTGACATCGCTGTTCATGCGGCAGTATTTTCGCCCGCTCACCAAGATGACATAAAACTGGGCGACATCGCTGTGCCCGGAAAACTGCGGCACAAGGTGTCATTGCATCAAAAGCGTCTCGACGCCGCGCAGACATCGCTCTAAAACCAGACATGCATGCAGTGCAGGCTGGCTGCCGCACCCTTAATGACACAGCACCCTAAAAACACGACACCCGGCATCCCGGAGATGAATATGAGCCAGATTACCGAGACCCTTCTTGATGATATTCGCAGCCGTTTTGCGCAGGTGGATCATTGTCCACAACAGGGCCAACGCGTTTTCTTCGAAAATGCCGGGGGCGCGCTGACACTGAACAGTGTGGTTGATACATCAAAGGCCTATGCCGCCATTCCCGACAATCAGGGACGCGACAATGCCGGCTCGCATGAACTTGTCCGCGTGATCAACAAGGCCAAGGACGACATGCGCGTATTCATGAACGCCCCTGGCGGCCAGTTCTTTGTTGGTGAAAGTGGCACCGAATTGTTGTTCCGGGTGATTATGAATGCCTGCCTGGGCACAGCCGCAGACGGCATCGTTCTTGGCTCTACTGTTGAACATCCGGCAACGCGCAGCGCCTGTCATCGCTGGGCGCGCATTTCCGGCAAGACCCATCTGCTGGTTGCCCATGATGATTCGCGCGGCCTTGTGACGGCACAGGATTATGCGGCGCAGGTCACACCTGATACGTGTGTTGCCACCATTCTGCATACATCACCGGTGACCGGCATGGGCATGGATGTGCCCGCCATATCGGCAGCCATCCGTGCTGTATCGCCTGATTGCATCATCATCATCGATGGTATTCAGCATGCCGCGCACGGGCAGATTGATATCGCCAGCTATGATGTCGATGGCTATGTGATCTCGCCCTACAAGATGTTTTCACGTCACGGTTACGGGCTGGCATGGATCTCTGACAGGATGACGGCGATGGAGCATGATTCGCTTGTTGGCGGACCAGAAGGCAATTGGGAACTTGGTACGCGTGATACCGGTGCCTATGCCACCTTGTCTGATGTGACCGACTATCTTGAATGGCTTGGCGGTCAGGTCAGCGACAGCACCGACCGGCGTACCCGCTTCAAGGCAGCTGGCGCGGCCATTCACGCACATGAAAAATCACTGACCGACGCGATGATCCACGGCACCGGCAATCTGCCAGGCCTTGCCAGCATGCCACGTGTCCAGATTATTGGCGGCACCGACAATCCGGCCCGCGAAGGCCTTGTCTCGATTTATGTCGACGGCATGGCATCAGCCGATGTGGTGACCATGTTGAACGAGGAGGGCATTCGCACCCATCTGCGAAAGGCCGATCATTATTCGGGAAATATCCTCGACCCGCTGGGGCTTGATGGCTGCGTGCGTGTCTCGATGTGTCACTACAACAGCATCCATGAGGTGGCACAGTTCCTTGCCGTGATGAAGTCCATCGCGGACTGACGGCCAAACAGGCGCGCTTCAGGGCTGCCGGATATCCCCCGGCGACAGGCTGTTATAGATTTTCAGCATTTGCCACTGGCGCTCGTTCAGTTCATTGGCATCAGCAAGCCGGATGGTCAGGTTCCGCACCAGCGCACGCAGCACCGGATCGGCCTCGCCCAGCCGGCGCTGCATTGTCTTTGAATCGATGACATCGATCACCGCCGGCTTCAGCGCGACGGCACGCGCGGTACGCTCGCGCTCCCCAAGAATTGATGCCATCTCGCCGAACATCTCACCCTTGGCAAGGGTGGCAAGCACCATACCTTCGCTTGATTCGATCTGCGCCATGCCCGCATTGATCAGATAGAGATCATCGCTTTTTTCGCTGATGTCAAAAATCACATCGCCCTTTTTGAAGGACTTGCGAACCATATTCATGACGAACTTCATCGAACGCCCCCTGACAGATCAGCGCTCGTTTATCAGCGTTAACTAAATTATTGCAAGCTGCCCCGACATATAAAGACGGGACGCCCCGGTGATGCGCACGCGGTCATCCTGCAACGCGCATCTCAGCACCCCGCCGCGTTTTGATACCTGGCGCGCATCCAGCACCGTCTTGCCAAGCCGGCGCGCCCAATAGGGGGCAATGGTGCAATGCGCCGATCCGGTAACCGGGTCTTCATCAATGCCGGAATTTGGTGCGAAATAGCGCGAAGCACAATCGCCATCATCGCCCGCTGCGGTGATGATCAACCCTTGGCCTTCAAGCCGGGAAATGTAATCAAGGTCGGGCACCACAGCCCGCACTGCGGCCTCGTCTTCCAGCACAGCCATATTCATCACCGCACGCTGAAAGCCGATGACCGGCTGGCCAAGGGCGGCCTCAAGGCCTTCCGGCACATCCATCTCGCGCCCCGGGCGGCTTGGAAAATCCAGCGTGATCAGACCATCATCTTCGCGTTCGGCGAACAGCAAGCCACTGGCCGACGAAAAGCGCAGCGTGCTGGCTGTCCAGCCACGCGCCGTAAACAGCACAAATGCCGATGCCAGGGTCGCATGTCCGCACAGCGCCACCTCGGTGGTCGGGGTGAACCAGCGCAGATGAAAATCGGCCCCCTCATCATCCCCGGCCGGGATGAAGAAGGCTGTCTCCGACAGGTTGTTCTCGGCCGCGATGGCACATAGGACATCATCGGGCAGCCAGGCGGTCAGCGGCACCACAGCCGCCGGATTGCCGCTAAACAGGCTGTCAGTGAATGCGTCTACCTGATAAAGCTGAAGTGACATGAATGTTCCTTCTCCCTATGTCGCCAATGCCAATCGCGGCAGCCAGTAACCAGTGCCGGATGATCGTATCTCGACAAGCACCTGTCCACATGCCAGCATCCTGTCTGCAACAAGTTCAAGCAAGCATTCCCATGATTTCACGCCAAGGTATACAGACATGCAAGGTATACAGACATGACAGAGACCCGTCCCGTATTCACCGGACCCGCATTATGTGCTCTTCAGGCACATGAAGTTGTTGCCATGCTGAAACGCGGCGACATCACACCGCGGGACTGCATTGACGCGGCGCTGACACGAATTGCCAGTGTCGAGCCTGCGATCAACGCGATCCCGACGCTGTGCGAAGACCGCGCCCGCGGCGCTGCGGATGCGCTGGAAAGCACATCCGGCAACAGCGATGTGGCCGGCTGGCTGGCCGGTCTGCCATTGGGGATCAAGGATCTGAGCGATGTTGCCGGTGTGCGCACCACCTATGGCACCAAGGGGTATGCCGACCAGATACCCCGGACAAGCGACACGCTTGTTACCCGCATCGAAGCGCGCGGCGGCATTGTAATTGGCAAGACCAACACCCCGGAATTTGGCGCCGGCGCAAACACCTTCAATGATGTCCTTGGCATTACCCGCAACCCTTGGGATACCACGCTGAACGCGGGCGGCTCTTCAGGGGGTGCTGCAGCATCGCTTGTGACCGGCGAGACATGGCTGAGCCATGGATCGGATCATGGAGGCAGTCTGCGTACACCGGCCGGATTTTGCGGCATCGTCGGTCTGCGGCCAAGCCCGGGGCGGGTGGCTGCTGACAGCGATTCTGCCTTCATGATTGAGAGCAATGATGGGCCTATGGCGCGCTCTGTGCGTGATTGCGCGCTGTTCCTTGATACCATGGCCGGCTTCAATCCAGCCTCGCCGATTTCATACCCGGCTGACCAGGCTGGCAGTTTTGAGGATGCCGTCATCCGCGCCACGCCAAACATCAAAATCGCTTTTTCAGCTGATCTGAACGGCATGGCGCAGACCGATGCTGACGTGCTGTCGCATCTGAGGAGCGTCATGCACAGGATGGAGGCGGCCGGAGCCTCGGTTGACGAAACCTGCCCGGAATTGCCGCATCTGGAGCGCACCTACCATACGCTGCGCGGGATCGGCTTTGCCATCATGGCCCGCCGCATGCCTGAGGACATATCACGCCACCTGAAAGCAACCATTCACCAGAATATTGCACGAGGGCGCGCGCTCGACATTGATAACATTGCCGATGCCCATCTCGACCGGACGATCATCTATAACAACATGCTGCGGCTGTTCGATGATTTTGACGTTCTGGCCTGCCCCACCGTTGGCTGCATGCCGCATCCACAGTCACAGGAATGGGTCGGTGAAGTTGGCGGCCAGACACTTGCTGGCTACATGGACTGGCTGCGCTTTGCCTTTCTGGCGACAACGGCAGGCCTTCCTGCCATGTCAGTACCTGTGGGACCGGGGCCGGGCGGCCTGCCCATCGGCCTGCAGCTGATCGGAAAGCCCCGCGGCGAGGCCGCTCTTCTGGCGGCAGGACGCGCTGTTGAAATGGTTATGGGCGGGCCATTGCCACCAATCGACCCCGTCGTCACGCATAGCTGAAATCGCCGTTACTGGCAAAACTGACAGGATGTGCCGGTGATCAACGCCGGTCTGGCGCGCTCACTGACAGTTGTGCTGCCACCAGCGCGGCCAGAACCCGCGGCAGGTCTGTCTGCTGATCTGCGTTCAGTGTGCGGTTGCGAATGGCCAGCGCCAACGCATCAACATCATCAAACCCGCTATCTGCAAGCGCCTGCTGTGTATCGGTGTAGAGGGTGCCGGCAACCCGCCGTTCCAGAATCAAAAGCGCGCGTGCAATCATCGCCGCGCTGTATCTGTTTTCTGTCTCGCCACGGATATTGGTCTCGAATTCGGCCCGCACAGCCGACACAAGCGCGGCAGTGCCGGGATCATCACGCCTCTTGGCAGCTTCCGTCTTGGCAGCTTCTGTCTTCATAGTTTTGTCCATCTTCCGGCCCGGGCCCATCACAGCGGCCCCTCTGTCGCGCCAGCTTCGATCGCGGTGATCAGGTCCAGCATGTTGCGCTCCATCTCGGCTGTCAGATAGCCAGACAATGCCAGCTCCAGCGACGTTTCACCACCGGACAGGGCGCGTTGTTCCTGCTGGCGAGAGATGATCGCCCAGCGGATTTCCGCAATCACCTGCCAATACATCACCGCGCGCAGATCAATGGCCCTGCCAGCCTCAGCCTCATAGGCCTTGCGAAACGCCGCAAACCCGGCGATGCCGCCGACCAGCTGTTCATCATTACCAAATCGCCAGCAGCGCGCGCACAACCAGCCGATATCTTCGGCCGGATCGCTCCATCCGGCAAATTCCCAGTCCAGAACAGCTGTCAGCCGGCCCTTGTCCACAAGATAATTGCCCGTCCGAAAGTCACGGTGGCAAAGCACGCGCGGCCTGTCGCATCGCCATTCATCCAGACGGTCTTCCAGCCAGTTCAGCGCATATTCGGTCACCGGCTGGCCACTGTCCAGCGCATCCAGCGCCGCACGGCTGTCGGCAATCTGTGCCTCTGCCGCATTGTCTCCGCTCAGTGGCAGAAAAGACAGAGACTCATCACATGTCCCGATGCTGTGAATACGTGCCATTTCACGGCCCAGCGCGGCGGCCAGCGCATCCCCGTATTCGGGCAGGGCCGGATCACGAACAATCTTGCGCGCCTGCCCCTTTCCGGGCCGGTGATCCATGATGAAGAAGGGCGTCCCGATCACATCTCGGCCCGGTGCCAGCAGATGCGGCCTTGCCACCGCAACCCCGGCTGCAAAGGCTGCCTGCAGCAGGGCATACTCTGCGGTACGGCCATGTGATTCACCAACCGATGACGGTGCGTCTGTGCGCAGGACAAGCGCGCCTGCCCCGTCCAGCCTGCCGCCGCTGATCGTGACTTCCAGATGCCAGTTTTCCTGAATTGCACCGCCAGCCATTTTCGTGATGCTGTCGATCGTCAGGGCGTCTGCACCGGTCTGGTCGGCAAGCCAGTCTGCAAGCCCTGTAAAACGCGGCAGAAGTCCCGTCATCGTCTGCTAGACGCCCCAGGACCAGAAATCGATGCCGTCTTGCGCATATTGGCGGGCCAGCACCATCTTGTGAACTTCATCAGCGCCGTCGACAAGGCGGGCCTGCCGTGCATAGCGATAGATCCATTCAAGCACCGTATCCTTTGAATAACCGCGGGCACCATTCAGCTGGATGGCCGTATCCACCGCCTTGTGCAGCGTGTTGGCGACATGAATCTTTGCCGATGACACTTCCTTGCGGGCAAAATCACCACTGTCGAGTTTCCACGCGGCATGCATGACAAGCAACCGGCCGATCTGAATATCATGGGCGACTTCACCCATCTTGATCTGCACGGATTCGCGCGCGGCCAGCTTGATCCCGAAGCCTTCTCGCTCGGCAATATAGTCAGCGGCAATTTCCATGGATCGCTTGGCAAGACCCAGCCAGCGCATGCAATGCGTCAGCCGCGCCGGCCCCAGACGGATCTGCGTTACCTTCAGGCCGTCGCCTTCCTGCATCAGCATGTTGTCAGCATCGATCTCCAGCCCGTCAAAGCTGATCTCGCAATGCCCGCCATGCTCTTCGGGGCCCATGATCGGAATGCGGCGTTCAATCTTCCAGCCCGGCTGGTCCTTATGAAACAGAAAGGCCGACAGCCCCTTTCGCGCATCATCTGACGTGCGCGCAACAAGGATGAAATGCGACGCCTCTTCGGCACCGGTGATGTACCATTTGCGGCCATTGATGATGTATTTGCTGCCGTTCCTGGTGGCTGTCGTCAGCATCATCGACGGATCCGACCCGCTACCCGGATGCGGTTCGGTCATGGCAAAGCTTGATCGCACCTTGCCGTCAATGATCGGTTGCAGGAACCAGTCCTGCTGGGCCGGCGTGCCAATCTTGGCAAGCACATTCATATTGCCATCATCAGGGGCCGCGCAATTCAGCACAACCGGACCAAAGATCGACCGGTTGGCCTCTTCATACAGCGGGGCCCAGGCACTGACAGGCAGGCCCATACCGCCGCGTTCTGCAGGGGCTTGCGGCGCCCACAGGCCAGCCGCTCGCGCCTTGCCGCGCAGTGCGTCAAGCAAGTCAGTCCGGATATTTTCATGCGGATCATAATTGGCCGGATCATCCTCACATGGCATGACATGTTCAGCGATGAAAGCACGCGCGCGCTGGCGAATCTCTTCATGCTCCGGCGGCAAGGTGAAATCCATAAAAGCCCTCCGTTAAGACCCGCTGACGTATAATGGCTGCAAGTTTAGGCGGTAAGATAACCGGCGTCCACATGCGAAGCTCAGCCTGCATCGCGCCTGAATGCCGCAAGGCGGCCATCTATGACCAGCAATCCGGCGATGATCAGCGCCAACCCGGCAAGATGATGCGGCGCCAGCACCTCATCCAGAAACAGGATACCAAGGCAGATCGCTGTCGGCGGGACCAACATTGTGACAAGCGACAGGTTGGTGGCCCCGGCGGATGCCAGAATGCGGAAATACAGCACATAGGCAAACGCCGTTGAAATCAGCGCCAATCCCAGAACAGCCAGTAGTGAGGGCAGGCCGGGCGGCGCAAGCTGCAAGGGCCGGTCAATCAGAACGACCAGCGGCAACAGCAACAATGCGGCGGCCGTGACCTGACCGGTGGCAATCTGCATCGGCGGGATACCAAGCGTGCGAAACCGGCGGCCAAATACCGCGCTGAAGGCATAGGACACAGCCGCCCCCAACAGCGCCATCTGCGCCAGAAGGCTGCTTGTGAAGGCCTCGAGAAACGTCCCGCCCATCAGCACCGCGACCCCGGCAAAGCCAAGCGCGATGCCCAGCAGATGTCGCGGTTTCATCTTTTCATCGCGGGTGAACAGATGGGCCGTAATAACTGTGAAAATCGGCGTCGTGGCGTTCAGGATTGATGCCTGCCCGCCACTGACATGCGTCTGACCCCAGACAATCAGACTGAACGGAATGGCATTGTTCAGCAGACCCATGATGAAAAATGCCGCCCACACGCGCCTGTCTGTCGGCATCGACTGGCCAGTGCAGGCAAGAAAGATCAGCAGGGCGATGCTGGCAAATCCCACGCGGCACAACACAATTGTTAATGGTGGCAGATCGCCGACAGCCACCCCGACAAAGAAATAGGACCCGCCCCAGACCAGCGACAATGTCAGCAACATGATCCATTGTATTGCCGACATGCTGGTGTTGGTGGCTGGCATGATTGACGCCTTAACCGGCCGCGCCGGGATCGCGCAGCTGCATCAGGCTCTGGCGCTGCTGGCCGGTCTCATCGAAATTCGCCACATCAAGCCAGCGCTCAAATCCGGTCTTGATGGTTGGCCACTCACTGTCCAGCATCGAAAACCAGGCGGTATCGCGGTTATGCCCCTTGATCACCGCGGCCTGCCGGAACACCCCTTCAAAACTGAAACCAAGCCGGTGCGCCGCCTGCTTTGAGCGATTGTTCAGATCGTTGCATTTCCATTCATAGCGCCGATATCCCCACACATCGAAGACCTGCCGCATCATCAGATACATTGCCTCGGTGGCGGCCGGTGTGCGCTGCAATGCAGGTGCAAAATTGATATGGCCGACCTCTATCACGCCATGCGCCGGCGTGATCCGCAGGTAACTCGCAATGCCGACAGGCTGGTCGGAAACGCTGTCGATGATCGCATAGAAAAAGGGGGCCGTGGCCAGGCAACTTGCTTCCAGAAACGCTTCAAATGCCGGCCAACTGTCAAACGGGCCATAGGGCAGAAAATCCCAGATCATACCCTCATCATCCGCACGAAATGCCGCCAGCAAGCCTTTGCCATGCGCCAGCGTCAGCGGCTCCAGCCGGCAGTGCTGACCAGACAGAACCGATTTGTCGGGCATTGTGGCTGGCGATCAGTCGGCAACAGGTCGCCCCAGATCAGGCTGGCGGCGTGATGAAGGCATCGCGATGGTTTTTCACAATCAGGGGTGCAGCGACCAGTGTAATCAGCAGTAACGTTCCGGGCCAACCCACTGGCCCACCGAATAGCGGTCCCCATGCGCCCATCCCACCGGCAACACAGCCTCGATAGCGGCAAGGTCACTTTCGCCAAGGGCAAGGCGGGCACCAGCACAAAGTTCACGCAGATGGGCTGGCGATCGCGTCCCCGGAATGGGGATCACATTGTCCTGCTGGTGCAACAGCCAGGCGATGGACAGACCGGCAGCACTTATACCCAGATCGGCCGCCAGATCACGGAAGGCCGCTGTCAGGCGAATGTTTTCCGACAGGTTCGGTTCCTGAAAGCGCGGGTTTTCCTTCAGAAACGGCATCGTTGCTGCTTTGGCGGCGTCATGCGGCTTGTCTGTCAGTAGCGAGCGCCCCACCGGCGAGAACGCCACCAATGCCGTGTCCAGCGCCGCCGTTGCTTGTGTCAGCCCCAGCTCGGGTGCCCGTACCGACAGCGAATATTCAGATTGAACAGCAGCCACATGATGCAGGCGGGATGCCCGGTGCAGCGATGATGGTGCAATCTCTGAAAAGCCGAAACTGCGTGTCTTGCCGCTTTTCACCAGCCCGGCCAGCGTATCAGCAACCTCTTCGATGGGCGTGTCGGCATCGCGCCGGTGCACATAGAAAAGATCGACATGATCCACGCCCATACGCGACAGGCTGGCATCCAGCTGCGCTTTGAGATAGGCCGGGCTGTTATCGAAATAGCGTCTGCCGGTATCTGCATCACGGGCAATGCCGGCTTTGGTGGCAATGCTGAACAGATCGTTCTTCTGCCCGCCCTGCTTCGCCAGAAACGTGCCAATGGACTGCTCGGAGGTTAACGGACCATAGATATTGGCCGTGTCGATATGCGTAACGCCCTCATCCAGCGCGGCTGCAAGAACAGAATGCGAGTTGGCCTCGTTGGTTTTGCCATAGAAGTCAGCAAATGACATTGCACCGATACCGATCGGCGAAATCATCGGTCCGTTCTTGCCTAGCCGGCGTTGTTGCATGACAATTCTCCTGTAAAGACACGTGGCAGTTCTGTGAAGACGCCGGGCTATTCTGTGAAGATAACCGGCTTTCCTGTGAAGATACCGGGCTTTCCTGTGAAGATTTTGGGCCCGAATCTTTCACTACGGGTGTCCGCAACAAAGATATCTGCGGGCAGGGTCTATTCGGTATCGCCCTGACAAAGATAGATCGCCGTCGCCACGTCGCCGTTCAGGGTCATGGTTTCGACCACTGCCAGTTCATAGCCTTCGGCAATACAATCATTCTTGGCAGCGCGGCGCACCTCGATCGGTGGCGACAAAAATCCGGAAAAGCCGGTATTCCATTCATATGTCAGGAACGGCAGGGGCGCGGCATCACTCGCATCACCTGCATCACCTGCATTGTCCGCAGCTGCAGAACGGGCAGTGTCATCAGCCGATTTATTGGCGCTGAAGTCAGGTGCCGCTGCACCGGTCAGCCCCTTGTCAGCAACGCCTACGCATCCACCAACAACACAAATTGCCGCTATACCAACCAATTTTTTCAATTCTGTAACTGCCATTTTTCAGCTCTGTAAAAAGCGATGCACTCTGACCTGTATTGGCGATGCCATATCTGTGCGTTTTGTGCAAGTCCGTAGCCGCTTGATTCAGGCGGCTGATACACATCGCCGATAGGTATAGCACAGGGTTATCACTGGAACACCAGAAGCCATGTACATAAAACAACCAGCGCGGCACCCGCCCACGCCCCCGGTGCCGGGGCGCGCTTTGTCTGCGCCCAGATAAAGGGCAGGATCAGGACCGGCGTGGTTGATGACAGGATAGTCACCATGGCGACAGTTCCGTTTTCCAGCGCTTCAAGCAGCAAGGCCACACCCACGCCAAGGCCGAACAGCCCGTTCAGAATGACCAGCAGCATCGTGCGTCCACGCGGAAAGATCGGCTTGCCCTTCATGCTGTGGTCAAACGGGAATGTTGCCCAGAATATGACCGCGGCTATCGCCACGCGGGCCAGCCCTACCGCAACCGGATCGGCCCCTTCGGCCATCACCGGCCGCACTGTCAGAACGCCGATCGCCTGGAACAGGGCCGCCACCAGCGCCAATGCCACCCCGATCCACAATGGCGGTGTTACGCTCTCCCACTTGTGCTGAAGATCGCGCCGCTTGCCATAGATCACGGCCAGCACAACGCCGCTGAAGCCGCACAGGATTGCAAGCCCGGTCATCGATGTCAGCGTCTCGCCAAGGATGATCCAGCCCAGCATCGCGGCAAACACTGCGTTTGTGGCATACAGCACATTGGTACGGCGCGGGCCGATCCGGCGCACCGCAGCAAACAGGAAAAAGTCACCAATCACCACGCCCGTCACAGACGACAGCGCGATCAGCCACAGATGTGATCCGCTGATATCCATCGGCCTGCCAGTGAGCAGCAACAAGGCCAGCATGATCACCACAGCGGCAATCATCCGCACGCGGTTGAAATGCAGCGATCCAAGCTCGGTGGCCGGGCGATGCGAAAACAACGCTGCCAGCATCCAGCTGAAGGCGGCACCGAGTGCCAGAAGCGCGGATACGTCAAATACCATTACTATTCAATGCGCAGAGGCAAGCAGGCCGAAAACGCATCCATTCATTCTATGTCTGGGAACTGGGCGCCGGGGAATTGGGCATACGGAATTTGGCACGAAAAATCATCGTCAAACTATGCCACCGGGCCGCGCAAAAGGCCAGTCACGCAGAAAGCTGGCCACGTAAAAAGCCGGGCAGTGAGTATACCGGGCAGTCAGTAGGCTGGAGGGCCACGAGCGTCCAGCAGGCCCGCCAGATCAGGCGCGCGGTGCGTGCTTGCTGAGAATACGCTGTAATGTGCGGCGATGCATCCGAAGGCGGCGCGCCGTTTCCGATACATTCCGTCCGCATTGCTCATACACCCGCTGGATATGTTCCCAGCGCACGCGGTCGGCGCTCATCGGGTCCTGGGGTGGTGGCGGCATACCATCGCCTGTGTGGCGCAGCGCCGATGCCAGACTGTCAGGATCGGCCGGCTTGGGCAGATAATCCAGCGCCCCGGCCTTCACCGCAGCGACAGCTGTCGCGATGTTGCCAAAGCCGGTCAGCATCACAATACGGCAATCGGGGCGCTTGCTGCGCAGCTCAGATACAAGGCTCAGCCCGGTACCGTCTTCAAGTTTCATGTCCAGCACAGCATAGGCAGGCGGGGTTTTGCGAACGATGTCCACCCCTTCGCTGACTGTGCCAGCGTCCATAACCTCAAACTCGCGCGCTTCCATCGCCCGGCGCAGTCTGTTACGCAGCGGCGCATCATCATCAAGGATCAGCAGGCTATTATCCGTCATAATGCCAGTCTTTCCACTAAATGCAGCCTGTTCACCAGTTAAAGCCTGTCTAAAAGTTACAGTCTTTTACCGGTTACAGCCTGTCTACAAACCAGATACCCGCGCGGCACTTGCAACAACAGTTCAAGGCCAAACACAGCGCGGGACCAACAATATTTCAGGCCCAAGACCGATTCACAGATCGAAACGATCACCTGTCAATCGAACAGTTTCATTGGCAACAGCAGGTTAACCTCGCCGCCGCCCTGGGCGCCATTATCATATAATATTGAGCCGCCAAGCGACTCAATCAAGGTGCTGGCAATAAAAATGCCCAGACCGCGATGCGCCCCGCGCCCCTTTCGCGATGTATTCCATGGCGCGCCAACCCGTGAAAGGACCAGCCCCGAAAAGCCCGGACCATCATCAGAAATGGTTATTTTCACATCTGAGATGGTGCAGCGGATGACAACATCAACGCGGCTTTCAGCAAACTCGACAGCGTTTTTCAGCAGGTCTTCCAGCGCGTGAATGATCTCGGGACGGCGGCGCGCATCGGGCATTGGCACGGCTGATCGAGGATCAAAACTGATGTCGATATCCAGATTGTCGGCATCAAGGCGGGTGACACATATTTCATCAATCAGCACCGACAGGGGCACTGTGGTCTCGACATCAATCGTTCCGGCCTCACCATAATCATCAAGCTCGGCAAGGATCAGGCGGCATCGCTCAATTTCGGTGCGCAGCAGCAACACATCTTCATAATGCGGATTGGTCTTGTCGATCTCGCGCATCATCTCGTGAACGACAACGGTGATCGTGTTCAGCGGTGATCCAAGCCGGTGCGCCGCCGCCGTTGCAAGCGTGCCAAGCGCCACCGCCTGCCGCTCCTTGGCCAATACAAGCTGTGCCTCACCCAGCGCCTCATCCAGACGCCGCGCCCGTGACGACAGCCACCACGCATAGATGCCGATGAAACTGACCGACAGCACCATCGACAACCATAGCCCGACAAGATACAGGCCTGACTGCCGGATATTTGAGGCATCCCACGGCAGCGGATAGTTGAACAGCGCCACAAAGGTGACGCAGGCTGCAACCACGCCGATCAGGATCAGGGTTTCGCGGCGGCGCAAAATGGCCGCAGACACCACCACCGGTGCCAGCAGCAACACAACGAAAGGATTCAACAGCCCACCGGTAAAGAACAGCAGCGCCGTCAGCTGCAACACGTCAAGATTCAGCGCCAGAAAGCTCTGGTCCGGCTGGTCCGGTGTGATGATGGTACGACGTGACTGCCAGACATTCATCGCCGCCGCCAGCCCGATGACGAACAACGCCCCGGCGATGGGGATTTCAAGTTCAAGAATGAAAAAGGTAAACAGCAAGGCTGCCAGCTGGCCAGCAAGCGCCAGCCAGCGGATGTTCAGGATCAGGCGCGCATCAATGGGACGCGGCGTGCGTCCATAGCGCCCGCGCGGGCGCAGAAACGGCGCTTTCCTGCGAATGCCGTCCCATCCCTGTTCTGTCAGTTTTGAGAGCAGCATGACAATCCGCTTTTCACCTTTGTGCCAATATCTGGTCTCGAGGATCAGATATCGGGGCTGTTAAATATCAAGATTGGCAACCAGCAATGCGTTTTTCTGGATGAAGTCGCGCCGTTCCTCCACAGCTTCGCCCATCAGCGTTGAAAAGGCGATATCCGCCTCTTCTTCCTGTTCAATCGACACCTGCAAGAGCGTGCGCTGACTTGGATCAAGCGTTGTTTCCCACAATTGCTCGGGATTCATCTCGCCAAGCCCCTTATAGCGGGAGATCTGCGCCCCTTTACGGCCGGTCTGGAAAATCATCTGCGACAGCCCGGTCGGCCCGCGCACATCATGAACTGCCGAGCCAAGCCGCGCCTGTGACGGGCGTGCATACACATCCTGCAACTGGCCGGCCATGCTGTCCAGCTCCACCGCCTCGGGCATGCTCGCAACCTTCCGGTCAATGACATAGCGTTCAGTAATACCGCGCAGCTGACGTGTCGCAATAATCGCCTTGCCAGACGGTGTATCCTCAACAACGGTCTGCCAGCCTTTTTCCAGCTCACCCGCCTGGCTTTCCAGTCGCCGCCCCAGATAGGCCGCGGCATCGACATTGTCGAGCATGCCGGCATTCAGCAGCCCGGCAATCGCCGCCTGCTCAACCACATCGCGGTTGCCAACGCGCCGCCCCATTATCTCGATCAGACGGCTGGCGGTGGTTGCCCGTGCCACAACTTCCTGCAGATCGGCACCGGCAATCTGTGCACCTTCATCCTGAACAAGAACCGCATCCTTCAGCCCCGCCTTCATCAGATAGGTGTCCAGATCACGCTGGTCTTTCAGATAGACCTCGGACTGGCCGCGCTTTGCACGAAACAGCGGTGGCTGCGCGATATACAGAAAGCCGGCCTCGATCAACGGTCGCATATGCCGGAAGAAGAAGGTCAGCAGCAATGTCCGGATATGGCTGCCATCCACATCGGCATCGGTCATGATGATAACCTTGTGATAGCGGGCCTTGTCCGTTTCCATCTCGTCATTGCCGATGCCGGCACCAATCGCGGTGATCAGCGTGCCGATTTCTGCCGAAGACAGCATCTTGTCGAGACGGGCGCGCTCCACATTCAAGATCTTGCCACGCAGCGGCAGGATGGCCTGATTGGCCCGGTCACGCCCCTGTTTTGCCGACCCGCCGGCCGAATCACCCTCGACGAGGAACACTTCGGACTTCGCCGGATCGCGTTCCTGACAGTCGGCAAGCTTGCCGGGAAGGCTGGCAATTTCCATCACGCCTTTTCGGCGGGTCAGATCACGTGCCTTGCGCGCGGCCTCACGCGCCGCCGCCGCTTCAAAGGCTTTCGAGATGATCTTGCGGGCGTCGGCGGGGTGTTCCTCGAACCATTGGTCAAGACAGCTTGCCACAGCACTGTCGACCATCGGCTTTACCTCCGATGACACCAGCTTGTCCTTGGTCTGCGACGAGAATTTCGGATCTGGCACTTTCACCGAGACAATGGCTGTCAGCCCCTCGCGCGAATCCTCGCCCGTCAGCGCCACCTTTTCACGCTTGGCGATACCCGAGGATTGCGCATAGGCATTCACCACCCTGGTCATCGCGGCGCGGAATCCGGCCAGATGCGCACCACCATCGCGCTGCGGGATGTTGTTGGTGAAGCACAGCGTATTTTCGTGAAAGGAATCTGTCCAGGCCATCGCCAGTTCGACCGTGATGTCATCACGCGTTGTGGTCAAAGTCACCGTCTCATGAAGCGGGTTGCGCGCGCGGTTCAGCCACTCGACAAAGGCAATCAGCCCGCCGTCAAAAAAGAACTCCGAGATCGCCGGCTCGCCCGTGCGATTATCCGTCAAGCGGATGCGCACGCCGGAATTCAGAAAGGCCAGTTCACGCAGCCGGTGTTCCAGCGTGGCAAAGTCGAATTCGATGGTCGAAAATGTCTCGCGCGACGGCATGAAGGTGACATGCGTGCCGGCCAGGTCACCAGCCTCACCGGTCTCGGCAAGCGGGCCTGTTGCCTCACCATGCTCAAAGCGAATTTCGTGGCATTTGCCGTTCCGGTAAATGGTCAGTTCCAGGCGTTCGGACAGCGCGTTGACGACCGACACACCAACGCCGTGCAAGCCGCCTGACACCTTGTAGGAGTTATTGTCAAACTTTCCGCCAGCATGCAGCTGGGTCATGATGACCTCGGCAGCCGACACGCCCTCTTCGGCGTGGATTTCAACCGGGATACCGCGGCCATTGTCGGTCACTGTCACCGACCCGTCAGCATTCAACAGCACCTCGACGATATCGCAATGTCCTGCCAGCGCCTCATCAATCGCGTTATCCACCACCTCATAGACCATATGATGCAGCCCCGAGCCATCATCGGTATCGCCGATATACATGCCCGGGCGCTTGCGTACCGCATCCAGCCCTTTCAGGACCTTGATGGAATCCGCGCCATATTCGCTGTCTGCGCCGGTTTGTGGTGTGTCATTATCGGTCATGTTCTTCCCTCCGCGGGCAACAGTCTGGCTGTCGTCCCGTCCGTACTCACCGAGATCGTCTGTGCTGTCAGCCCGGCAAAATCTTCCCTGTCGGTTCCGCTGAACCAGCTTTGTCCGCCGACAATTGTCACGGCCTCGAACAGCGCTGTGCGCCGGTCCGTATCAAGATGCGCGACAACATCATCCAGCAGCAGAACCGGCGGCCGGCGCAGGCGGCGCGCCTGCATGCGTGCATGCGCCAATATTACCCCGATCAGCATTGCCTTTTGCTGACCGGTCGATGCCAGATGCGCCGGCGTGCCCGTTGTCGTGTGAACGGCTGTCAGATCACTGGCATGCGGGCCCGGCAGCGTCATGTCGCCGGCCTGCCTGCGGGCAGCCGCCACCGCGATGAACCTGTCTTCGGCATCCAGCGCCGACATCGTGTCAAGCCAGCCTTCGACCTCACCCTCCAGTGTCAGACGCACGCCGGGAAAGCCGTGCCATCCTGCACCCGCCTCGGCATTCAGATCAGTGATCAGCGACTGGCGCGCCGCCGTCACTGCGACCGCCGCCGCGGCAAGGCTGGCCTCAATCGCGGTAAACCAGGCCGCATCACCGCGCCGTTCTGCCAGCAACGCATTGCGTTCACGCAGCATCTTTTCATAGCGGTTGGTACGGCCAATATGTGCTGCATCAAAGGCAATCACCTGACGGTCAAGAAAGCGGCGGCGCGTGCCGGGAGAATCGGTGAAAATCCCGTCCATGCTGGGGGTGATCCATGATGCCGAAAACAGGCGGCCGATATCCGACTGCGAAACCGTCTCCTCATCCCGCCGCATGATCCGTTGACCGGTGTCTGAATCCGCTGGCACACCGGTGCCAATCCGGTAGGTTTCATCAGCGATGCTGATGCAGGATGCGACCGCCCATGACAGCGTGCCGCCCGCCACATATGGCAGATGCTCGCCGCGCGCCCGGCGCAATCCCCGGCCCGGGGCAAGCATCGATATTGCTTCCAGCAGATTGGTCTTGCCAGCGCCGTTCGGACCAAGCAGCAGCACATTGGACGCGGCAATATCCAGCTGGCAGCTGGCGTAATTACGAAAGCCGGTTACGCTCAGCGATGTCAGACGTGTTTCGGCCATATCGGCCCTTGGCTGATGATGCTGTTGCGTCAGCACGGTCAAGTCTGTCTACACCCGCATCGGCATGAGAACGAACAATGTCGCCTCATCGCCAGGCGCGCGCACAAGACTGGGTGAACCCTGATCGGCCAGCGCAAATTCAATGGTGTCGCTGCCAACCTGCGATGCAATATCCATCAGATAACGGGCATTGAAGCCGATTTCCATTTCTGCGCCCGTATAGCTGACCTCGATCTCTTCCACCGCGCTCGAGGCATCGGTGCTGCTGGCAGACAGGTTCAGGCTGCCAGGCTGAAGACGCAGCTTTACCGAACGCGATTTTTCAGAGGAAATTGTCGACACCCGGTCGACTGCTGCTGAAAAACTGGCGGCATCAACCTGCATGATCCGGTCATTGCCACGCGGGATCACCCGCGTGTAATCGGGGAAGGTGCCATCAATCAGCTTTGTTTTCAGGCGCACCGTGCCAAAGCTGAATTCAGCGCGTGTGTCCGACAAGGCAACGCCGACATCACCTTCGAAATCATCCAGCAGCTTGCGAAGCTCGCTGACCGCCTTGCGCGGCACAATGATTGACGGCATGTCATTCGCACCAGCGGGCAGCGGCTGCTTTGTCATCGCAAGCCTGTGGCCGTCTGTTGCCACGGCGCACAACTCGCTCGCTTCGGATTTGTGAAGATAGATGCCGTTCAGGTAATAGCGCGTTTCCTCGGTCGAGATGGCAAACCGTGTGGCATCGATCATATCGCGGATATCAGCCGATGTGA
>JADHLH010000026.1 GCA_016780765.1 Alphaproteobacteria bacterium | reverse complement strand
CCGAAAGGTGTCAGCCGTCTTCTGCAGCGTGTCGGGCGTGCCAATCACCGGCTTGATGAGCCTAGCCGGGCGATCCTGCTGCCGACCAACCGGTTTGAATATCTGGAATGTGTCGCAGCACAGGCCGAGATTGCCGATCACAATCTGGACGGGGCGGCGTTCCGGCAGGGCGGTTATGATGTGTTGGCGCAGCATTTGTTCGGCGTTGCCTGCAGCGGGCCGTTTTTTGCCGATGCGCTGTTTGCGGAAATTGTCACGGCGGCACCCTATGCCGACATGACGCGTGCGCAATTCGATGAGATTTTGGCGTTTGTAACGAATGGCGGGTACGCGCTGCAGGCCTATCCGCAATATAACCGGCTGGCGACGCTGAAGGATGGCAGCATCGTGCTGCGTGAGGCGCGGATGGCCAGACAATACCGGATGAATATCGGCACCATTGTCGAATCACCGATGATGAAGGTGAAGCTGCGCAACCGTACATTGGGCAGTATCGAGGAAAATTTTGTCGTCAATCTGTCCCCCGGTGACACATTCCTGTTTGGCGGGCAGGTGCTGACCTTCGAAGGGATTACCAATGCGGCGGTGATGGTGTCCCGCGGCAAGGGTGGTGAGGCACAGATCCCGAGCTATGGCGGCGGGCGTCTGCCCTTGTCCAGCAATCTGTCAACGGCGGTTCGTCGTCTGATCGGCTCACGGAGTGACTGGCAGGAATTGCCGGAACAGATCAGCGACTGGCTGCGCCTGCATGATGATCGTTCAACGCTGCCAGACAACACGACCCTGCTGGTTGAGATTTTTCCGCATCGTGGACGTTATCACACGGTCATCTACAGCTTTGCTGGCCGCAATGCCAATCAGACACTGGGATTTCTGTTGTTGCGGCGGATGAAGCGCAAAGGTCTGCGCCCGTTGGGTTTCTCGATGACGGATTATGCGCTGTCGGTCTGGTCGCTCACCCCGCCCGAAGATGTCGAGCCGCTCCTTGATCCGGATATCATGGTTGATGACTTCGAGGAATGGCTGCAGGACACGCCGCTGCTGAAACGCCTGTTCCGCGATGCGGCGATTATTTCCGGGCTTGTTGAACGCCGCCACCCGGGCCAAGTGAAGACTGGGCGGCAAATTCTGTTTTCATCAGATCTGATCTATGACGTGCTGCGCCGCCATGAGCCCGATCATATTCTGCTGCAGGCGGTGCGCCGCGATGCCATGCAGGGGCTGATTGATGCTGGCAGGCTTGCCGATACGCTGCATCAGCTGCACGGGAATATTGTGTGCAGGCGTCTTGATATGATATCGCCTATGGCGGTGCCGCTCATCCTGCAGATTACCCGCGAGAATATCATTCGCTCGGATGAGGATGACGATCTGCTGCACGATCTTGAAGAGGAAGTCATCCGCGCTGCCAATGTCGAATCGATCCATTGAATTTGCTGGAAACGCGATGGGCCTGCATCCATCCGGCGCGCTGTACTGGCGCGAACAGGCCGCGCTTGTGGTCGGCGACCTGCATTTTGAGAAAGCCAGTTCCTATCATCGCTCGGGTCAGTTCCTGCCGCCCTATGACACGGCAGAGACGTTGCGCCGACTGGCTGAGGCGCTGACATGCTTTGCCCCGCAGCGATTGATTCTGCTGGGTGATGTGTTTCATGACGGGGCAGCGTGGGAGCGCATGGCGCAAGCCGACCGCGACCGGCTGAGCAGGATTGTCGACGCGGTGGAGACAATCTGGGTAGAAGGCAATCATGATGCGCATTTTGTGCCGCCGGGCCAGACCAGCCATGCTGTCTACAGGCTGGGCGGCATCACATTCCGCCATATCATGGAAGAGGCAGGTGATGTGCCAGAAATCAGCGCCCATTATCACCCGGCGGCGGTGATCCGGCATCGCGGTGCACGGCTGCGGCGGGCCTGTTTCGTGTGCACGCAGCATCGTCTGCTATTGCCGGCATTTGGCGCGTTTACAGGTGGGCTGGATGTTTGTGATGCGGCGCTGGCCGCGTTTCATGGCAGGGAAACGCAGCTATATCTTTTGGGAAGCAAGGCTGTCTTTGCTGCGCCGCAGGGGCTGGCCGCCGGTTAGGCAGTACCCATGGTGCCAATCATCTTTTCAAGGAATGCCGCACCTGCCTCAAACTGTGCAATCTCGATGAATTCGTTCGGCTGATGCGCCTGTGCGATGCTGCCGGGCCCGCAAATAACAGCCGAATAGCCGCGTGACTGGAACTGACCGGCCTCGGTCCCGTAGGACACGACATGCTCGGCATTGTCGCCGGTGATCTGACGGACAACAGTTTCGGCCTCACCATCTTCCTCTGGGCGCAGTCCCGGTACCCAGAAGCTGGTTTCAACCTGAATGCTGGTTTCTGGCCTGATAGCCTTCATATCCGCTTCGACGCGGGCAACCTGTTCCATGAAAATTTCGCGCCACCTGTCAGGGTCTTCATCGGGCAGGACACGCATATCGACGCTGAAGCGGCAATCTTTCGCGGTGATGTTGTTCGCGGTTCCGCCTTCAATCGTGCCGATATGCAGCGTTGTGTAGCTTGGCTCAAACATCGCGGCGATCGGGCTTGGTTCGGCGGCAGCGCTTTGGGCGTTGGTCTGATTGGCCCATTCGATCAGGCGCGCGCCCGCCATGATGGCGCTGACACCCTGATGCATCAGCGATGAATGCACTTCAAAGCCTTTCACATGCGTATCAAGCCCCAACCCGCCCTTATGTGCGGTGACTGCGGTCATCATTGATGGCTCACCGACAATGACCGCGCCGGCCTTTGGCAGAATGTCCAGCATGCGGTCAATCATCGGCGGCGCGCCGAGGCAGCCGACTTCCTCATCATAGCTGAGCGCAAGCTGCAGCGGGCGGGCGACGCCGCGATGGTGCGCCTCGACAAGGGCCCAGATCGACAGGGCGTCAAATCCTTTCATGTCGCAGGTACCACGCCCGAAATATTTTCCGTCTTTTTCGGTCACGGTCCAAGGGTCGGTGTCCCATTCCTGACCATCGACAGGCACAACATCTGTGTGGCCTGACAGCACAATGCCGCCCTCTTCTTGCGGCCCGACATGGGCAAAGATCGCAGCCTTCTTGCCGGTGTCATCATACACCCGGTGCGCGGCAATGCCGTGCGAATCCAGATAGGACTCCACCCAGTCAACCAATGGCAGATTGGTATCGCGGCTGACAGTGGGAAAGCTGATGAGCTTTGTCATCAACGCAAGCGGTGTAAGATGTTCTGCAGGCATTGATCAATATCCACTATCTGTTTGCAGTACGAAATGCCCTTCAGACACTTCACTATATACCGACGGCTCTGCAACATATTCAAGCGGACGGATTGGTGAATTAATGGCCTTGAAGTTCAACTGAGCCTCGCCCTTTCGCTTTTTTGGATCGGCGATGGGAACAGCACTCATCAGGGCGCGTGTATATTCATGCTGCGGGTTCTCAAACACCTTGTGGCGCGGACCAATCTCGACCAGCCGGCCAAGATACATCACCCCGACATCATGGCTGACGCGTTCAACCACCGCCATATCATGGCTGATGAACAGGAATGACAGGCCAAGCTCGACCTGCAGTTCCAGCATCAAATTCAGTACTTCGGCCTGAACAGACACATCCAGTGCGCTGACAGCTTCATCAGCGATGATCAATTCCGGGTTCAGTGCAAGGGCCCGCGCAATTGCCACCCGCTGGCGCTGACCGCCCGACAGCTCATGCGGATAACGTCGCAGGAAACTGCGCGGCAGCTTCACCCGGTCGAACAGCATCTCGACCCGCCTGTTCAACTCGTCGCCACTGTGGGTCTTGTAGTTTTGCATCGGTTCAGCCACCTGGTCGATCAGGCGCATATGCGGATCGAGCGATGCAAACGGGTCCTGAAAAACCATCTGCATATGACGCCGTGCCTCATGCAGCTCCGTCTTTTCCATGGCCAGTACATCAATGCCGTTTATGTTCACACTGCCTGATTCAGGATCGACAAGGCGCAACAGCGACCGGCCAACAGTGGACTTGCCGCAACCCGATTCGCCGACAAGCGACAGGGTGCGCCCTCTCTTCAATGTAAAGCTTACATCCTCGACGGCGTGAACATTGGCCTTGATGCGGCGCATCAACCCGCCCTTCAGCGGAAAGCGTGTTACCAGATTGCGCACATCCAGCAGAACCTCTTCGGACCCTTTGATGGGAACAGGCTTTGCATCGCCGTCCGATAACAGGCGCATGGGATGCGGATAGATCGTGCCGGTCATTTCCCCAAGCTTGGGTACCGCTGCCAGCAGCGCCTTGGTGTAGTCATGTTTCGGGTTGTGAAAGATCTCTTCGACAGGGCCTTCCTCAACCTTGTTGCCGCGGAACATGACGACAACCCGGTCGGCAACCTGTGCCACCACCGCCATATCATGCGTGATAAACAGCACCGCTGTGCCGGTCTCGCGCTTCAAGCGGTCGATCAGGGCCAGTATTTCGGCTTGAATGGTCACATCCAGCGCTGTCGTTGGTTCATCGGCAATCAGCAGACGTGGCTCGCAGGCAAGGGCCATCGCGATCACCACGCGCTGCCGCATACCGCCCGACAATTCATGCGGATATTGATCGAGCCGCTTTTCAGCCTCGGGTATACGGACTTTTTCCAGCAGTTCGAGTGCGGCGGCGCGTGCCTCGGCATTGTTCATACCTTTATGGACCCGCAGCCCCTCGCTGAGTTGCCGCCCGACAGTAAAGACCGGGTTCAGCGCGGTCATGGGTTCCTGAAAGATCATGCCGATTTCATTGCCGCGAATCGAGCGCATCAACGACTGGTCTGCATTTGCGACATTGATCGGCCCGCCTTTGGCGCGATCAAAGATCAGCTTTCCACCTGCAATACTGCCACCACCAAATTCGACAAGGCGCATCATCGACAGGGACGAAACCGATTTGCCCGAACCGGTTTCACCAACCACACAGACGGTTTCACCAGGATTGATATGGAATGAAACGTCCTCGACACCGACAACAGTGCCGTCCCGGGTCTCAAATTCGACACGAAGATTTTCGAACTGGGCGATAGGCTGAATATTTTTTGCTGACACTTGTTACATTCCTTGTGGGGTGCGCTGAGGCTAGCGAACCCCAGCCACGCCTGTCAATTTCCACTTTGAACAACAAACTTGAATGGCGGCCTGAATGGCGGCCTGAATGGCGGCCTGAATGGCGGAATGACATATCATGAAAGGCGGAATGACATATATTGCTGCATCCTGCTGCAAAATAATCACTGTAATCCTCTTGTAATTTTCTTCGACACTGTCTTTCATATTAACCAACCGGAAACTTTTCCGGCAGCTGGCGGGCGGCGGCAACGCAGCGCGTCACATCAGAAAAAAGACTTGCTGACAATTTGCCAGCTTCGGCAAGGCGAATGTCAGTCAATGCTCCAGGAGAGAAAACATGAAACTAAGAGGTCTATTGCTTGGTGCAGCGGTTGCACTGACGATGGCTCCGCCGGCGCTGGCAGAACGTGCCTCCGACGGTAATGTCAGCATTATTTACTGGCAGGCCCCATCGATTCTGAACCCGTACCTTTCAAGTGGTACAAAAGATATTGAGTCATCATCGCTGGTGATCGAGCCATTGGGCAGATACACCGAGACAGGCGCCATGGTACCTTATCTCGCAAAGGAAATTCCCACAGTGGCAAATGGCGGCGTTAGCGCTGACCTGAAGTCGATCACATGGAAGCTGAAAGATGGCCTGATGTGGTCAGACGGCACACCTGTGACATCGGCTGACGTGAAGTTCACTGCCGATTATTGCATGAACCCGGATGGTGGTTGCTCGCAGCTTGCCAAGTTCGACCATGTGACATCGGTGGAGACGCCTGATGCCAGCACTGTTGTGGTGTCGTTCGCGCAGCCTATGCCAAACCCCTATGGTCCGTTCATGGGTGGCCAGTCGCCAATCATCCAGAAGGCCCAGTTTGAAAACTGCGTTGGTGCCCAGGCCCAGTCCTGCACCGAGCAGAACTTTGGCCCGATTGGTACAGGCCCGTTCGTGGTAACTGAATTCCGTCCGAATGACGTTATCCAGATGAAGGCAAATGACAATTATCGCGATCCAAGCAAGCCTGCGTTCGCAACCCTGACATTCAAGGGCGGCGGCGATGCAATGGGCGCTGGTCGTTCGGTTCTTGAAACTGGCGAATTCGACTATGCGTGGAACCTGCAGCTGGCACCTGACGTCATCGCGAAGATGGAAGAGGGTGGCAAGGGCGTTGCCATCGCAGGCTTTGGCCCGCTGGTCGAGCGTCTTGAGATGAACATGACCGACCCGTCACCATCGCTGGATGCTGATACACGGGCAACCGTCAAGGCACCGCATCCGTTCCTGACAGACATCAATGTGCGTAAGGCGCTGTCGATGGCGATTGACCGCGAACTGCTGGTCGAAATCGGATATGGCAAGGCCGGCGCGGTAACATGTGACCTGGTCCCTGCGCCTGATCTGTATGCAGCAAAGAACGACTATTGCATGACTCAGGATATTGCCGGCGCAAATGCACTTCTGGACAGCGCTGGCTGGAAGAAGGGCGGCGACGGTATCCGCGCAAAGGATGGCGTCAAGCTTTCAATTCTGTACCAGACTTCAACCAACGCTGTTCGTCAGGACTTCCAGTCACTGATCAAGGAGTGGTGGTCACAGATTGGTGTTGAAACAGAGCTGCGTAATCTGAACGCTTCAGTCTTCTTCGGTGGTGACCCGGGTTCGCCTGACACCTTCCAGAAGTTCTATGCAGACGTTGAGATGTATGCCAACACCTTCGACGGTACAGACCCTCAGACATACCTGTCGATGTATCGTTGTGGTAACGAGCCAAAGCCTGAGACACAGTGGCAGGGCGAGAACATCAACCGGTATTGTGATCCGGCCTATGATGCGCTTCTCGATGAGCTGGGTCGTACCGGTGACGTCGCCAAGCGCGGCGAGTTGGGCATCAAGCTGAACAACATGCTCACCAAGGACAGCTACACAATCGTGCCGCTTGTTCACCGTGGTCGCGTGTCGGCGCATGCCAACTCACTGGGCGGCGTTGTCCTGAACACCTGGGACTCCGAGCTGTGGAACGTTGCCGACTGGTATCGTATGGACTAAGCATCTGAAATACCGGAAGCCCGCTGTTCTGCGGGCTTCCTTTTTCCTTTTTGTTATTTTGTTCAACCCTGGAAAGGGGCATGCCGTTCCATGCTGACCTTTACAATCAGACGTCTGCTGATCTCGATCCCGACGCTGCTGCTCATCAGCCTGATTATTTTTCTGCTGTTGAATCTGGCGCCGAATGATCCGATGGCACAGGTGCCGCTGACGGTGCCGCCCGAGGTCAAGGAGAAGATGCGTGAGGCGCTTGGTCTTGGTCAGCCGCTTTACGTCCAGTTCTGGAAATGGCTGGTCCAGTTCTTCTGGATCGAACCGCAGGTGCTGATAGACTATTATTTTGGCACCACCTTCTCGGAGGGTGAACTCAGGGTCATCAGCTGGCAAACGCGCAGCCCGGTCATGGATATGATCGTGCAGCGACTGCCGCAAACGCTGTGGGTTGTCGGCATGTCATAGATTGTCGGCATTCTGATTGCCCTGCCGATCGGCATCTATTCGGCCTATCGCCATTATTCGGTGTTCGACCAGGCCGGCACCTTTATCACCATGGTCGGGTATTCGATCCCGCCTTTCTTTACCGGTCCGCTGGTGATTGTGGTTTTTGCCGTACAGCTTGGCTGGTTGCCATCAACCTATGACACGCTGCATGAGGTGATTGACTGGGACACCTTTGTCATTCAGCTCAAGCAAATGGTTTTGCCGGTCATGGTGCTGGCCTTGCAGACCACGGCCCAGATCAGCCGTTATATGCGGGCCTCGATGCTGGACAATCTCAATCAGGATTATGTGCGTACAGCGCGCGCCAAGGGGTTGAGCGAGTGGGTTGTCGTGATGATGCATGTGCTGCGTAACTCGATGATTCCGGTGGTCACAGTGATCGCGCTGAACCTGCCGTCTATTTTTGGCGGTGCCATCATCACCGAGCAGATATTCAAGGTGAACGGCATCGGCCAGCAGCTTATTGGGGCAATCTATGCCAATGATCTGCCGACCATTCAGACGCTGACCTTCATTTTTGCCGTGCTGATTGTGTTCTTCAATCTGCTTGCTGACGTGATCTATGGTCTTCTTGATCCGAGAATCCGCTATGACTGATGCAACGCAAAACAGAAATGGTGAAACGCGCAGCCAGTGGCGTGATGTCTGGGACCAGTTCACCAAGCACAAGGGCGCGCTGATCGGCGGCATCCTGTTCTTTGGTATTGTGTTTGCCGTGCTGATCGGGCCCTGGCTGTGGCCGTTTGAGGCAAACGAGATCAATATCCGCCTTCGTAACCAGACACCCAGCTGGGCACATCCCTTTGGCACTGACCAGCTTGGCCGCGATACTTTTGCGCGGATGATTGCAGGCGGCCAGACGTCGATTACGGTCGGGCTGGCAGCGATGATGCTGTCATTGATGCTGGGCAGCCTGATCGGCGTATTGTCGGGCTATTACCGGCGGCTTGACGGGCTGTTGATGCGTTTCACAGACCTGTTTCTGTCACTGCCGCTGTTGCCGCTGCTGTTGGTGATGATGCTGCTGTTTCGCGAACCGCTGAGCGAGGCTTACGGGCCGGAACGTGGCATGTTCGTGCTGATTGTTGTCTCGATCGGCATTACCAGCTGGATGCCGACGGCGCGTATTGTACGCGGTGATGTACTGGCGCTGAAAGAGCGGGAATTTATCCTGGCTGCACAATCGATCGGCACCAGCGATGTGCGGATCATTTTGCGACATATTCTGCCGAATGTGCTGTCGCCGATCCTGGTGTCGGCAACGCTCGGGATCGCAAACGCCATTATCACCGAGAGCGCGCTCAGCTTCCTCGGGCTCGGCTTCCCGCCAGATTTCCCGACATGGGGCCGTTTGCTGAACGATGCGGTTGATTACATGCAGCTGTATCCCGAACGCGTTCTGTGGCCCGGCCTTGCGATCTCGTTGACAGTGCTCAGTATCAATTATCTTGGTGATGGTTTGCGCGACGCCCTTGATCCGCGGATCAGAGGCCGCTGATCGGACGTGCTATTTTTGGGAGATGATACATGGCTGCATCAAAGACGCAGGTGCCTTCGATTGAATCACGTATGGCAGAGTCAGCTGCCCTGAAATGGCGGTGTATCGGACCGTCCCGTGGGGGCCGGGTGGTGGCCGTTGCGGGTGACTACAGCGATCCGATGACATTCTATTTCGGTGCGTGTGCTGGCGGCATCTGGAAGACCGATGATGGCGGTACATACTGGGAGTGTGTTTCTGACGGGTTTCTGACCAGCGGCACGATCGGCGCGCTGACGGTGGCTCCGTCTGACAGTAATGTGATCTATGCCGGCACTGGCGAGACCACAATCCGCGTCGACGTTTCCTTTGGTGACGGTGTCTACCGGTCAACCGATGCGGGTCGCAGCTGGCAGCATCTGGGTCTTGAGAAAACCAGGCAGATTGGCGAGATTCGGGTGCATCCCGACAATCCCGATCTGGTCTATGTGGCGGCGCTTGGCGATGCCTTCGGGCCCAGCGAGGAGCGCGGTATTTACCGGTCGGCCGATGGCGGAAAGACATGGCAGGCAGTGTTGCAGGTGGATGCTGATTCCGGTGCCATAGATCTGTCCATGGACCCGACAAATCCGCGCGTGCTGTTTGCAACATTCTGGCAGGCACGACGACAGTTCTGGAACCTGTCCAGCGGTGGGCCGGGATGTCGTATTTTCCGCTCGATGGATGGTGGTGACAGCTGGCAGGACATCACGGGCGCGCCCGGCTTTGCTACCGGCATGCTGGGCAAGATGGGTGTCTCTGTTTCGCCGGCAAAGCAGGGCCGTGTATTCGCCCTTGTCGAGGCTGATGAGCATAATACCGGTCTTTATCGCTCTGAAGATTACGGCAACAGTTGGGCCCGAATTACGCCAAACAGGGATCTGATTCACCGGCCCTGGTATTACACGCACGTCTTTGCCGACCCGCAGGACGCCGACACCGTATATGTCACCAATTACCAGATGTGGAAGTCCACTGATGGCGGTGCAAGCTTTGCCGAAGTGACGACCCCGCATGGTGATAATCATGATCTGTGGATCGATCCGGCGAATCCGAACCGGATGGTGCAGGGCAATGATGGCGGTGCCAATGTGTCCTTTAATGGCGGGCGTACATGGTCCAGCATCTACAACCAGCCGACATCACAATTCTACCGGATGGATGTTGATAACCAGTATCCGTACCGCGTTTATGCCACACAACAGGACAACACCTCGGTTTCGGTGCCAAGCCAGACCGAATGGGGCATGATCACCAAATCTGATCTGCAGCTGCCGGGAACGGGTGAATCCGGCTTCATTGCCGTACATCCTGATGACCCTGACATTGTCTTTGTCGGTGCTGTTGGATCATCGCCCGGCGGTAATGGTGCATTGCAGCGGTATGACAAGCGCACCCGCCAGGTGCAGTTGGTCAATGTCTGGCCGGAAGAGGCGACGGGGTTTGCCCCGCGCGATCTGCGCTACCGGTTTGCCTGGACCTATCCGATCTGTTTCTCGCCACATGACAGCAACACGCTTTATGCTGGCGGCAATCACCTGTTTCGTTCGCAGGATCAGGGTAACAGCTGGGAATGTATCTCACCTGACCTCAGCCATAATGACACCAGCAAGCTGGATTATTCCGGTGGCCCGCTGACCGGTGACAGCGCCGGTGCCGAGGCCTATGCAAGCCTGTCTTCGGTTGCGGAAAGTCCACATCGCAAGGGCGAAATCTGGGGGGCTACCGACGATGGCCGCGTTCATGTCACGCGTGACAGCGGGGCCAGCTGGACCGAGGTCACACCGCCGAAGATGCCAGCCCTAGCCTATATCGGGACTGTGGAAATCTCGCAGCATGATGCGGACTGCATTTACCTGTCGGCAACCTGTTACAAATCTGCTGACTATCGTCCCTATCTGTTTGTCAGCCGCGATAGCGGGGCAAGCTGGTCCAGCATTTCGGACAGTTTCCCGCAGGATGAAATCACCCGGGTGATCCGCGCCGATACGGTGCGCCAGGGTCTGCTGTTTGCGGGCACTGAAACGGGGGTCTTTGTTAGCGCGGATGACGGGGCAGGCTGGACGCGGATGCAGGGCGGATTCCCCGTCACGCCGGTCTATGACATGCGGGTCAAACATGGTGATCTGATTGTTGCGACGCATGGCCGTTCATTCTGGATTCTGGATGATCTGTCACCCTTGCGCGCCGCCGGTTCCGGGCTGATTCCACCGCGCGAAACAGTGCGCCAGTGTCTGAGCTGGAGCACCGGTCTTTTCGATGGCGATGGCAAGGATTACAGCCCTGCCTTTGGTGTTGAAGGCGCGTCCTACAAGGTGAAAAACCCTGACGGGCGCAGCCAGCGGCGGTATCTTGATGTGGGTGAGAACCCGCCCGACGGTGCCATTCTGTTTTACTGGCTGGATGAGAGTGCCGAGGATAATCTGCTGATCGAGGTGCATGATTCAGATGGCGCATTGCAGGCCCGTTTCGATGTGTCTGATGAACGCCTGAAGATCGACATGAAGCCGACAGCGCATGCCGGTCTGAATCGCTTTGTCTGGGATCTTCGCAGCATGCCGCCTGTGCGCCTCGACCGCTCTCTGCAGGACCGGCCCTATCAGCCATTCGCCCGTGAGGGTGATGGCCCGGCCGGGGTGCGTGTGGTGCCGGGCACCTACCGTGTGTCACTGACTGCTGGCGGCAAAACCAGCACGCATGATCTTGTCGTTGCCAGGGACCCGCGGATTGATGTCAGTGATGCTGATCTTGCTGCCCAATATAAGGTGGCCAAAGCGCTGACGGATTCGGTTTCTGATCTCTATATCGGGGTGAATCGTATCAGGATGATGCGCAAGCAGCTGACAAACCTGAAACTTCTTGTACCTTCAATTGATAGCCAGATCGAAGAGGCGATGACCCGCCTTGGCGAGATTGAGGCCCGCCTTGTTGATGTGCATCGCGAAACTCCGCGTGATGTGCTGCGCCATCCGGCTGGCCTTGATGACACGTTGATGGATCTGCGCTGGACAGCGCTGATTGCCGATGCCAAGCCGCCTTTACAGGTTGCCGAACTGACCGACATCGTGACAGGTGACGTGCAGAGCCTGCTGGATGAGCTGGATACGCTGGTTGAAGGCCCGCTTGCGGCACTGAATGCAACAGTTGCCGAAATCGGCGCGCCAGCGGTCAGTGCGGCTGCGGTCGGCGCGCCGAAGACAGGCTGGTGAGCAGGGTCCGCAATTCTGCTTTGCGCCCTTTCGCGCGCATCTTTGCGGCGGACGCCATCGTGCGTTCCGCCTATCAAATGGGCAAGACGCCGGTCTTACCGCTGTTCGCCGCCATGCTGGGTGCCAGTGATATTCTGCTGGGGCTCGTGGTCTCGGTGTCTACCCTGACCGGCATCATTGTAAAACCGATTGTCGGCTTTCTGTCGGACCGGCAGGGACGCCGCCTGTGGTTGCTGATATCTGCCGGGCTGTTCATCATCATGCCCTTTGCCTATCTGCTGGTTAGCACGCCGGGGGAATTATTTGCGCTTCGTCTGGTGCATGGGCTGGCCACCGCAATCTTCGGGCCAGTCAGTCTGGCACTGGTGGCTGAGATGGCTGGCGAGGGGCGGGCCACCCGATTGGGTGTGTTTGGCCTGGCGCGGTCTGTCGGCTATCTGCTGGCACCAGTGTCTGCAGCTTTCTTGCTGACCCACATGTCGCCGCAGCTTCTGTTCATGCTGACTGGTATTATTGCAGCCATTGCGCTGGTCCCGTTGCTAGCGCTGGAGCGTGGCAGCACTGCACGCAGTTCGGCCCATGCCGGTGACGATCATTCGCTGCGTTACCTGTATGTCAGCTTTGCAGCGGCGTTGAATTCAGCAAGCCGGCGGCCAGCGATATGGGTGGCGGGCAGCCTTGAGATGATGGTCAATATGGCGGCTTATGCGGTGAAGGCGTTTTTGCCGCTGCATATTCTTGCTGCCTCGCAGTCTGGGCACGCGCTGATTTTGGCCGGGCTGTTCTTCAGCGTTCAGGAAGGCGCGCATATGTTGATGCGCACCCCCGGCGGTATGGTTGCCGATAGATATGGACGGCTGACCGTGATCGGGGTTGGCGTGCTGGTCATGGCGGGCGGCTTGTTTGCTCTGCCGTGGCTGCAGGTCGATATGGTCATTCTTGGGGCTGTTGCCCTTGGTGCTGCACAGGGGCTGGTCTTTCCGGCCAGCCTTGCCTTTGTTGCTGACCAGTCGGCGCAGGGCATGGGCACCGGCATGGGGCTTTATGGTGCGATGCGGAATCTCGGCAAGGTGCTGGGACCGGTGATAGGCGGGATCATCATGACGGTTGGCAGTTTTGATGATGTGCTGGTGTCAGCCGGCAGTTTGCTGCTGGGGCTGGCGGGTCTGCTGGTGGTGATTGCAACTGTGCGTCGCACCCGCCGAACCGTTCGCCTTTAAAACATATTGCGCGTTGATGCGTTAAAGCGCCTCGATGGCTGCGCGCAGCTGTCCGGCGATTGGTGCATCTTCGGGCAGGCGGTCAAGCAGCTGCTGCCAGAATGCACGGGCAGCCTCAACATCACCATTGGTGGCGGCGAAATGCCCTCTCAGATACAGCGTTTCAGGGCGGGCAGGGGCCATTTCGACAAGCCGCGCCAGCAATCTGTCAGCATCATCGACCAATCGGTCTTCGGCATTGCCGGCGACGATGGCCTGCAGCGCTGCCAGTTGGGCATCGGCATCTGCAATCAGCGCATCCGCCGCACTGACAAGGGCGTCCTGCGCCGCTTCGGTGCGTCCCAGAACGTCATAGGCGCGGGCAAGGCGTTGCCAGCCTGGCCCGTCTTCCGGATTGTCTTCCAGCCGAGCTGCCAGCCCGTCAACCATGCCGGCAATCATCGCGTCACGATCTTCAGTGCTCATCTCGCTGGCAGCGGCAATGTCAGCCGCATCCGGGCCGGGTGAGACCGGCACTTCTATGCCACCAGCCGCAGCGGCATCGGCGATATTGTCGGCCAATAGCGGCATCCACGGGGCATCCGCGCTGGAAACGCGCTGCAATTGCTGCCAGTTGTCGATGGCAGCGGCGTAATCCCCATCCTGATAGGCAGCAAGGCCGTATAGAAACAGGGCGCGCGGCTCTGCCGGGTTGGCGGCAAGTGCCTGTTCAACAAGGGCGCGTGCCGGAATGGTGATCTGCCCGTCTGCTGCACGCGACAAGGCTTCGGCCAGCATGGAGACAATGGTTGGGTCGTCATCGGTCAGCACCATCGCCTGACGCAAAGCGGTGACCTCGGTTTCACTGCGACCAGCGTCAGCGGCGGCCACGGCAAGGTCCAGCCAGTTGCTGACACGCTCCGGTTCCGCCTCAACAGCGGCACGAGCAGCATCAAACCGTGCCACCCGGTCGGCATTATCCTGCTGGGCCGTATCCTTTAGCGCGGCAATTTCGGCTGTGCGTTCGGCCAGTGGCCTGTCAGGCAGGTCGGCACGCCCCAACGCAAGATAGATCAACAGGCTGCACCCCACGACAAGGCTGAACAGCGCAACGGCCTGGCGCCCGGCCACCGATGACTTCAGCGATACATGCTTTGGTGATCGTGCAGGTGTTTCGCGGGCAGGCAGAGGGCTGTCTTTATCGGGTATGTCATCGCGGCGACGCGCAGCGAAAACCAGCAATGCCCCGCCAGCCAGAATGATTGCAGGCGCTGCCCACAAAATCCATGTGGACGGCGCAATCGGCGGGTTCAGCAATACATAATCGCCATAGGTATCGCGAATGGCATCAAGAATGTCGGCATCGCTTTGACCAGCGGTCAGACGGCGGCGTACCTCGGTGCGCAGATCGCGCGCCAGTTCGGCATCGGAGTCATCGATGGACTGGTTCTGGCAGACAAGGCACCGCAACCCTTGTGACAGACCGCGTGCGCGTTGTTCCAGAACCGGGTCAGCCAGCATTTCTTCGCGCGTGAGCGCGTTGGCAGGCGTTGCGGCGCCTGTCACTGCCGCGGCCAGTCCCAGACAGATCAACAATGCCCACCGCCGCATCGGCCTTGTTGCAATGGATAGCGGCATTACTGCAGTTCCTGAATGCGGGGCAGCAGGATGTCTTCAAGAACGCGCCGGTCAATCGGGCCAGCATGGCGCAGCAATATGGTGCCATCAGCGTCCAGAAGGAAGGTTTCGGGAACACCATAAACGCCCAGTGCCATGCCGCCCGCACCATCACGGTCCACCCCTATGGCAACGAACGGATTGCCATATTGCTGAAGAAAAGCGCGGGTGTCGGCCGGTTTGTCCTTATAGGCGATGCCCAGGATGCGGATATCCTCCTCCAGTATGGCCAGCGCCGGAGCCTCGGCCCGGCAAGGGGCACACCAGCTGGCAAAGACGTTGACCAGTAATGGCGCGCCAGCGAACTGGGCTGGGCCTACATCGCCTGCTTCCGCATCAAGGCGCGGCAGCACAACATCGGGAACAGCTTTGCCGATCATCGTTGATGGCAGTTGCGAGACATCGCGTTCGCCGCGCAAAGTCGCCATCAGGGCCGCTGTGGCAAATCCGGCCAGCACCAGAAAGGCGACAAGCGGTATCAGGAACGATGCCCTGAGCGGTCTGCCTGACGGGCGGTCCTGCATTACACGCCTGCCTTTTGGGCAGCGTCGTCATCATTTTCGGCCGTGCTGCCAGTATCATAAGCATTGTCAGCCGGCCGCGCGGCGCGGGTTGACAAGGGGCGGCGGCGTGCCCGCGCAATACCGGCAACCGCCCCGCCAATCGCCATGATGCCCGCACCAGCCCAAATCCAGCTGACCAACGGTTTGCGATAAAGGCGCAATGTGTAACCTGTTTCAGCCGTTCCGTCGCCAAGAACAGCATAGTCATCTCCGCTGATCCGTGGACGAATAGCGGCTTCGGTGGTGGTTTGACGCTCGGCTGTGTAAAAGCGTTTTTCCGGCGTCAGCACGGCCAGCATCCGGCCATCTTCACGTAGTTCAATGACGGCCGTTTCGGTGATGTAATTGGGCCCCTGGCGCGCTTCGACAGTGCGTAGGGTCATCTGCCGACCCGCAATATCGATCACATCTCCCGGCATGGCACGCACCACAACTTCCGTGGCAAACAAGCCATTGCCGATCGCGCCGGCCAGAAACACCACCATTCCGAAATGCGCTGTCCACATGCCGATCATCGGTGCTGGCAGTCTGGCTGCGCGCGCGGCCACACCAGCCTTGGCAGGTTTCAGCCGGTAGGTAATATCGGCGATGATGGCGCTGCCAAGCCAGATCAACAGGCCAATACCGGCAATGCCGGCGATGCTGATGCCGCTGGCAAATGCCGTTGTTGCCATCGCAATTGCGACGCCCAAAACCACTGTAATCACGCCGGATATGGTGATTATCCGTCTTGTTCCGGGCACGGTGCCGCGCCGCCACGCCAGCAAGGGACCAATACCCATTGCGGCTACAAGCACGCCCATGATCGGATTAAAGGTGGCATCGAAATAGGGTGGACCGACCGTTATCCGCGCGCCAGTGACCATTTCGAGGCCCAGCGGGTAGAAGGTGCCGACCAGCACGACAACAGTGGCTGATGTCAGCAGGAAATTGTTCAGGATCAGGGCACCTTCACGGCTGATGATGTTGAAATCACCACGGCTGACCAGTTGCGGGCCACGCACTGCGAACAGCAAAAGCGGAACGCCGACGGCAACCATCAGAATGCCAAGGATGAACACACCGCGCGCTGGATCGCTGGCAAAGCTGTGCACCGATGTCAGCAAGCCTGACCGCACTATGAAGGTGCCGACAAGTGACAGCGAAAACGCCAGGATTGCCAGCAAGACAGTCCAGCTTTTCAAGGTGCCGCGCTGTTCAACCACGATTGTTGAATGCAGCAGGGCTGTCGCAGCCAGCCATGGCATCAGCGAGGCGTTTTCCACCGGGTCCCAGAACCACCAGCCGCCCCATCCAAGCTCATAATAGGCCCACCAGCTGCCCAGCGCGATCCCGATGGTCAGCGCGCACCAAGCCGCGGTTACCCATGGACGCATATGCCGTGCCCAGTCGCGGTCTATCCGGCCTTCGATCAGTCCGGCAACGGCAAAGGCAAACGCCATCGACAGTCCGACATAACCCAGATACAGCGTTGGTGGATGCAGCGCCAGGCCCGGGTCCTGCAGAATGGGGTTCAGACCGCGCCCGTCAACCGGCGGCGGGTCAAGGCGGGCAAAGGGGTTGGATGTGAACAGGCTGAAGGCAAGAAAACCGGCGCTGATCAATGCCTGTACAGCAAGCGTACGGATTTTCAGCGCCCAGGCCATGCCGCGTCCGCCCATCGCCAGCAGCGCGCCAAACAGTGCAAGAATGACAATCCAGAGGAGCAATGATCCTTCGTGATTGCCCCAAGTGCCGGATATCTTATAGATCAGCGGCTTTGCTGAATGGGAATGGCTGGCCACAAGCGCCAGCGAAAAGTCGGATGCCAGAAAGGCGGATATCAGCGCGGCAAAGGCGATAAATACAAAAGCGGCTATCAGCATTGTGGCTGGTACCGCCAGATGGGCAAGCCCGTGCCAGCCGCGGCGCAACGCGAACAGGGGCAGCGTGCCTGCCAGAACTGACAGCACGAATGCCAGGACCAGTGTGAAATGGCCGAGTTCATTGATCATGTTGACGAATCTTCACCTACAGCTGAGGGCTGTGTCTTCAATATCACGGGGGCCTGTTCTGTACAAACCCCCGTGACATTTCGCTAACCTCGGTGGATGGCACCCACTTGAGCAATTCGATAGTGCGCCTCGCTCCACCCAACTGACATGTGGCATTCTGTCACTGCGCCGCAGCGTGCGGACAGCGCTGCCACAATTTAAGACGTAAGGCGAATGCCAGACAGACAGACAGACAGACAGACTTGTGCAAACCTTATGATTGTCGTTGTATCGGAAAAGGCACAGATCAAAAGCTGAAGACCAGCATGAGGAATGATCATGGCGCGTTCACAACAACCCAATATTGTGTTGATCATGGCCGATCAGCTGGCACCGCATTTTACCGGTGCATACGGTCATCCGGTGGTGAAAACCCCGCATATGGATGCGCTGGCGGCCCGCGGTGTGCGGTTTGATGCTGCCTACTGCAATTCGCCGCTTTGCGCCCCTTCGCGATTCAGCTTCATGTCGGGCCAGCTCGTCACGCGGATTGCAGCCTATGACAATGCCAGCGAGTTCACGTCAGCCGTTCCCACATTTGCGCATTATCTGCGCGGTCTTGGCTATCGGACATGCCTGTCAGGCAAGATGCATTTTGTCGGGCCGGATCAACTGCACGGCTTTGAAGAGCGTATCACCACGGATGTGTATCCGTCGGACTTTGCCTGGACGCCGGATTGGGAGCAGGCGGACGAACGCATCGACAAATGGTATCACAACATGGATTCGGTTCGGGAGGCCGGCGTGGCCGCGACGACGTTTCAGCTTGAATATGATGAGGAGGTAGGGTTCTTTGCGCGCCGCAAGCTGATGCAGTATGCCAGCGAGAATGTCGGGCCTTTCGCGCTGGTGGCCAGTTTCATCCATCCGCATGATCCCTATGTAGCGCGCCCTGAATGGTGGAATTTGTATAACGCTGGCGATATCGATATGCCAGCCACCGACGCCGGTGCAGTGCCGATGGATGCGTTCTCAAGCCGTCTGATGGATGGCATTGAAGCCAGCACTGTCGCTGTGACGGATGATCAGGTGCGCAACGCCCGCCATGCCTATTATGCCAACATATCCTATTTCGACAGCAAGATTGGCGAGATCGTCCGCACCATCGAAGAGATCGGACATCTGGATAACACCATTTTCATTATCACGGCTGATCATGGCGACATGCTTGGTGAGCGCGGGCTGTGGTACAAGATGAACTTCTTTGAACATTCGGCGCGCGTGCCCCTGATCATGGCGGGGCCGGGCATTGCGAACGGTGCGGTGAACAGCGCCTGCTCGCTGATTGATCTGTTGCCGACTATGATCGATATGGCTCTTGGCGATGACGAGGACAGCCGGCCTGAGCTTGGTCAGCCAATTGACGGGCGTTCGTTATGGGCAATGGCGCGCGGCGGTGATGAGGATGACGGTGAGGCTATTGGAGAATATTGTGCAGAAATGACCGCCAGTCCGGTGTTTATGATCCGGCGCGGTGACTTCAAATACATCCATTGTGATGATGACCCGCCGCAACTATACAATCTCGCCAATGACCCGGCGGAGCTGGTCAATCTTGCGGAAGATCCGGCACATGAAACGCTGGCCGCCAGATATGCGCTTGAAGTGGCAGAGCGCTGGAACAGTGCCGCGATAAAGACTGACGTGATTGCCAAACAGCATCAGCGTCGTGCCGTTTTTGCGGCCATGCAAAACGGGGCGCGCACCGACTGGGATTTCAACCCACCGCGCGACGCATCGCAGGAATATGTGCGCAACCATATGGACTGGACTGTGCAGGCAGCGCGGACGCGTTTCCCGCCGCTGCAAGACTGACATGTTGAATTGCAGCAACAGAAAATACCCGTTCAGCGGTCCGGGTGAAACCCTGTCATATGATGATATATGCGGGCATGTAACCGGTCACTTGCCAGTTGCCGGTTTTTGTGGAAATGGGCTGATAATCGGCGCATCCTGTGTTCTTTTCGGCGGGAGAGACCTTTGCCGCTAACAACATATCACTGGGGCACGTATGAAATCGTTTCTGAAAACGGTGTCCTGAAGTCACTCAAACCTTTCGCCGAGGACAAGGACCCGTCGCGCATCGGGCCGTCCTATGTCGAGCTGCTGGATCATCCTGCGCGGATCAAAACCCCGTGCGTACGGAAAAGCTGGCTTGATAGCGGACCGGGGAGCCAACCCTCGGCGCGCGGCTCTGACCCGTTCGTTGCTGTCAGCTGGGACGAGGCTGAAACGCTTGTCGCAAATGAACTTGACCGTGTGCGCACGCGCCATGGCAACAGTGCAATTTATGCCGGGTCATATGGCTGGGCCAGCGCTGGCCGATTTCATCATGCGCAAAGCCAGATTCACCGGTTTCTGAACTGCATCGGCGGGTATACGCGGTCGGTAAATACCTACAGCTATGCCGCTGCCGAGGTCATGGTTCCGCATGTCATTGGCGGGTTTGTGAACATGCTGAACCAGCACACAAGCTGGACAGCTATCGCCGAACATTGCGAGCTGTTTGTGGCATTTGGCGGTCTGGTCACGGATAATGGCCAGATCGGCAATGGCGGGACGGGGTGTCATATCCAGCGAGATGGCATTGCCAGGTCTTCGGGGAATGGCGTTGAATTTGTCAATGTCTCGCCGCGCCGGGTCGATATCGAAGCCGGGGTCGCGCCGCGATGGATTCCCATTCGCCCGAATGCTGATACCGCGATGATGCTGGCATTGTGTCATACATTACGCCGTGATAACCTTGCCGATACGGATTTCATTGATCGCTATGCCGTCGGCTATGAGGCGTTTGCCGCCTATCTCGACGGGGCAACTGACGGGGTGGTGAAGTCGGCTGAATGGGCCGCGCCTCTATGCGGCATTGCGGCCGATCAGATCATCGCGCTGGCGCATGAAATGGCCTCAAGGCGCACGATGATTGGTGTCAGCTGGTCGCTCAGTCGTCAGGAATGGGGCGAGCAGCCATATTGGGCTGCAATCGCTGTTGCCACGATGCTGGGCCAGATGGGCCTTGCCGGCGGCGGGGTCGGGTTTGGCTATGCCATAGCCAACCATATGGGAAACAATGTCCGGCGCATGTCCTATCCGGCTGTGCCGCAAGGGCGCAACCGCGTGTCAGACTTCATTCCGGTAGCGCGGGTCAGCGACATGTTGCTGAACCCCGGAGGCAGTTTCGACTATGATGGCAAGACATATCAATATCCCGATACAAAGATTGTCTATTGGGCGGGTGGCAATCCGTTCCATCATCATCAGGATCTGAACCGCATGCGGCGGGCCTGGGAACAGCCCGATACGATCATCGTTCATGACTGGTGCTGGAATGCGGCCGCTAAGCATGCAGATATCGTTCTGCCCTGCACAGTGCCACTGGAACGAAGCGATATAGGCATGACACCGCGTGACCCCTATATCGTCGCAATGACCAAGGCGGCTGAACCGGCTGGCGTGGCGCGGAACGATTATGACATTCTGGCCGGCATTGCTGCCAGGATGGGGGTGGCGGATGCCTTCACCGAGGGGCGGAGTGTTGATGACTGGCTGCGCTGGTTATGGGAAGAAACCCGCAAGCGCGCCAAGGTGAACGACATCGCCTTGCCGGATTATAACGATTTTGTCGAAGGCGAGTATCACAAGCTGGATCCGGTTGTGCATCAGCGTGTGATGTTTGAGGAGTTCCGCGCCGACCCCGAGGGCCATCCTCTGGCCACACCCAGCGGCAAGATAGAGCTGTTTTCCGAGGCTGTGGCGGCATTCGGCTATGATGATTGCCCCGGGCACGCCACTTGGAACGCACCTGTCGAATGGATGGGAAGCGCGTCTTCAGACTGTCCGCTGCATCTGATCGGCAAGCAGCCGCCGGCAAAGTTGCATTCGCAGCTTGACCATGGGCGATATGCAGAGTCATTCAAGATCAGAGGGCATGAGCCTGTCGAGATACATCCCGCAGATGCGGCGGTTCGCGGGCTAGAGGATGGTGATATTGTGCAGGTCTTCAATGCACGCGGCAGCATGCTGTGCGGGGTCAGCATAACCGACAGCATTCTGCGGGGGGTGGTCGCCGTGAGCACCGGCGCATGGTATGACCCGGCTGACCCTGACGACAGCCTTGGCATGTGCAAGCATGGCAACCCCAATATGGTTGCACCTGACCGCCCGACATCGCGGATTGCACAGGGCCCGGGCGCGCATAGCTGTCTGGTGAACATAGCCCGCTATGACGGTCCGCCGGTGACAATCACCGCGCATCAACCACCAGATATCATTGGGGCGGGGTAAACAGGCGGACCAGATCAGAGATAGCTGATCACTTTTTCCGGGTCGGGGCGCGTACGTTCCATCGGTGCCTTCACCTTTTCGCCGATATAAATAAACCCGGCGATCTGGTCATGCCCCGGTGTGCCGCCCAGCGCACGCATCATGCGGTCATTATACGCATACCATTCGGTCAGCCATTGCGCCGCATAACCAAAGGACTGCGCCGCATAGAGAAGCGTTGTGCAGACAGCCCCGGCCGACAGATGCATCTCCCACGGGACAATTTTTGGATGCTCAACCGGCGATGAAATCACCGCGATCACCGTATCCGCGCGTTGCAAGCGCCCGGTTTCGACAGCTTCGACCTCTGGCTTGGCATCAGGATTGGCTGCCAGGAATTCGGGGTGAATGATTTTGGTGTCCAGACGTGCGCGCGCGTCGCCGGCGATGACGACAAGCTTCCACGGCTTCAAGGCGCCATGGTCGGGAACACGGATGCCGGCCGTCAGAATCTGCTGTAAATGATCAGGGTCAACTTTTCCCGGCTGCATTGTTTTTGCCGTGACCGAGCGGCGGGTTGTCAGAAACGAAATCACCTGATCCATGAAAGCTCCTTGCGCGAAGTGGGGTGTCTGCCGGTCGCCAGCATCGGGTGTTTTCACCTCATACGCAAGATGCAGATATCAAATCTGCGGTCGATTTACGGCCAAAAAAAACGAAGCCACTTCGGGCCCCGTTCTTGTGTGTCGCCTGTCGGGCGATCAATGATAATTTTGAATTGTTATTCGTCATCGTCGCCTGGATCATGGGCGTCCATGATTGCGGCTGTTGCCTCACAATTGGATGCGCCAGCAGCCAAGCATTCTGCAAGCGAATTGAAGTTCAGCGCGTTTGCCAAACCGCCTTCGATTTGTGCCAATTCGGTCAGGGTGGCGTCGATTTCGTCGGCAAAGCCATCATCGATCATGTCGCCTATATCCGCCATCAGCTCTTCAACCTTGTCATCAGGCAAAGACTCCAGCACAGCGTTCACCGCAACCAGATTCTCAAATTTGATGCCGGTCTCTGCTGCAACCGTTTCCAGTTCTGTCAGCAAGCCCTCGTCCAGCCCCTCAATGCCACCATCACTGATCAGCTGCCCGATATCCTCGCCGGTTGCTTCGGACACTTCTTGCAGCGTCTGGACCTGTTCAAAGGTAATGTCCTCACTACCGGTCACTTCCTGAACCACCTGATCGCCGATGATTTTCAGCTTGGTGTCTCTGGTGGTGTTGACCAGCTCCTTAACAGGAATGAAGGACACTTCTTCGCCAACAACCACATAGACATTATTACCGAGTACGCCGGCCGGCATCTCGTCAGACTGCGCTCTGTCGATCAGCGCCTTCATCTCCTTTGGGGAGGCACCGTGGTAAACCTCGCCATCGGGGCCAAGCACCTCACCTGTTTTGAGTGTCAGAGCCTCGGCAGATGCAGCCAGACCGATCATGGCTGCAAAGGTCGTGATACAAATACGCATGAAAATTCCCTCCGTTGATGTAAAAGCAGAGAGTCCATAAGGCAGGATACCACCTCATTATTGCCTATTTACGTCTATTTAATATCAGTAATATATAATATTAAAAAGGGGCTGTCCTAGATAACTCAGAATTGGGTTATCATGGAGAGCATGAGA
>JADHLH010000025.1 GCA_016780765.1 Alphaproteobacteria bacterium | reverse complement strand
GGGTCCCAAGGACACATTTTGGGTTATATTTGAAGGAGTGTGAATGGCGTTTTAATACACCTAACCCAAAACAGCAATTATCACAGATGAAACAATGGGTTAAAAAACATATGGGCTAGTTATCTAGGACAGCCCCATATTATAGATATCTAATCAATATGTTAAACCCAGTTATACAGAGGTAGCATGATGCGTTCAGTGGTACTAATTCTGGCAGCGAGCACAATGTTGGCAAGCTGCTCGGCCTATGACCGGACAATGGACTTTTTTACCGGCAGTGACGACAAAGCCGAGGCGACAGGCACCGCCGCGTCGCAGGCCCTTGCTGATGCCGCGGCAAGCGATGATGCGGCTGACAGCCTTGCAAAATCAGCCACCGAGGCCGCAGAGACAGCGCTCGCAGATGCGGCTGCCAATGCCATTGACAGCCGGGTCGACAACTCGCGCACAAGCGTCAGCCTGAGCGGCGTCAAGGACGGCAACAATCGATATGAAATCCGGAATATAACCGGCCTTTCATACGGCACAGACGACAGCAAGCAGACATTCTTTCAGGGTGGTGTCGCGAATTCCAACGGCCATACCGTGGCCAATCTTGGTATCGGCCAGCGTTACCTGAATGACGATGAAACTGTCATGACCGGCATCAACGCCTTCTATGACTACAATATAGACTATGGCCACCAGCGCGCCAGCATTGGTGCCGAGTTGAAAATGTCAGCCTTTGAGATTACCGCCAACAGCTATTCAGCTCTCACCAAATGGAAGAAGGGCAAGAATGGCAATCAGGAACGCCCCCTCGACGGATATGAGGTCGAGATTGGCGGCCAGCTTCCCTACATTCCGACCGGCATGCTCTACGCCAAGACATGGAAGTGGGATGTGCCGGATTCATCAAGTGACATTAAAGGTACGACCTACAGCCTTGCCTTCAACCAGACATATGCAAACGGGTTGTCGGTTGAACTCGGCCGCAAGGATTATGACGGGCTGCAGAAGGACGAGGATTTTGTCACAGTGAAATTCCGCATCCTGTCTGGCGAGGCACCAGCAGCGGCCAGCGGGCCTTTCTTCTCAGACAGAATGTTCGAGCGCTCTTCAATGCGCTCACGCTTGCTGGACGAGGTGCGCAGGAACAATGACATCGTCGTCCAGACTGAATTCAGCGCTGGCGTGTCGGGAGTTTAATCATGAAAAACTTCAATTTGGTAAAATTCGCAGCCCCTCTCACTTTTGCGCTGTTCAGCCTTTCGCATAACGCCCATGCCGCACCGGCGAACTATACAATGGCATTGAATGTATGCACCGGCGGGGCAGCTGTAGCCTATAGCGGCTCGGCACCCTATTGCCGAATGACGCCGGGCAAATATGAAGTCACTGTTTATGAAATGGGGTTCTGTACATCACATCCTTTTGACGATGGCGCCGAGAGCGCAGGCGCAGCCGCGATGGACAAGTCAACTTGTACAACTATTTTCACAAACACCGCCGGATCAAGGATTGATATCGCCGCGACCATTGGCGCCACTTCAAAGCTTGAAGGCACAGCGACGCGGCCAGCAGATGGGACCTACCGCTATCCTTACATGGTCATGAGCAATCAGTTTACCGTCAGCGGCTCTATGCTTGGGGTACCAGGAACGGCACAGGCCAGCACAACCTACTATACTGATTCCACAGGCACCCCAAACACCAGCGCGGCCGAAGATTACAGCTATACGCTGAACAATCTCGGTCCGGGTACGGGTGGCAGCGCGGGTTGTTACTCGGGAAGCATTGATCAGACTGGCACCGCCGGCACGATTGACGCGTATTTGACAAACAATGCGCTGACAAGACGAGATTCAACGGATACGCAGTCAAGTGGCGGCGTTACATCATGCGCTGGTGCAACACGGCTCATTGGTGTGATGGACCTGACAACAGCATTCACAGTTACACCAAATACATCACAGGTATTGTTTACATTTGATGTAACTGATCAGGGATTACGAGTTATGGCAGACACGAGTGGTAATACCGGTGCTGTTATTGCAATCGAAAGTGGCCCGTTCAGCGGCAATTTCAGCGTCGTCAATATCGACTGATCCTGAACGGCCAGAAGGTCAGAATCTGTAAAAGACGCCGCTGGCAGATATCATGCTGGCGGCGTTTTTTTGTGACCATATATCTTGTTGCGCGGCCTGATGCGTGCAGCATTGCACAGCTTTGCCGTTGACTGGATCAGGAAAGATAAGAACATTCAGATTATATCGCGAATTGCGCAACAGATCATGTCAGGAGATGAGCTGAACATGTCGAAGGTTATTCTGGAAAAAGACGGGCGCATCGGCCGCATCTTTCTGAACCGGCCTGAAAAGCTGAACGCCATTGATGATGATGTGCCAGACGCGCTGCAGGATGCCGTTCTTGACGCTGAAAAAGACCCCTGTATCCACGTCATCATCCTTGCCGGCAAGGGCAAGGCGTTTTGCGGTGGTTACGATCTGGCAGCTTATGCCGAGGGCGACACACCAAACCCGGTCTATCAGGGTGAACGCTGGGACCCGCTTGAGGACTATCAGTTCATGTGGGGCAATACACAGAAATTCATGTCACTGTGGCGATGCCCGAAGCCGGTATTATGCAAAATCCACGGCTTTGCCGTCGGCGGCGGATCTGATATCGCGCTGTGTTCGGACATGATCTATATGGCAGACAATGCCCGCATCGGTTACATGTCAACGCGCGTGTGGGGCTGCCCGTCCACAGCCATGTGGGTCTATCGGCTTGGCGCCGAGAGGGCGAAACGCGTTCTGTTTACGGGTGATCAGATTGACGGGCCCGAAGCGGCGGCGATGGGGCTGGTACTGAAATCACTGCCAGAAGATGCGCTGGATGCCGAGGTTGAGGCCATGGCCAGCCGTCTTGCCAGCGTGCCGATCAACCAGCTGGCAATGCAGAAAATGGTGATCAATCAGGCTGTCGAGGCCACAGGACTGAATGGCACGCAGCAACTGGCCACGCTTCTGGACGGTATTTCGCGCCACACCCCGGAAGGCCACGCCTTTAAAGCGCGGGTTGAAGACAAGGGCTGGAAGCAGGCCGTTGCTGAACGCGACAATGGCACTTTTGACTGGACGACGGGCACGCCGCTGAAAGACTGAAGAGCCGCCTTTCGGCTGGCCAGACAAGCCTTTCAGTGCTGATGCCTGCTTTATGCCGCCGTGCGCCGTGTGGCGATACGTCCCTGCTGTTCCAGATTGTCAGCCTCAACCGCCTGACGAAGCCGGTAGGCAATGTCGGGAATCGCTGATGTCACCCGCGCCCATGACGGAATGAAGGGCGTTTCCATTGGCGTGTAGATGTAGTCATCGCCAGCCCGCATGATGTTTTCGGCAAACAGTTCGACAGCGCGTTCCTCGGCGTCGATGTCGTATGACAATCCGTTTATTTCGGCATCGGTCTGGTAGAAACGCACCATGTCGAGGGCCAGACGGAAATAGGTCGCCTTGATGGTGCGGAATGTGTCCGAGCCAAAGCAATGCCCCTTGGTCGCCAGCTTGCGGATCAGGACCTTTGATATGTCGATGGACATGCGCGACAGACCGGCACCGCGATCATCCTCAGACAAGGACTGGTGCTTGTGATCGTAGGTTTCGGCCAGATCGACCTGGCAGATGCGATTGCTGGCCTGATTGCGCTGCATCTCAGACAGAATACCGACCTCCAGACCCCAATCCGAAGGAATACGCAATTCCGGGATCAGTGAACGCCGGAAAGAAAATTCGCCAGCCAGCGGATACCTGAAGCTGCGCATGAAGCTGATATAGTCGCTTGGCCCCAGCACCTGTTCCATCGCCATCAACAAGGGCGACACCAGCAACCGGTTGACCCGTCCATTCATCTTGCCGTCGGCAACACGCGGGTAATAGCCCTTGCAGAATTCGAACTGGAAGGCCGGATTTGCCATCGGGTAGAACAGGCGCGCCAGCATCCGGCGATCATAGGTCAGGACATCACAATCATGCAGGGCGACCGCATCGGCCTTGCCGCGTGCATTGGTGAACCCGATGCAATACCAGACATTGCGACCCTTGCCGGGTTCAGTCGGTGCGAGGCCCTTGTCTTCCAGCTCATTCTGAATGGCACGCAGGCGCGGCCCGTCATTCCACAACAGCGAAAATGGCGTCTTCAGTCTGGAGAAAAATGAATAGGCATTTTCGTACTGGTCACGGTCGGCGCGGTCGAGGCCGATGACAATATGTCCGAGATAACTGGTTTTGCTGATCTCTTCGACAATATGTCCAAGCGCATCACCCTCAAGTTCGGAATACAGGCTTGGCAGGATCAGTTCCATCGGCCGGTATCCAGAAAACACTGACAATTCGCTTTCCAGTTCTTCGGTTGTCCGTGTTCCGAAATCATGAAGTGTTGCAATGGCACCGTTCTGTGCGAAATCGCCCATCATGTCCCCCTTGTCTATTGTTGTTGTTCCAGCAAGGCGAGCGCCTGACTGGCTGCAAGCACCCAACCCGACGGGGCGGGTTGCGGTGCAGTGATCACTTTTGGTGGTGGATCGGCGAGCTGCAGAACCGGCTGCCTTGGCCGCGGAACCACGCACGCCACATCGGCTTGTGACAGCAGCGCAATATCATTGTCGCTGTCACCAAACCCGATGATGATCGCCTTGCCGGCAGGCGGTGAGCATCGCTGCCGGATCATCGTGTTGAAACTGGATTTGTCATGCTGACCGGACAGGCAATGCACCCGCCCGCCAGAATGCACAGAAAGCCCGGCAGCTGCGGCCTGGCTGCATAAGTCTGCAAAAACCTCGTGCGGGCCATAGAATGAAAACAACACCGAGAAGTCTCGATCAAGGGCGCGTGCGAGCTGCTGACCAGCCAGTCCCAGCACGCGTTGCTGGGCCTTTGGTTCCATCGCATCCAGCAGGATACAATGCCGGCGCAGTGATGGATCAATGGCTTCATCCCACGCCGCCATCAGGGCCTCTACCGTCGTGCCGAGAACCATGCTGGATGGCATTGTATCAACCAGCGGGATGTCGCCCACCAGCAGATCGGCATTAAACAGCACTGCTCCATTCTCGCAAATGAAGGGCAACTTTACGTCCAGATCATCACACAGGGCGCGAATCTCGGTGGCTGTCTTGCTTGAATTGAAGATGATCTGGATACCGCGATCGAGAAGGTTCAGAAAATCATCCCTGATCGGGGTAAAACTGAAATCCTCATGCCCCAAAAGGGTGCCATCGAGATCGGTAATGAATACAGGCTGCATTGTCTTCGCCGTCAGTAATATCAACGGCAAACACGTGCGCTTCACAACTGCCATGCACCATCATCGTCGTCAGGCGCGCAGAAAAAAAGGGCTCAATTTGCGGCATTGCGATGCAAAAACTGCATCAGCCGGTTCGCATGGCCAATAACCCTGCCGATTGGTTGACGGGCCAATCGGTTGACGGGCTGATACGTGCGCTATCTACCTAGTGCGTGGCTCAACAGCAGGATACCCACACCAAGACAGACCATAATGGCAAAGGCCTGTCCAATTCCAAAGGCAGCAGCAAGCGCCCCGATGATCACCGGACCAAGCAGCATGCCGCCATAACCCATCGTGGCAACCGATGCCAGCCCTGCCCCTGGTGACAGCACGTCATCATTGGCGGCACGGCTGTAGGCGATTGGCGAAATAAGTGCAAAACCAGCACCAAGACCGGCAAAACCGATGAGCTTTGCTGCGTAATCAGGCGCCAGCATAGTCAGCAAGCTACCAGCAATCGCCATCATGCCGGAGAACCGCACAACACGTGCGGGGCCGGCCATGCTGATCAGCCTGTCGCCGACAAATCGTACCGTCACCATCGCCAGTGAAAACGCGGTATAGGCCAATGCACCCCGGGCCTCATCAGCAGCTGTCGTCTCCATCAAAAACAGACTGCCCCAATCAGCGTTGCCACCCTCACCGATCGATGCGCAAAAGGCAATCAGTGCGACCGCCAATAGCTGTTCCCGCGGCAGAACGAACAGGGGCGCCTTCTGTCCGGGCTGCGGTGTCAGATCACAACCATCAGGTTGTCGCCAGGCCCAGACAAGACCAATACCGGCAATCAGCGCAGCACCCATTATGTGTGGCAGCATGCCGACACCCCATGACGCAACAAAGAATGTGCTGGCCGCACCAAGGCCGGTTCCTACAGAGAACAGCGCGTGAAAACTTGACATGATCGGGCGGCGATAGGCTGTCTCCAGCTTGGCGGCCCAGCCATTCATCGCCACATCCATCGCCCCATGCACAGCACCAAACAGCCATAATGCGCCAGAAAGGACAATCGTGTCCGGTGCCAGCGGGATCAGAACAATGCTGATAATATATACGGCAGTAATGGCGCGGGTGACATTGCCCGACCCCACCCTGTCCATGAAATAGCCCGAGAACGGAAAGGCCATCACCGCGCCTGTTGCCAGCACCAACAGCAGCAGACCCAACAGGCCCGGTGACAGATCATATTGCACCGTTATGGCCGGGATGCGTGATGCCCACACCCCGATCAGAAGCCCGTTGATCAGAAACAGTGCACCAACCGCGCGCCGCGCCACCCGCAGCGCGCTCGTCGGCGGTACATCAGAACTGGTTATAGGTCGCGGCATGCAGATGACGTAATGTGAAGTCCGCCCCAGGGCGGTTTATCGCAGTCGCATTTTCACCAGGATCAGCATCCACATCAGCAGATATAAATGTTATGTCACGCTGCACACCGGGACGCAGCAAGAACCCGTTATCGCTGAAACGGCCATCACAGTTGGCCTCGATCGCCACAAAGAAAGCCGGTTTTTCCGCCATCAGAGAAATCTGAAATGCCTGACCTTGCCTCGATACTTTCATCTGGATCACAGGATCCAGAAGCGGCAATTCTTTATATGGGCATGGCGCAAAATGATCCTCACCAAAATGCTGGTCACTGCTATAATCACCCATGCAATCATCTGCGCTGCCAGAAGCAGACCCATGCCAGTTGAAGACGAGAACCTCATCCGCAGCAAGACTGCCGGTCTCCAAAATTGGAATGGAGGCAGAAATATCAACACCAACCGTAGCAGTCCCAAGATCGCGGCATCTGCCATCACAGGCCAGTGCCTCGGCGCGGACCGTCAGCGCGACAGGAGTGTTGCTGTCATTCACAGCAGTCAGACAGAAACCGTCACCCTGCGGCGCGGCAGACACATGGACCGGCGCATAGAACCGCCGCGCCAGATAATGCAGCAGCTTCCAGCCGCCACCATGATCCAGTGACGCCCATGAACAGACCGGCCAGGTATCATTCAGCTGCCAGATCAATGTGCCCATGCAATGCGGTTTCAGGCTGCGCCAAAAGGTGACCGCAGTGTGAATGGCCAGCGCCTGCTGGACCTGGCTGACATAGACAAAATCCTCAAATGTGATGGGAAAGCGAAAATACCGAAAAATTGTCTCGGCGATGCGGGCATTGCCGCCGACATTCTTCTGATGGCTTTCCATCACTGGCGCAGCGATGTTGAAGTCGTCCGGATCCGCAAACCGCCGGATAACCGACATTGACGGGTATGACTGAAACCCGAATTCCGAACAGAAGCGCGGTTTCACATCTCGGTAATGTTCAAAATTCCGGCCTTCATGCCAGACCGACCAGAAATGCATGTCGCCCGAACTGTCATCATGCCATGAATCGCCAAATGACAACGGACCCGGTGATGGCGATGACGGCCACCAGTTTGCCTGCGCGTCAACCTCCTTGACAGCGGCCTCGATAACCCGATTCAACCGGTCATAGGCCACAAGATACCGGTCACGGTCACGGACCGATTCCTCATACCATGTCAGCGCACCGATCAGCTCGTTATCACCGCACCACAGCGCAAGGCAGGCATGATGCTGCAGGCGGCCTGCATTGTCCCTGACCTCGGCGGCAACCTCAGCAAGAAAGGCATCATCGGCGGGATAGAGCGAGCAGGAAAACATGGCATCCTGCCAAACCAGAATGCCCATCTCGTCACACAGATCATAGAAAAGATCGCTCTCGTACCAGCCGCCACCCCAGACTCGCACCATGTTCATATTGGCATCAATGGCCGACTGCAGCAGCCCGCGCAGGGCAGACGCGCTGGTATTTCCGGCCAGGGCATCTTCAGGAATCCAGTTTGCACCCATCGCAAAGACCGGCCGGCCATTCACAACAAACATAAAACTGCGGCCAACCTCATCCGGTTCGGACACCAGATCCAGCCTGCGCAGACCAACCCGGCGATTGATCTGGCGTTCGTCCACCTCAATCAACAGATCATGCAATGTCTGCGGACCTTGATTGACAGGCCACCATAGATCCGGGTTGTCGATCTGCATCGTAAAAACCAGCTGCCCGTCTTGCAGCGTTCCAGCCACAGTCTGCCCGCACAATGTCGCGTTTGCCTGCTGCGGACTTCCCACATCGATCTTCTGGTTTATGGTCAGCGACACAGAGTGCGCAGAATGATCCTGCTGGATAATGGTATCGCCCAGCACCAGACCGGTGTCGGCGTCCAGATACATATCGCCATACAGGCCCATTGGCATCAGTGCCGCATTCCAGTCCCAGCCGAAGTCACATTGTGGCTTGCGAAGCATGTTGCCGCTGATCCCCGGATAATGTTCGGTAAAAGGCACAAAGAATGGCTGACTGGCCTGGCGTTCATTCGCCGCGCGCACGGGCGAATGGAAGGTTATCTTGATGGTATTGCTGCCAGCCTTCAGCTTGCCCGCCAACGAAAACCGATAGCGGCGAAAGGCGTTTTCTGTCACCGCGACGGGGGCGTCATTCACACTTATGCTGGCAATCGTATCAAGGCGCGAGACCACGAGATCTGCATCTGTCTGATCCGCAGCAAGTGTAATTGTCTTGGTGGCGGTCCAGTCGCGGTTTGCAACCCAGCGGACATCATATTCATTCATCCCCCAATATGGGTCAGAAATCTGTCCTGCCACATGAAGAGCCGTTATCAGATCGCCCGGCAAAACCATGTCAAGTTTGTGTGTGCCAGTCTCGTCACAAAGCTGCCATTGACCACCAAGCGCAATCAGACTCACAGCCGCTCTTCCGTTACCTTGTCAAACAAATGCAGATTTTCAGGGCTCAGGCCAATCTCGACTTCCTGGCCTTCTTCAAGCCTGACCTGACCATCCATGCGAAAACGCATTTCATGACCGGCAAACTTTGTCCAGACCAGCGTATCGGCCCCCATCGGCTCCAGTAAATCAGCCGTTACCTTGGTGCAATAGACCGCATCGGCAACATCATTGCCGGTCGCCACATGTTCGGGGCGCACGCCAACAATAACATCGTCCTTGGCCAGCTTGGTGGCAGATTTGTACCCGTCGATCGACAAGGTGACATCACCAATTGTCAGACCCTTGGCACCAATGCTGCCCTGCATGAAATTCATCGATGGCGAACCGATGAAATCGGCGACATAACGGTTTACCGGCCGGTTATAAATTTCATCCGGCTTGGCAAGCTGCTGGATCGACCCATCGCGCATAATCGCAATACGGTCGGCAAGCGTCATCGCCTCAACCTGATCGTGTGTCACATAGATCATAGTATTTTTCAGCTGTCGGTGCAGCTGCTTCAGCTCGACCCGCAAGTCGGCACGCAGCTTGGCATCAAGATTCGAGAGAGGCTCGTCAAACAGGAATACATCTACATCACGCACAAGCGCACGCCCGATGGCCACACGCTGACGCTGACCACCTGAAAGCGCAGCGGGCTTGCGCTTCAGCAGCGGGCCAATTTGCAAGATTTCGGCGGCCCGGCCAACGCGCTTGGAAATCTCTGCGGCTGGCATCTTGGCATTTTTGAGTCCAAAGCTCAGATTGCCTTCAACGCTCATCTGTGGATACAGCGCGTATGACTGGAACACCATACCAATGCCGCGCTGGGATGGCTCATCCCAGGTTACATTGCGACCCTTAATAAAAATCTGGCCGTCGGTGATATCCAGCAAACCAGCAATGCAGTTCAACAATGTCGACTTTCCACAGCCTGACGAGCCAAGCAGAACAAGAAATTCACCATCATTGATATCGATATCAAGTTTCTGCAGAACCTCGACAGGTCCGAAGGACAAGCTGAGATCTTTCACACTTACGGAATGCATCTTCTAGCCTTTCACAGCGCCGGCAGCGATACCACGCACAAAAAGTTTGCCAGAGACGAAATACACAACGAGCGGCACCAGACCCGTCAGGATCGTCGCCGCCATATTCACATTGTATTCCTTCTCACCAAAGGTGGAATTCACTATATTGTTAAGCTGCACTGTCATCGGATAGGATTCTGGCCGCGTGTAGACAACGCCGAATAGGAAGTCATTCCAAATACCGGTTACCTGCAGAATAATTGCCACGACAACAATCGGTGCCGACATCGGCAGCAATACACGGATCAGAATGCGCCAGAACCCTGCCCCGTCAACGCGTGCTGCCTTGAACAGCTCTTCGGGCAGCGAACTAAAATAATTTCGGAAGAGAAGCGTCAGGATCGGCATGCCGAAAATTGAATGCACAATCACCAGACCCCAGACATCACCGTAAAGACCAATATCGCGCAGGATCATCACAATTGGATACAGCATCACCTGATAGGGAATGAAGGCACCAAACAGCAAGATGGTGAACAGCAGGTTCGCACCCTTGAAACGCCAGAACGCCAAAGCATATCCATTCACTGACGCAACGGCAATCGACAACACCACCGACGGCACCAGAATTTGCACCGAGTTCCAGAAACCGCGGCTCAAACCGTCACAGTTCAGACCGGTACAAGCGGTCGCCCATGCCTTGATCCACGGTTCGATCGTCACCTCTTGCGGCAATGAGAACACATTGCCAAGACGCACTTCCGGCATCGTTTTCAGCGAGGTAACAATCATCACATACAGCGGCGCAAGGTAATAGATCGCCAGCAGCGTCAATGTTGTGTAAATGATGAAATTGGGAAGCGTGAAAGCCTTTTTGGGCCGCGGCCCGCATGCATCTTTAAAAGCAAGATCAGCCACGACGTTTCTCCCGATATTCATATACCGCCCAGGGAATCAGGATGATCATCACGAACAACAACATCATCGTCGACGCCGCAAAGCCCTGACCGAGATTCTGGTTCCTGAACATCATGTCCATGACATATTTTGCAGGCACCTCGGTGGCGAGGCCAGGGCCACCCTGCGTCTGTGCGACGATCAGATCAAATACCTTGATGATGCTAGTCGCGACGAGCACAACCGCCGTGATAAGGGCACCGCGCATCAGCGGCAGCACAATCATGATGTAGGTCTTCCATTTTGGAATGCCATCAACACGTGACGCCTTCCAGATGTCTTCATCAATGCCGCGCAGCCCGGCAAGCATGATAACCATCACAAGGCCAGTGCCCTGCCACAAGCCAGCCAGCAACACCCCGTAGATGGCAAAGTCACTATTAGTCAACGGGGCAAAGGTGAAATCCACAAAGCCGAAATCACGTACGACTTTCTGCAATCCGAAAGTGGGGTTCAGCATCCACTGCCAAGTCAAACCAGTGACAACGAAAGACAGTGCGTAGGGATAAAGGAATACAGTCCGGAACGTGTTTTCAAAACGGATCCGCTGGTCCAGCAATGCCGCCATGACAAAGCCGAGTGTCAGCGAGAACACCAGCATGCAGCCACCATAAATGGCCAGGTTTTCAATCGATACAATCCACCGGTCAGTGCCCCACAACCTGTCATATTGGTCAACACCAACCCAACGGGTTTTCGGCAACAGACGGGATCCGGTAAAGGAATAGACCACTGTCCAGGCAGAACAGCCGATGAAGATTACAAGAGCTGTCAACGCCATCGGTATCGACGCTATCTTTGATGACAAGTTCCGGAACAGCCTGTTAGGGCGTGCGTTGCCAGACATGTCCCCCCCCCAAGTCCAACGGACAAAGAAATAGTGCTTAATGTGTAGCTGAAAATCATAGCGAGGCCAGCAACCAGGCCGGCCCCGCCACTAATTAGCGTAGCAATCAGTCAGCCGAAGCAATGATCGATGCATACTTTGCCTGGGCGTCCGTCGCAGACATTGAACTGTCGTTCCAGAACTGCACCATTAGGTCTTCTATCTGACCAATGGTATCACGTGACAAAGCCATGTTGCCACCTGGAAGGATCTGGCCGTCTGCAAGCAGGCCAAGGCCCTTGTTCATGCAGTCATTGGCAGATGAAAGGTCGATGTCACCGCGGATTGGCAGTGAGCCCTTCTTGAGGTTGAAGCTGACCTGAACCTCTTTTGAGATCATCAGAGATGCCAGTTCAAGCTGTGCAGCTGTCATGTCAGCGTCTTTGTTCTTCGGGAAGTAGAACGCATCACCACCAAGAGACAGGACCGGGTTGACACCGAGGCCCGGAAGGCATGAGTAGTCCTCACCAGCAACCTGTTCGGCAACAGCGAATTCACCCTGCGCCCAATCACCCATGATCTGGCCACCTGCTTGACCGGTAATCACAGCTGCCGTAGCAAGGTTCCAATCGGTGACCGAAATGTCCGCAGCAAGCGCACGTGCATTCGCGGCAGCTTCGAAAACCTTCGCGTAGGCAGCACCACCGGCAACGCCGGCATCCTTGTCGACATTCACCTTGCTCCAGGCATCAGGACCAGCAATGGCAACTGCCAGCACTTCAGTAATCATGCCAGTTGACTGCCATGCCTGAGATCCAACAGCCAACGGCGCAATACCAGCTTCCCGAAGCTTTGGTGCAGCGGCGACGAACTCGTCCCAGTTGGACGGCACAGAAATGCCGGCCTTAGCGAATGCAGGGTTTGAGAGCCAGATCCACTGCCATGAGTGAATGTTGACTGGCACGCAATACAGCTTGCCGTCATAGGTGCAGGCATCAAGAAGCGAGCTTGGAAAAACAAAATCGCGCCATCCTTCTTTTTCTGCCAGTTCTGTCAGATCAAGAAAAAGGCCTTCCTGAATAAGGTCTTCGGTCTGACGACCATGGTTGAACTGGGTGGCACCCATTGGATCGCCGCCGAGCAGACGTGAAACAACAGCAGGAATAGCGTTGGTTCCGCCCCCACCAGCGATGGCACCGTCGACCCACTTGTGACCCACGGCATCAAATGCCTTGGCAAATTCGGCAACAGCAGCCGCTTCACCGCCAGATGTCCACCAGTGAACAACTTCAAGCTCAGCAGCCTTGGCCGCGCCACTTGCAAGCAATGCTGAAACAGCAAGCGTGCTAAGGAATTTTTTCATGATAGTCCCCCCTAATATATTACCAAAGAAGAGGAAGGCTTAGCCTTTATTTTGCCATTATTCAACAGCGGATATAAAACTTTTGGCAATTTCATATGGTCAAAAAGGTTCTTTAATTCCAATTTTATGAATGAATGGCTGCTTTCAACGCATAGTAGGATGCCTTGGGGGTGCGCACCATTGTGTCGTAGTCGACATGCACAAGGCCGAACCGTTTTTCATATCCAAACGACCATTCAAAATTGTCCAGCAGAGACCAGGCGAAATAGCCGCGCATCGGAACGCCTTCATCTGCCGCACGGGCAACCGCATTTATATGGTCGTTCAAATAAGCCAGCCGCACATCGTCAGCAACCTCACCATTGATCACAGTGTCGTCGCTGGCCATGCCGTTCTCGGTAATGTAGATAGGAGTGCAGCCCGAATAACTGCCAGCTATGCGTTTCAATGTCTGATAAAGACCGTCGGGATATATTTCCCACCCCATCTGTGTACGGGGCAATGATCCACGATGATGAATCACATGCGGCCACATGGCACCAGGCAGCTGGTTAGCCGACATGATTCCACGCGAATAATAGTTTACGCCCAGCCAGTCGACAGGGGTACTGATGATCGGCATCTCGTCCTGCCAGCCCGCGGGCATATGCGGGTCGAGGTCGTCTAGCACAATTTGCGGATAGGCCCCCTGAAAGACGCCACCAAGGAACCAGTCGTTGTGAATACCGTTCGATATATCAACGGCGCGCGCGCTCTCGGGGTTGTCATCGATGGGTGTGAACCATTCCTGATTCAGCACAATCCCCAGTTTCTCAAGACCAAGGCCACGCAGCCGCTGCATCGCCCGGCCATGCGCCAGCAACACGAAATGCATTGATCGGGCTGCAGCGCGGATATCACGAATTCCCGGCGCATGCTCGCCAATGAAATGCGACAGGTAGGACACACACCATGGCTCATTGATCGTTGCAATATGACTGAGACGGTCCCCGATCCGCTTGCCGATCACCTCGGCAAAGTCGGCGAAATGTTGCGTCACATCCGGATTGCGCCACCCGCCGATGTCAGACATCCACTGCGGTAGTTCCCAGTGATACAATGTACAGAATGGCTTCAGATCGCGTGCGAGCATGGCATCGACAAGCCGATCATAGAAATCCAGACCCTCATCATTCTGCGTTCCGGGACCATCAGGGAAGATCCGTGACCAGTTTGTCGAGAAGCGATAGCCATCCATATTGGCATCACGGACCAGGTCAAGGTCTTCTTCATAGCGCAGATAATGCTCGCAGGCGCGTGCGCCATCGTCACCCTGTTCAACATTCCCACCAGTCGCAGCAAAGCTGTCCCAATGGCAAGGACCCGCTCCACCAAAGGCCTGCCCCTCAATCTGATAGGCCGCTGTTGCTGCACCAAATAGAAATTCGTCAGGGAAATCGGCACGAGAAAAATTCATAAAACGCATCAGTCGGTCCTTGGCAAAAAGGGGAAAGGAAACGGCAAAAGCTCTAGATACGACCCACAATGCTTGGCCAGAAGCATTGGCTGGCGCGCCGTTGTGGTGGGCTGCGTGTTTATAATCGCAACCCTTGCCCCAGCACAACCCGCCCGAAGGATACAATGCCAACCAATCCCGCTGGCGCGACATTCATTGCAGTGCCCATAGGCCATGTGATAATTAGGTGTCCATCGCGATGAAGGGAACAGACTCTCAAATGAGGTGGGGGATCCAATGTCTGAAACAATGACCGGTGAAATTCGTGCCCAGATCAGCAAGACAAAAGCTGATTTAAGGAAAAATGGTGTTGACCTCGCCGTGGCCTTTGAAAAGGTGGATGCTCTGATCGAAGCGCAGATCCAGACAATCGAAACAGAGGTAAAGAGCGGCATTTCACCGGTGCCGGTCTGCGATTATGCTGATATAGCGGCCGGCGGTCTTGATGATGACATGACGGCCAGGATTAAGCAGCGCGGCGTTCTCATCATGCGCAACACCTTCGCCGCTGACCGTGTTGAAGGCTGGAACACCTGGCTGATGGGTTATGTTGAAAAAAACAATTATTTCGAGCGGCAAAAAGAAAAGGACGGAATGGACCAGTATTTTGCCAACCTGTCATCATCGCGTCCGCAGATTTTTGGCCTGTACTGGTCAAAGCCGCAAATGGAAGCCCGCACCTCTACAGAACTGGCCACTGCGCGCCAGTGGCTGAACCGGTTGTGGGATTTTGACTCGGCGAATGGCATAGAATTCGACCCCGATCGAGAATGCCTTTATGCCGACAGATTGCGGCAGCGTGAACCTGGCGACAACACGCTGGGGCTCAGCCCGCATGTGGATGGCGGGTCGGTCGAGCGCTGGATTGACCCTGGCTATCAGCGTGTCTACCGGCATCTGTTGTCAGGTGACATCGGCTCTTACGAAGCATTCGATGCGGCCTATCGCACCACAACACGGGAAATCCCATCGCCTGCGGTCTGTTCGATGTTCCGCACCTATCAGGGGTGGACCGCACTCAGCCGTCAGGGGCCCGGAGACGGCACATTGAATCTGGTGCCTATTGCCAACGCCATGGCCTGGATCATCCTGCGCGCACTACAGGATGATGTTGCCGATGATGAATTATGTGGAGCGGCCCCGTCACGGGCGCTGACGATCAGCCAGATCTATCATGCCAAGCTGCTGCGCGCCTATGTACCCATCCCGGTGGTAGAGCCAGGCGACACCGTGTGGTGGCATCCCGATGTGATCCACGGCGTTGAAGATCATCATAACGGCACTGGCTACAGCAATGTGATGTATATTGGTGCGGCACCAGCATGCGAGAAGAATGACGCCTTCCTTCCAAGGCAGTTGAAGGCGTTCGAGGCGGGTGAAAGTTCCCCGGATTTCGCCGCAGAGAATTATGAGGTGGATTTCGAAGGGCGGTTCACACCAGACATGCTGTCACAACTTGGCCGCACGCAAATGGGTTACAAGGATTAAGCCATGAACATCTATCTTGATGCAGGACATCATGTCAGCTTTGGCACCTTCCTGTTGCGCGGCGATGATCTGACATCAGCCATGCGAATTGCCTCAGATATCGGATACGGAAGTTTCGATACGGCGCAGATGTATCAGAATGAACGCGAGGTCGGCGACTGCCTGCGCACGCTGGGCTTGCCACGCGATGAGCTGCTGATTACCACCAAGGTCAGCCCGCGTAACTATGCTGTGGCAGACTTTCTGCCATCAGTGGAACAGTCTCTCCGCGATCTGCAGACCGACTACGTTGATATGCTGTTGCTTCACTGGCCGGATCAGCATGGTGACAATGGCGCGGCACTGGACCAGCTACAAAAGGCACACGATCTTGGCTATGCCGCGCATATCGGCATTTCCAATTATACCATCAGCATGATGGAAGATGCGATACACCGCCTGTCCACCCGCCCGGGCGCAAACCAGGTTGAATTTCACCCGTTTCTTGATACGCAAAAGCTTCTTGATGCAGCAACTCGGCTGGAGCTGCCACTGACCGCCTATTGCGCAGTTGCACGAGGCATGATGGCAACATCACCATTACTGGACGAAATCGGGGCCGCCCATGGCAAGACCGGCACACAGGCCGGTCTGCGCTGGACACTGCAAAAAGGGGTGGCGATCAATGCCATGTCGACAAAAGCAGACAATCTGCAGCGCAATTTTGACCTGCTGGATTTCCAGCTCGATGACGATGAAATGGGGCGCATCGACACGTTGATGGCCGAAGAGTTTCGCATCGTCAATTCATCGCTGATGCCAAATGCCCCCGCTTGGGATTAAGAATTAAGAACCGGGCAGTTACGCTGGCGGCCAGCGTTTGGAGATCAGGCGTCCGAGGACGGCGTAAACGGAGCCGAGCCGGGCCCGGCTGTCAGCCAGTTGTGATCCGCGATATCGGCAAGCCAACGCGGCGATGAGCTGCCAAAGATATGGACTTTCGGCACAAGTTCATGGCGCTGGTCCAGCCATCCTGTCCGTATATTGAAAGTGGTCTTGTCCTGGTCAGCTGCGTAAAGCTGCGTACCGCATTCACCACAAAAGCCCTGCAGGCGAATATTGCCGCTGTCCGCTGTCTTTTCATATTCACGCGGCGTGCCGGTCAACTGCACGTGATCACCGATAGCAATCACCACCGCACGAAAGGGGGCACCGCTGAATTGCTGGCAATCGCTGCAGTGGCAGGCGATCATCCGCGTGTCTTCAACCAAGGCTGCAATGCTGATGGCACCGCAATGGCATGTGCCTGTTACATCTATCATCTTTGTCACCCTGACTCCCCGCTCTATCAAAGGTTCGACTGGCGCGCTGAATACGCGCATTGGTGAACGCGCTTTATACAAACATCAGATGCACACGGATCATTCTGTTGATAGCAATGCGGGCCGGATGACGCCATCACGTTTTCAGCTTGTCTATCATTATCTGACATGAACCAGCGGAACGAAGATCATGTAATGGCCCTATCATGTACTGCACCGGTCAGGCGAGCGGGATGACAACCAGCGTCATGTCATCACGCTGTTCGTTCTCACCCTGATAGTCGGTGACCGCCGCCACAACCGCCGCACCATCGACCGGCTTGTCCCAGCCATGGTTTGCCGCAACACTTTCCAGCATGCTGGCAAATCTGCGGCGACCAAGCGACAAGCCTTTCGGGCCACCTTTCTGGTCCAGAAACCCATCCGAGATAATCACCAGCGCGGTATAAGCCGAATGATCAAGCGCGTGCGTGGTGAAGGATGGCGCGCTGTCGCCCACATCAAGCCGGTATCCTACACTGTCCGGATCGGCATCCAGTTCAACAAACCCGTCCCCCGTCTGACCAAAGACGGTGAAATTCGCTGACGCGTAATGGCTGAGGCCACCCGCATCAAAATCGAAGACAAAACAGTCCATGCCGTCATTTGATTCGGTGCCTGAACTGGTATTCACCTGACGACGGATAAACCTGTCAGCAAACGCAAGGATATTGCCGGCGCGGCCACTGGCCACATCTCCGGAAGCGGTTACCCCCAAATCAAGTGCACGCTCGCCAAGCAACGTCATAAAGGCCCCGGGCACACCATGCCCGGTACAGTCATAAACGCAAAACACGGTGGCCCCATCCGCGCCATCATCGCCCGGCTGACGGCGCATGAAATAGGCATCACCGCCGACGATATGTTGCGGCACCCAATGAATGAATGCACCCGGGAACACGGCGTCCAGCACAGGGGCGGATGGCATGATCGACTTCTGGATATGCGATGCATAATTGAGGCTGGAGATCAGGTTCTTGTGCTTTTCCTCAAGCTCGGCCTTTGCCCGGTCAGCAACCTGTTTCTGCTTTTCAAGCTGCGTTGCCAGCGATTTTCGAAGGTTTGCCTCAAGCCGCAGCTTTGAGACCTCCTTTTTCAAAGCCAGCAATTCATCCTTCGTCGCTTCATCTGTCACGATCTATCTCTCCTGGAATGAACAGAGGCAGGCGCAGGGGTGACGGCAGATGCAGTTGACCGCCCCGAAATTACCCCTACTAAACCTTCTTCAGAACATATGCATTTAAAGACCTTCATCCAAGTTCCTTCCCGGTATTGGCAGATCAGGCCGGCAGCGCGCCACATGGCAGAATCACCAATGTCATGTCATCGCGCTGCTCGTTTTCACCCTGATACTGGTGGATGGATTCGCGCAAAGCGCTGCCATTGATATGCGTGCCAGCAGTCTTGTCGCCGCCGGTCTGGTCGCCACCAGTCTGGCCGGAATTGTCCTGCGGCGTGATCGCGTCACTGATCATTCGCAACAGCCGCCGCCGCCCCAGAGACAGGCGCTTTGGCCCGCCGATCTGATCGAGGATACCGTCAGATACGATCACCAGATTGTCATAGTCGGACAGGGTGATGGGGCGTGTCTCGAAAGCGGGAACAGCGTCCTCCTCCTGAAGGCGATAGCCAATACTGCCCAAATCATTGTCGATCTCGAAAATTTCTTCACCGCGCTGAGCAAAAACGGTGAAATTTGCGGATGCATAGCTGCTGTCACCAGTCTTCCGATAATCCAGAATAAAGCAGTCCATGCCATCATTTGATGCGGCATTACCATCGGCATTCACCTCGCGCCGGATGAATGCATCAGCAGCATCAAGGACGGAACCGATCCGCGGTTGCGGGGCGCGTGCATCTGCCTCGATCCCGGCATCTAGCGCACGCGCGCCAAGCAGTGTCATAAAGGCCCCGGGCACCCCATGGCCGGTACAGTCATAGACTGCCAGCACCTCGCGCTCATCATCCTTGCCGGTATTTATCCGCCGCAAAAGATAGGCATCACCACCAACAATATGCTGCGGCTCCCATGCCACATAGCATCCCGGAAAGACCGTCTGCATGTCGTCTGACGAGGGCAGAATAGAGGCTTGAATGCGCGATGCGTAATTCAGGCTGGCGATCAGGTTCTTGTGCTTGTCTTCCAGCTCGGCCTGCGTTTCGGCAATTTTCCGGGTCCGCTCATCAACAAGAAAATCCAGCTTTTCATACTGCGTCTTGATCTCTTTCGAAATACGGCCAAAGGCCATGCCAAGCAGCTTCATCGCGCTTTCATCATCACCCTCGAAGACATTGTTTGATTGCTGCTGCGGGCGTGACTTCAGCTGTTCCATTTTATGGACATCGGCCAGCAGGTCGGCACGCACCTCTTCGGGCAGAAGGCCAGCCAGCTTGATTGTCTCATCGATCACCGTGCGTTCCTGGCGCAGCCGGTTTTCCTGTGCGCTGCGCCGTAGCCGCGCAAAATTGAGGATGGTCTCGCGGAATGACACCACCGTCGCGGCGATGCGGCCCACCTCATCTCGCCGGCCAACCGCAACCTCGACATCTGTGTTGCCGGCTGCCAGCGCATTCAGTGCGGCAATGGTATCATCCAGTGGGCGAAACCCCCGCAACAGCGTCAGATAACTGGCCGCACCGATCAGGGCAAAGACACCGGCAATCGACAAGGCAACATAAACGAAAATCTGCTGATAACTGGCCAGAGAGGCCGAAACATTTCGCACCATCACAATGGTGACCGGCAGATCTGGCGGTATTGTCAGGGTCCGGACATTCAGGGAAAAAGTAACGCCGTCGAGCAGCACCGTGTCCAGCCCGGTGTTATCGCCAACCTGCCCCGCAGATGTGCCCGCGGATGCCGTCTTGTCGAACAGCGTCTCGATACCGGACCAGCTTGTCTGCGTTTCGGTTTGTTCGGATATCGAAGGTGCCGACACACGAATATCGGCTTCAGCGGCGCGGCTGAATTCATCCAGCAACGGGGTCAGCCAGCGCGCGTAAAGAACGCTGCCAATCGGGCGACCATTGGCATAGATGGGAAAGGACACATGCGCAGCAAATCGGTTGTCGATGACCCCCAGTCCGCCATCCAGCTTGGCTGCCAGCGTCACGCCTGTCAGACCGGACAGCTCGGCAATCGTGCGTTCATCAACAGGCTGTTCAGCATCCATCACATGGATCAGCGCACCTTCTGCATCATAGATTGCCAGCACATCGAGAACGTTGCTTTCAACCAGCGCACCATAGAATTTTGTTAGCGCCCGGTTGATCTTGCGACTGTCGCCGGTCTTTACCGCCGCGATGGCACTGCGCGACCCCCGCAGCGCCCATATCGACGCCGTGCCAGGCTTCGAATCATAGGCATAAAAAGACATGCTGTCATAAGTGGATCGCAGGATTTTGTCCCAGATCACCGACTGACCCAGCGACAACTCCGTCACCACGGCGCGTTTGATTTCGTCACGCGCCAGCTGGCTCTGCACCACCAATGCCGCCGCAATCAGCAAAAAGGTTATGGCAAACAACACGCTGATCCGGGTTTTTAACAACATTGATCAGACACTCCCTTGGTCTTCCTGCTCATTTGGCAATCACTTGATGTGATTCCACTCACCACACCCTTGCGTAGCACCGCCGTGTTGCATAGGCTTAATTCAGGAATAAATAATTTAGCAAAAATTGGATACACAGAAAAACAGGGCAGATGGTGTCATGATCTGTATGGAAGGTGGACATACGGCGATAATTTCGCCGTGCCGTGTGGTGACCAAGACCATAGTGATACTCGGTCTCCTCTTTGGTTCCACAACTGTTGCTGCACAATCGCTCGAATATAAGAGCGTGGACGATGTGGCCTTGCAGACCGAAATCGGCATTCGGCTTTTCAATCAGCCGACTGATGGATGCTGGTCCTGCCATGGCACCGACGCCAAAACCCTGAAAAGCCGCTCTGGTGACAACAAGGCTGTCAGGCTGAGCGATCCGTCAACATGGCGCTCCTATCAGATTGTACCTACGTTCGACAGCGACACCGGTCTGTCGCAAAGGCAGATCGCCGTGTCTCTGATCCGTCTTGGTGCCGATGAATGGAACCGCCAACTGGCGCCATTGATCCGTGTGCAAAGCGGATCCAACGAGATTTTCTTTGATGAGCGGATGATTGGTATCCATTCGGGCTATCTGAAAAAGAATCAGCGGGCCATTGCACGCATTCTGAAGCGCGCAAAGATTCGCGCCAGTCGGGAAGATGTTCTGGATATTATGGCGACATCGGTCTTCGCCTATCTGGCCAACGACCTGCTAACCGAAATACCGAAGAAATAGAAAAGAACCTGGCACCTGACAGGAAAATCTAGAAGGAAAACGCGTAAAAGCTATTCGTGGGAGAGAAAAAATGGCGCAGCTGAAGATCAATGGACGCAGCTATTTTGTAGATTCGGAACCAGACACACCTTTGCTTTGGGTATTGCGGGAAAATCTTCAGCTGACAGGCACTAAATTTGGCTGTGGCGGCGGTTATTGCGGGTGCTGCACTGTGCATGTGAATGGCGAGGCCATGCGGTCCTGCCGGGTCCGCGTCGGTGATGTCGAAGAGGCCATCATTACAACGATCGAAGGTCTCGACCCGTCTTCCAGTCACCCGGTCCAACAGGCATGGGTGGAAAATCAGGTGCCACAATGCGGCTATTGTCATTCCGGACAGATCATGCAGGCTGCGGCCCTGCTGTATGAAAATGATGCGCCGACCGATGACGATATCGAGGTGGCAATGCGCGGCAATCTGTGTCGCTGCATGACCTATAATCGCATCAAGAACGCTGTGCATAGGGCGGGCGAAATCAAACGGTCCGGAAAGGGAGGGGCGTAATGTCAAACGAAACCAAAGCTACGCTCAGCCGCCGCAAATTCCTGGTCCTGTCCGGCGCAGGGGCAACCAGCATGGCATTTGCTACATCCGCTATGGGCCGTGAAGCTGTCAATCTTCTGGACCCGGGAAATCCGCTGATCATCCCGCAAAACTTCAAGCCCTCAATCTGGTTCACCATGGAGGCCAATGGGCGCACCACCGTGCATGTTCTGCGCGCGGAAATCGGGCAGCATGTGGGCACAGCCTTCGCCCAGATTGTGGCTGAGGAATTAGAGCTGGACTGGGACCGGGTTACCATCGATTACCCAGAGATGGGCGCTGACACCATGGCTGAATACGGGACGCAGGCGACAGGTGGCAGCTATTCGGTTCACGAGATGTTCGATACACTTGCCCGCACAGCGGCAGTCGCTCGTGGCATTCTGGTTGAGGCCGGCGCGGATCTACTTGGCGCAGACCCTGCCGATTGCATCGCCAGAAACGGGCAGGTGGTCGACGAGGTGTTTGGTGAAAATATCTCCTATTCGGACATTCTGTCAGAAACCACTATCGATTATGAGGTCTATGAAGAGGACCTTGGAGCTGTCAAACTGAAGGCGCGCGAAGATTACCGTATCATAGGCAAGTCTGTACCCGCGCTGGATATTCCGGAAAAGGTTAATGGGTCGGCTCGCTTCGGCATAGATGCGTATGTGCCAAACATGGTCTATGGCAAGATTATTGCGCCGCCACGAAGGCTTGGCGCAAAAATTGTCTCTGTAGATGACGCTGCGGCAAAAGACATCACTGGCTATTTGATGACCATGGCAATCAATCTGCCAGACGAGGGCCTGGTTTCAGGCCTTGTCACACATACCCCTGTCGTTCTTGCAAGCAGTTTTCCAGCTGCGATGCGGGCTGCGGAAATGGTCGAGGTCACATGGGACACTACCGGTTGCAGTTCGATCAACAGCGACGAGATTGCCGCGGAAGCACATGCGATGCTGCAAGATCCACAGCAGGCGCATGAATTTATGCGCATAGGCGATCCAAACGGTGCAGAATCAAATGCTAGACATAAGCTTGAACGCTTTTACGAAACATCCATGATTGCCCATGTGCCAATGGAACCGCTCAGCGCACTGGCGCACCTCAGTGACGGAAAGCTGCATCTATATTGCGGCCACCAAGTTGGCACAATGATTCCTGGAGTAATCAGCCTCTACACTGGCCTTAAAGCGGAAGATATTATATTTCACCCGCATTTGATTGGTGGCGGCTTTGGAAAAAAGTTCGAGTACGAGCCGTTAATACTTGCTGCTATCGCTGCTGCTCAGACAAAAATGCCAGTTAAAATAATATTTACCCGTGAAGATGACATGGCGTTTGCCCATCCACGCACGCCGACTATCCAACGTCTGCGCGGCTTTTCTGATGAAAATGGAAATCTATCTGGTACGACGCACGACATCGCCGGTGGGTGGATGGGATGGTACCAATTATGGTTTGATTTTGGCATGTTTCCAAGTTTCTTCGATGGAAAGCCAAGCGTTAATGAAAAGGGTCTTGTGGAAGGCCTGTCAGTAC
>JADHLH010000124.1 GCA_016780765.1 Alphaproteobacteria bacterium | reverse complement strand
CTGCGCTGCTGCTTAGCATGTGAGGAGGAGCCTTCCATTTCCTTGGACAGGGGAATGGCGGGTGGAGCGACCGCGGGGAGGGAAGTGGGGGGTGTGATGGGAAGGGTCGGGACTTTCGATGGGCCGGCGTGGATAGCGCGGGCGACCCGACAGGTTTATTGCCCGTGATTTTTTTTACCGGTGACTTTTTGCCGGTGATTTTTTTGCCGGTGATTTTTTTTGCCGGTGTTGGCCTTTTTGGTGCTTTTTTAATTGTGACCCACCGGAACTTGCCTACTCTGTCGGCGTTGCATTCCTTCCAAGCCGTACCGAGGTCACGATGACACGCATTTCCTTCCAGCTTTATTCAGTGCGCGACTTCGATCTGCCGGCGATCCTGCCACAACTTGCCAAAATCGGCCTACAGGAAGTTGAAGGATATGGCGGGCTGTACGCCGATACCGACAATTTTCAAAAACAACTTGCGGAAAGCGGCTTGCGGATGTCGACCGGTCATTTTGACCTGGCAATGCTGCGCGACGATCCGGGCGAGGTGATCCGGATCGCCAGCCTGATGAATATGGAATCGGTGATCATCCCGTTCCTGACACCAGAAGACAGACCGACAGATTTTACCGGGTGGCAGGCATTCGCTGCCACTTTGGCAGAAGCCGGCAAACCGGTCATCGACGCGGGTCTGTCCTTTGGCTGGCACAATCACGCGTTTGAATTTACCGCCTGCGAGAATGGCCGTTATCCTATCGAGGCGATCATGGAGGCGTCAGACCATATCGGCCTGGAGATTGATCTGGCTTGGGTGCATGTGGCTGGAGAAGATCCGGTCACATGGCTTGAAACATATGCCGGACGGTTACTTGCTGCCCATGTAAAGGATTGTGCACCGGACGGTGAATGCGCGGATGAGGATGGCTGGGCTGATGTCGGACATGGCGTCATGAACTGGGACAAGATCGTGCCAGCGATGCGGTCTGCCGGTGCGGAATTGATGGTGCTTGAACATGACAATCCGTCTGATGCGATGCGCTTTGCCACCCGCTCCTTCACCACTGCATCAGCTTTTTGAGACGAGGTTTCGGGATTATGGACAGACTTGGCGTTGGCATCATCGGTTGCGGCAACATTTCGGCCGCCTATTTGCGTCTGGCCCCTTTGTTCAAGGGGCTGAATCTTGTGGCTGTTGCCGATATTGACAGCAATGCTGCACAGGCGCGCGCTGCTGAATTCGGCGTACGTGCCGACACAGTTGATGGCCTGCTGGCCGCTACTGACATTGATATTGTGGTCAATCTGACCGTTCCCGATGCGCATTTCGCCGTCTCTAAACAGGTCTTGGAAGCAGGCAAGCATGTCTATAGCGAAAAGCCTTATGTATTGCGCCTTGACGAAGCCGACGCGCTGGCAGAACTGGCCGATGCAAAAGGCCTTCGGATCGGGTCAGCACCTGACACATTTCTTGGCGGCAGCCACCAGCAGGCGCGCGCGCTGATCGATGCGGGATATCTTGGCACTATTCATGGCGGCACCTGCCATGTGATGTCGCAAGGCATGGAACACTGGCACCCGAACCCGGATTTCTTTTTCCGTCCTGGCGGCGGTCCAATCCTAGATCTGGGGCCTTATTACATCACTAATCTTGTGCAGATGATCGGACCGGTCAGCGCTGTTACGGCAATGACAGGCGCCGCCTCAGACACACGCACCATCACAAACGGACCGCGCAATGGAGACCGCATTCCGGTGCTGACCCCGACCACGATTCACGCCGTTCTGGAATTTGCCAATGGCGCGCTGGTGACCCTTGGCGCCAGCTGGGATGTATGCGCGCATCGCCATAAAGAAATTGAACTATACGGCACCGAGGGGTCGATCTATGTGCCGGACCCGAATTTCTTTGGCGGTGACGTTCACACTGTTGACCGCGAACAGAATACAACATCGCATGGCTGCGAAGATCATCCCTTCGGCACAGCCAACATCACTGATGGGGGCGGCAACCCGCAGGCGAATTATCGCTGTGCCGGCCTTGCAGATATGGCGATCGCCATTCAACAGGACCGCCCACACCGCTGCAGTGCAGCACTGGCCCGCCATGTCATTGATGTTATGACGGGGATCCTTCACGCCGGTGAAACACATGCGTGGGTGACAATGAAACGTGTCTGCGAGCGGCCAGAGTTTCTGTCAGCAGACGAAGCTGGCGCAATGCTGGTCGACCAACCGGCATAGCACCACCCGTTTGACTGGTTTGTTCGCTATAGCGCTTTACGTCAACGAAATTGCTTTATTCACACTGGCAGATGTTCAGCTTGCATCGCTGTCGCGTAACACCCATGCCGCATCCCTGCGCGCACTGTCCTGACAGGCAGTGATGAACCACATGCCGTCCATTCCAGCCTCGATCGATGGCAACTCGGAATATCCCGCCTTGCCCATCAGAACAGATGCGATGTCCTGATAGAGATTGGCAAAGCCTTCAAGATAGCCTTCAGGATGCCCCGGCGGCACGCGCGTCCAGCGATCGGCCCCGTCACCAAGGCCGGCCCCGCCGCGTGTCAAGATCTGTCGCGGCTCTCCCAGACGGGCGAAGATCATCTCGTTCGGGTTGTCATGTGACCAGTCAAGGCTGGCTTTATCCCCGTAAAGCCGCAGGTGCAGCCTGTTCTCGGCCCCCACCGCAACCTGGCTCGCCCATATACTGCCGCGCGCGCCAGACTGAAAGCGCAGCATGATCTGCGCGTTGTCATCGACCTGCCGTCCATCAACAAAGCTCTGAATGTCAGCCGCCAGCGAGGCCACCCTGTCGCTGCTGACGAACCCCAGCAAATTAAACGCATGCGTGCCAATATCGCCGATGGCCCCGGCCCCGGCGCGGGCCGGATCGGTTCGCCAGCTTGCCTGTTTGTTGCCCGTCGCCTCAACCGGTTCGGCCAACCAATCCTGCGCATATTCCACCTGCGCCACACGCAAACTGCCAAGCGCACCGCTGGCCACCATTTCACGCGCCTGTCGGATCAGCGGATAGCCGGTATAATTATGGGTCAGGAAAAACTGTGCCTTACTTTCATCACTGGCTGCCTTCATGGCCTTCGCCTGTGCCATGGTTGCAGCAAGGGGCTTGTCGCAAATGACATGAATGCCAGCGTTGAGAAAGGCGATGGCAGGCGCGGCATGCAGATGATTCGGGGTGACAATGGCAACCGCCTCAATCCCGTCATCACGCGCCGCCTCGGTGCGGGCCATGTCTTCAAAACTGGCATAGCTGCGGTCCGCCATAATGCCCAACGCTGCCGCAGATGACCCCGCACGTCTCCCATCAGATGACAACGCACCGGCCAGCAGCTCGAACTGGTTATCCATGCGCGCAGCGATCCGGTGGACAGCGCCAATAAAGCTGCCCTCACCGCCACCAACCATGCCAAGTCTGATGCGTCTCACAGGCCCAGCATCCGTTTGATCTGGGCGTCATCACGCGCACCACCGGCAAAATCGTCAAAGGCCTTGTCGGTCTGGTCAATCATATGGTCCGCAATAAAGACAGCTCCTTCCGCCGCCCCTTGTTCCGGCGATTTGATACAGCATTCCCATTCCAGCACAGCCCAACTGTCATACCCGTACTGAATCAACTTTGAGAAGATGCCGCGAAAATCGACCTGCCCGTCGCCAAGACTGCGAAAACGGCCCGCCCGCTGAATCCATGGCTGATATCCTGAATAGACACCTTGCCGTCCATCGGGATTGAACTCGGCATCCTTGACGTGAAACGCGTTGATCCTGTCATGGTAGATATCAATGAAAGCCAGGTAATCCATCTGCTGGATTAGAAAGTGCGACGGATCATAATTGATCATCGCGCATTCATGGCCGCCGCAGGCATCGACAAACATCTCGAAAGTGGCCCCGTCAAACACATCCTCACCCGGGTGAATTTCAAAACCGATATCAACGCCGTTGTCGCGATAATGATCAAGCACCGGCACCCAGCGTCTGGCAAGCTCGGCAAAGGCCTCCTCAATCAACCCCTCAGGGCGTTGCGGCCAGGGGTAGAGAAACGGAAAGGCCAGCGAACCGGTAAAGCTGACAGTATGGGAAAGGCCAAGGCGCCGAGATGCCACCGCCGCCTTTTTCACCTGATCGATGGCCCATTCGGTGCGTGCGGCCGGCTTGCCGTGAACAGCCTCAGGCGCGAAGGCATCAAATGAATCATCATAGGCCGGATTTACCGCCACCAGCTGTCCCTGCAGATGCGTTGAAAGCTCGGTGATCTCAACCCCCGCCTCAGCACAAATTCCGGCAACCTCCTGACAGTAATCATCACTTTGCGCAGCCAGATCAAGGTTGAAAAGGCGGTCATCAAAGGTCGGGATCTGCACGCCGCGATAGCCAAGGCCTGCTGCCCATTGGGTAATATAAGGCAGATTGTTGAAGGGTACCTCATCGCCGGCAAACTGCGCCAGAAACAAACCAGGCCCCTTGATCGGTGATGCCATGATGTCGCCCTCCTCCTGCTATTGTGAACCCAAATTGCAACGCAGCGTCCAACAGAAACAGAGTACGTCGCAAGGCGATGAACGCAACCGCTATTACCGTATTTCAGCACCAGCTTATGAAGACTGGCGCCCCATCGGCATCGCTTTACTGGCGATGAAGTTCGGGGGCTAGGTTTTGCAGGCCCGCTGCATTGATCTGTGGGAGTAGAGTATCCCTACATCTGACTATCCCAATGAATGACAGCATCGGTGAATGACAGGATGATTGGTAAGGAAAATCCTGCCAGATCGCATCCACTCACAACTATTCAAATAAATATTTTTTGATATATTAAATATTAATTAATTAGATTAAATGAAATCCATGCAACCTGATCGGCTCATCGCGTGGTTGCTCTATTTCATAATTGGTTTGGGTTGACCATGTTTTTCAAAAAGACGACTTCAAAGCGGACATTGCTCGGCGTTTCGCCCCCCATCACAAAGATCAAAGGGCTGTTTCTGGCGATAGTGG
>JADHLH010000123.1 GCA_016780765.1 Alphaproteobacteria bacterium | reverse complement strand
GAGATGCCTTCCTTCCCGGCTGGCTGATGGTTGTACGGACGCATTGCCAGTCAGCCGTATATTTCGCTTGAATATCGGGTGGCAAGGAACACCTCCAGGCCCTCGATGCCGCCTTCATGGCCATAGCCGCTGAATTTCAGCCCGCCAAAAGGCGTTTCCACTGAATGCACATGCAGTGAATTGATGGCCAGCATGCCGGCTTCGATCTCCTTTTTCAGAACACCGGCAGTTTTCGCACTTCTGGTAAAGGCATAGGCGGCCAGTCCGAACGGCAGGCTGTTGGCCCTGTTGATCACCTCTTCAAGTGAAGAGAAGCGGGCGGTGGGCGCGATGGGTCCGAACGGCTCTTCGGTCATGATCCTTGCCGTGTCCGGCACCTCCTGAAGCAATGTCGGAGCAAAGAAGCTTCCCTCGCTCTGGATACGGGACCCGCCAACAAGAAGTTCGGCACCCTTGCTGACGGCATCCGAGACAAATCCATCCATGATGTCGATGCGGCGTTCTGCCACCAGCGGGCCCATATTCATATTCTCATCAAGGCCGTCACCAACCTTTACCGCCTCAACCTGTTCCTTGAACAGGGCAAGGAACCTGTCATGGATACTGTCCTGGACAAAGAAGCGTGTAGGTGAAATACAGACCTGCCCGGCATTTCGAAACTTGCCGGCTGCGCAGAGTTTTGCGGCCGCCTCAATGTCGCAATCCTCGAACACCATCACCGGTGAGTGGCCGCCAAGTTCCATGGTGCAGCGGATCATGTTCCGCGCCGCCAGTTGCTGCAGATGGATGCCGACGGGAACGCTTCCTGTGAAGCTGAGCTTGCGCGGGATCGGGGAGGCAAGGAGATGCTCCGAGACTTCCGGTGGGACGCCAAAAACGATATTCAGAACGCCGTTAGGCAGGCCTGCGTCGGTCAGCGCGCGGCCAATGGCGATGGCCGTTGCCGGGGTTTCCTCGCTTGGCTTGATGGTAATAGAGCATCCGGCGGCCAGCGCCCCAGCCACCTTGCGCATGGTATTGGTTGCTGGAAAATTCCAGGCAACAAAGGCAACTACCGGCCCGACCGGTTCTTTTCGGGCCTCATGCTGCATGTTCGGAAAGCGTGATGGGATAATCCGGCCATAGACCCGCTTTCCTTCCTCGGCATACCAGCGCAACAGATCGATGGCGACGCGAAGCTCGATGCGGGATTCACCGATCGGCTTGCCCATTTCACGCGTCAGATTGGCGCTGATATTCTCGAACCTTTCATCGAGCAGACGCGCTGCCTTTTCCATGATGTCCTGGCGGCTGTGCGGCGTCATCTTTCGCCAGACATTGAACCCGTCAAGGCTGCTCTGCAAAGCTGCATCAAGATCGGCCGGGCTGGCATGAGGCAGGGTGCCAATGGTGCTGCCATCCGCTGGGCAGATGACTGGCTCGCTCCTGCCCGAGCTGCCATCGGTCCATTCGCCGGCGATGAGCATTTTCAAATCTGGATAGGGCATCCGGGACTCCTGTTTTTTTTGGTAAGCAGAGGCGGCAATTCGCCAGCTTTTACACTCTAAGATACGGACAGAATCATATCGGCAGCCTTTTCAGCGATCATGTAGGTCGGGGCATTGGTGTTCGCCGATGTAATCAAAGGCATGACCGACGCGTCCACAACCCGCAAGCCCTCAATGCCGCGTACCTTAAGGTCAGGCGTGACAACCGCATCCTCGTCAACACCCATGCGACAGGTGCCGGTGCAGTGATATACCGTGCCGCCACCCTGCCGTGCCGCATCAAGAATTTCATCGTCGGTCTTGACGTCCGGTCCCGGTACCATCTCGACATCCCACAGATGGCGGAAACCCGGTTGCTGATAGATGTCGCGAAGCATCTTTATGCCGGCGACGATGGTTTTCTGATCAAGCTCGGTGTCCAGGTAGTTTGGATCTATTCTTGGATCTGCGGCGGGGTCCTTTGAGGCGATATCCACCCGGCCACGCGACTCTGGGTGACACTGCCAGACCGCGGCGGTGAATCCTGAATAGCGGTGCAGGGGGTCTCCGGGTTTGTCAACCGAGAGCGGCATCACATTGAACTGGATGTCAGGCGCAGGGGTCGGCGCATGTTCGGTGCGGGCGCCGCCACCAACTTGGCCGGCCCCAACTGTCAGCGCCCCCCGTCCCCGAATGACCCAGTCCAGCCCCATCTTTGCGAGGGAAATCGGGTTGCGGACCTGGTTGTTCAGCGATTTAGTGGTCTTCATCCTGACAATGGTTCGCATCTGATAGTGATCCTGCAGATTGCCACCAACAGCAGGCCGGTCGACAATAACTGGAATCCCCAATTCCTTCAGTAATTTACCCGGGCCAATACCTGATAGTTGTAGAAGTTGCGGCGACTGGATGGCGCCAGCACTGAGAATGACCTCTTGGTGTGCAATTATCTCCATTGTTTCATTATTATGGCGGAGCTTTATGCCTTTTGCCTGCCTATCAGAGATCACGATTCTTTCTACCAGCACATTGGTCATTACTGTCAGGTTTTGCCGATTCATTGCTGGCTTGAGAAATGCCTTGGAAGAACTGCTGCGCCACCGGCGTCCGATCGAGAGGTGATAGGCACCCACGCCATGTGTGGTGACACCATTGAAATCATCATTGCGGGGTAGGCCAAACTGGCTGGCTGACCGCAGCCAGGCCTCGCAATAGGGATGGTCGTTGCGAAGTTGCGAGACCTGAAGCTCGCCATGGCTTCCATGATATTGTGACGGCGGTCCGGCGAATGACTCAAGGCGGCGAAAGTAGGGCAGAACATCAGCCGAGGACCAGCCCCTGTTTCCAAGTGCCGCCCACTCATCAAAAGTGTCCTTTTGGCCACGAATGAAGATCAACCCGTTGATGCTGCTTGAGCCTCCAACCACCTTGCCGCGGGGCCAGTCGATCGAGCGGCCGGCGGTACCCTCGGAAGGCGTGGTGGCAAAATGACGTGAGACCGATGGGTTGTTGATCGATCTGAAATATCCCACTGGCAGTTTTAGCCAGAAATCCTGATCCCAGCCGCCCGCCTCCACCAGCAGGACGTTATTTTCTGGTCTAGCTGACAGCCTATTTGCCAGAAGACATCCCGCCGAGCCGGCGCCAACAATGATGTGGGTGAATGGACCATCAATGGGCTTCATGGAGAAAAACCTAAACATTCTATATTTATTATGTTATGAGCTTTATATTATGTCGGTGGGTCTGGCAAGCCCTTTGGTCTCGCGAGGGGAGGTCCGGCGAGGCGGGCAGTCGTCAATCGGGATGGGTTATTCTGCACTAGGAGGTTTTCAAATGAAGGACGTTGGCTTGGCCCTTGATCGAACCCAGCCATTGCCGCTGTATTACCAGACATATGAGGTGTTGCGCTCGCAGCTTGCCAACGGCATTTGGAAGGTCGGAGATTTTTTGCCACCAATTCCCGACCTGGCCTCCCGTTTCAGTGTTTCTGTGGTGACCATTCGTCAGGCTCTTGATCTGCTGCGGCAGGATGGCTTGGTCCGTTCCGAACGTGGCCGCGGCACTTCGGTATTGGCGGGCAAGGTGGGTGTCCGGCCATTGGATCTCAAATCTAAAGTGAGTGACCTGATCCGGCTTTATGAAGATGACAGTCCAGAGCAGGAGCCTCTTGACGAAGGCGTTGCCATGCCGGTCCTGTCAGAATCGGATTTCAATCTTTGCAAATCCTACTTCTTTATCAAGCGGGCGCATGTTCGTGACGGTATGAGATACTGCCTGATCACCCTCCATATCGAGGAAGAGTTGTTTCGAAGGAACGAGGTGGACTTCCGCCAGAGGCTGGCATTGCCGGTGTTGTTTGAAAGCGTGGATCTGACAATCGGGCGGGTCTGGCAAACACTGACGATCGAAAAAGCCGACCATATGGTCGCCGCCTCGTTGAAAATTCTGCCAGGTGATCCGGTTGCGAGGGTCAAACGCTATATTACCGATAGCTCGAACAGTCTGATTTACTTCGCAGAAGCGTATAATCGGCATGACTGCGTCCAGTACAGGATGGAGTTGAAGGTATGATCAGGATCGAGCGACTGGAGGCTATCGTCTATCGTTTTCCTCTGGAAACGCCCGTGCAGACATCATTCGGGCTGATGCAGGACCGGCCGATGGTCGTGGTCAAGCTTACAAGTCATGACGGCGTAATCGGCTGGGGTGAAATCTGGTGTAATTTTCCGAACGTCGGCGCCGAACATCGCGCCAAACTGGCTGAACATGTCATTGCGCCACTGCTGATACAAAACAACTTTGAATCGCCTGGGGAGGCATTTGATCATTTGACTGACGCCACCTGGGTGCTGGGACTGCAAACCGGCGAAACCGGGCCGCTGGCGCAGGTTATCGCCGGTGTGGAAATAGCCCTTGGCGACATCGCGGGCAAACTGGCGGGTGTTCCTCTGTGGAAGCTATATGGCGGTTCAACTAACAGTGTCCCGATCTATGCCAGCGGTATAAACCCGTCCAAGCCGGAAATCATTGCCACGGCAGCGCGCGAAGCCGGCTATCAGGCGTTGAAGCTGAAAATCGGCTTTGGGGCGGATATAGACACGCGTAATCTTGCCGTTCTCCGTGATCTTCTTGGTGCAGATGGGGAATTGATGGCCGACGCCAATCAAGCCTGGAGTGTCGACGAGGCCATCGCAATACTGGGTCGGCTGGCACCCTTCAACCTTGCTTGGCTGGAAGAGCCGATTGCGGCTGATCGGCCAGAGTCCGAATGGCGGTCGCTAAAGGGGCTTGCCAGTATGCCCTTGGCAGCGGGTGAGAATATCATGGGGCATGAGGCATATGCCTCATGGTTGCAGTCGGACATTCTGGGCGTGATGCAGCCTGATCTGGCCAAATGGGGTGGTTTCAGCAAGACCGTACCTGTTGCAAGCCAGATTGTCGCGTCAGGAAAACGCTATTGCCCGCACTATCTTGGTGGAGGGATCGGCCTGGTGGCCTCGGCGCATGCACTGGCTGCTGTCGGCGGCGACGGCATGCTGGAAGTGGATATCAACCCCAACCCACTGAGAAGCGAGCTTGTAGGCGACCT
>JADHLH010000024.1 GCA_016780765.1 Alphaproteobacteria bacterium | reverse complement strand
GGTCCCAAGGACACATTTTGGGTTATATTTGAAGGAGTGTGAATGGCGTTTTAATACACCTAACCCAAAACAGCAATTATCACAGATGAAACAATGGGTTAAAAAACATATGGGCTAGTTATCTAGGACAGCCCCAAAGGTTTTTATAAAATGAATCGGAAACACTTCGGTGCTTCCTTGAATTAGATGCATCACACCATAAAACGCGAAAGAGCATATGACCGCTAGCCGAATCGCATGCAAACGAGCCAACGGTATGTCATCTGTTTCCACTTCTACAAATGGGAACATTATCAACACGCCGAGCAGCCACGCCACGACAACAAAAATTGCCCATAGAGTAAACATACCTATCAGTAGGTTTGCAAAGTGACGTCCCCACATCTCGCGATGCTGTCACTATTTGTCCTGATATACAAGAAGCGGTTGTTGGTGGCTGCGGATGAGCCATTTAAGAAATTCATCCATCCACCTTGCTAGGACTGATAATTCAAAGCCATTTCCATATCGCTGGCCAACGGATTTGTTAGTCCAGCGGATAGGAGGGCAAGATTAATGGATGAGATAGAAAAGTTCTTCGGCCAAGTTGTAAATTCATTATGCGTTATCCGATGATGCGGCAAGCCTTCGAACACGTTACCCACATGACGAAGATAAAGGCGAAGTGGAACGCTAACCTGAAGAAGGCGCAGCTAGTTGCGCGCGGGACTGCTGACAGGAACTGGTTTCTTGATATGATCGGAACAACACGCAAGCCAGAAATGGCAAAGGGTATCAGTTGAGGAAGGAACGGCACGAAAGCCAGTATGGAGTTTATTAATGTTCGAGCATAAAACTGAAGGGCAGGGGTAAGCTATGACAGGTGTCTCGATCAAATTTGATAATCCAGAAGCATATGATCAATGGATGGGGGTCCTGACGAAGATAGTCGGAGATAGATTTTTGACTTGGCTGCAGCCAAACACCAGCAAACATTGGATAGATATCGGCTGTGGAAATGGAGCTTCGACTGAGCAGATATTAGAAAAATGCTCACCTTCAGTCATAGACGCCCTTGACCCTTCGGAGGATCAAATAAAATTCGCTAAATCTCGTAAGCTAACGAAGCTTACGAATTTCAGCATTGGTGATGCAGAGGCTCTAGCCGCCCTAGATGAAAAGTGCGACTATGCTGTAATGGTGTAAGTTCTATTTTTTCTCCCCAACCCCGAAAGGGGTGTTTCAGAAATGGTTCGGGTCTGCAGATCTGGAGGTCAAGTAGCGGCTTAGTACCCACTTATGTTTTGACGTTGTCATGCGCCTTTGGTCATGGTCGATTACATGATGTGCATATTTCAAAATGGTTGGACCAACGCAGGTTTGTAACGTGACACTCGCAGCATTATTCGAGGGGTTGAGTGACCTTCTTTGCGCGGATTACCCGATTGAAAGGAATGCCCAGGCAGAATTACGGGCAGAATTGCCGGCAGCAAACACCAGGGCCCGTCTGCCGCGCGACCCGGTCTCTTTGCCCAGCCCCTTTCTTGAGGTCATGAACCGGGACGATGCCCATCCCGTTTGTCATCTGATAAGCGAACTTCCGTTCCATTGGGCGCCACCGCAGACATCCTCAGACCCGCTTTATCAGGAACACAGTCATTTCAAGGCACATGTTGAATTGCTCGGGCCGGCGGGGCTTGTGGCCTCGTCAAAGGTGCGGATCGGTCTGTACGGTATGATGCCGCATTGTGAATATGGTATCCGCACGCACCCGGCCGAGGAAACCTACCTGATGTTGGCCGGCAGTGCATTTTGGAAGCGCAGAGACGCACCCTATCAGCAACGGTTTGCTGGCCAGAGATCCTATCACCCGTCAATGATGCCGCATGCCAGCCGAACCGGGGATGACGCCTTCATGTCGATTTATATCTGGGATGGCGACATCGCGACTGATCAATATACCTATTTCGGTCTTCCAGAGGACTAGGTCACCTCTGGCGACAGATCGAGGATCAATGCAAATGCTGCGAGGGATGATATGCGCGCTGCAATAATCACAGAATATGGAATGCCGCTGGAAATTGCGAATGTGCCTGATCCTGCATTGCCAAGAGACGGGATCATTATGAAAGTCCGCGCGACAGGGGTCTGTCGCAGTGACTGGCACACCTGGATGGGCCATTATAGCGACCAGATCAATTTGCCATTGATCCCGGGTCACGAGATGGCCGGGGATGTTCTGGAGGTGGGCGCAGATGTAACAGGCCTGCAGCCGGGGGACCGGGTTACCGTTCCGTTCGGACTTGCCTGCGGGCACTGTCATATTTGCCTTCAGGGCCATCACCAGAGTTGCGATGCACAAGTGCAGCCAAGCACCAACTTTGACGGCAGCTTTGCAGAGATGATCGCCCTGCCGCGGGCAAGCATCAACGTTGTCACACTTCCCGACGAGGTCGGTTACGCCGAAGCGGCAAGTCTGGGATGCCGGTTTATCACCGCGTTCAGGGGTGTCGTGGAACAGGCAGAAACACGGCCGGGAGACTGGCTGGCGGTGCATGGTTGCGGCGGTGTAGGACTGTCTGCCGTGATGATTGCCGCGGCTATGGGCGTCAATGTGGTAGCGGTCGATATTGATGATTCAACTTTGGAAAAGGCGTCTCAGCTGGGCGCGGTTGCCACTGTCAATGCGCTGCGGGTTGGGAATGTTCCCGAAGAGATTATCGACATCACCAAAGGCGGCGCTCACGCGTCGATGGATTCGCTCGGCAGTACGGTGACATGCCAGAATTCTATTCTGTGCTTGAGAACTTTGGGACGTCACATTCAGGTCGGATTGATGAAAGACGCGCATGCAAACCCGGAAATTCCAATGGGCCTTGTCGTTTCAAAGGAAATCGATGTTCGGGGGTCGCGCGGCATGTCGCCGAAGAACTACCCTTCCGTCTTCAACATGATCAAGGCCGGAATTGTCGCCCCGAAATCATTGATCGGTTCCGAGCTAAGTCTTGAGGAGGGGGCAGCACTGCTGACACAAATGGACAGATTCCCCGGCACAGGCGTTTCTGTGATTACGTCGTTCTGAGCGAAACATGATCAATGCCTGCGCCCGCCCAGCAACCGTCCGGTATCCGGGTCCTCAACACCGATCAAATGGCCGACATGGCTGTAGATTGGCGTGCCACCATCGTTCAGGGCTTTGATCATATTTCTTTCAGACCAATCGCTCACCTTACTAAGCACCATCACTATGCCGGCACCGGGATAAAGGGTCGTTGGACCAGTGCGAGCAGCAATCGACATTTCCAGTTCCAGAATTGCCAGGGCAGCGGTGTCTGTATCTTCGGCATCCTGACCCCTTGGAATGACCGGGCTGTTGGCTGTCAGCACAGGTTCAACAAATGACCCCTTGCTTGAGAGCATTATGGCTTGATCATTTTGCTGGTTCAGAAGCAACCGGAAATGATTGATCCTTTGCAGATGCGGTTCAAGTTGTGGCTGGCTTTTGATATGTGCAAGTGCATCTTGGGCCGTGGTCTTGTGCACCAGTACAACAGCATCAATGGGTCGGTGTGCGGCGGCTACACCTGTCTGGCTTGCCGCTTCATGGGAAATAGTCAAGACGCCAAGCAGAGTGAACAAGAACGCCGCGCGAAGTCTCAAAAATTTTTCAGGATAAGCATAGATCATAACCGGCAAGAGCAACAACCATGCCAATCAGCGGCGTGTTGCGCGCAAGTGGCGTATCAGTCGCGGCCAATCGACAGATAGTTCAGGCCGGCACCGCGCACGGCCGATGGATCATAGATGTTGCGCAGATCGACAAGCGTGGTTCCCGCCATTGATGTCAGGAACTGATCCGGGGTCAGCGCGCGGAATTCATTCCATTCGGTTATGATTACCGCTATGTCAGCCCCTTCAAGACACTGTTGCGCACTGGTCTGCAATGCCACCGCCGCTGGCAGCAAATGCCGGGCCTCCTCCATCGCCTTGGGGTCATAGGCACGAATGCTGGCACCAGCCGCCATCAAGGCCGGAATAATGTCGAGAGACGGGCTGTCGCGCATGTCATCCGTTTCCGGCTTGAAGGCCAAACCCAGAACCGCAATGGTCTTTCCGTCAACCGAACCGCCAGCAGCCTGTTCAACCCGTTGGGCCATGGACAGCTTGCGCGCTGTATTATACGCAACCACCTCATCCACAATGCCGATATCGGTATCATAGTCCTGGGCGGTGCGAACCAGCGCCAATGTATCCTTGGGGAAACATGAACCACCATAGCCGGGACCGGGATGCAGGAATTTGTTGCCAATACGCTTGTCGAGGCCCATGCCCCGCGCAACATCATGGACATCAGCGCCGACGCGCTCGCATAAATCTGCCATCTGGTTGATATAGGATATCTTGACAGCCAGAAACGCGTTGCTGGCATATTTGATCAGCTCGGATGTTTCAAGACCCGTCATCAATATGGGTGTTTCAAGCAAATAGAGCGGACGATAAAGACGGCGCAACAGATCGCGCGCACGATCAGTTTCAGCGCCAACCACAACGCGGTCGGGTCGCATGAAATCGCTGATGGCGGCGCCTTCTCGCAGAAACTCGGGGTTTGAAACGACGTCGAAATCAGCTGCCGGATTGGCCTTGCGAACGATCCGCTCAACCTCGCGGCCAGTACCAACCGGGACTGTCGACTTTGTAACAACGACACAATAGCCTGTCAGGTGATCGGCCAATTCCTCTGCGGCAGCGTAAACATAATTCAGGTCCGCATGCCCGTCGCCGCGCCGTGTTGGCGTGCCAACAGCAATGAATACCGCGTCTGCGTCTCGCACAGCCTGGCCCGTCTCGGTCGAAAACTTCAATCGCCCAGCCGCCACATTCTTGCTGACAAGGTCCTCAAGGCCCGGTTCATAAATAGGCATGATACCTGATTCAATCTTGGCGATTTTTTCGGCGTCCTTGTCGATGCAGGTGACGTTAAAACCAAACTCCGAGAAACAGGCGCCTGACACAAGCCCCACATAACCGGTTCCGATGACAGCAAGATTCACGATATGCTCCTTGGACGTTATTTGGGCCAGTGTTAAGTGGGCCGCGCTAGATGGCCGACACTATGCGGCCAGATCATCTGTAATGGAGAGTAAACAAAGTTGATTTAGGAAATATTAAATTCCAAGGCCAGCAGTTTTACGCCCTCAATATACTTTTCGGCACCCTTGCCTGCTGCCAGACACCACCCATTCGCCAACATGGCTAGTGACCCAGCAATCTTTCAACAGCCAGCGTCATGGCATGACCCAGGGCGATATGGCTTTCCTGAATATGCATCGTAACATTACTCGGAACGGCCAAACATATGGTGCTATGCTGAGCAAGCTTGCCACCGTCGCGGCCCGTCATACCGATGACCGCAATATCTGCTTTTGCTGCTGCCTGCGCCGCAGACAACACGTTTTTCGAATTGCCGCTTGTCGAAATACAGATCAGAACGTCGCCCGGCCGGCCCATGGTTTCCACCTGACGCGCGAAGATGCCCTCAAAGCCAAAATCGTTGGAATAGGCGGTGATAAAAGACGTGTCGGTCGTCAGGGCCAATGCTGGCAACCCGCTGCGCGGGCGCTGATGATCAAGGGTTGCCACAAACTCTGCCGCAAGGTGCTGGACATCGCCAGCAGAACCGCCATTGCCGCACAGCATCAGTTTGCCGCCATTCTGCAGTGAATGTGCGATCAGTTCTGCAGCTGAAAAGGCGGCCTCGCTGCAGTGCGCGGCCGTATCCTTCTTGACCGCGGCTGACGTCAGAAGAAGCGCCTCAATATCGGATGATGTGGTCTGGTCCATCACTATTCTCATGGATAGGCAGCGGCAACGGGAAGCGGCTGTGTTCTTGACCCTTGGCTGGCGGGCCGGTATCCATGAATACCAAGCCAGCCCCGTTACAGCAAGGACACCTTGATGATCAAGAAAGCTATCTTTCCCGTTGGTGGTCTTGGCACCCGATTTCTGCCGGCAACAAAAGCAATGCCAAAAGAGATGCTGCCAATTGTTGACAAGCCGCTGATCCAGTATGCGGTTGAAGAAGCCGCCGCCGCAGGGGTCGAACAGTTTATATTCGTGACAGGCCGCAACAAGAGTGCAATCGAAGATCATTTTGACCATTCGGTGGAGCTGGAATCCACCCTTGCGGCGAAGGGGAAATCGGCGGCACTTGATGTTGTTGGAGATATGATGCGCCAGCCCGGATCCGTCATCTATGTACGCCAGCAGCAGCCTGCAGGCCTTGGCCATGCTGTATGGTGCGCGCGCCATTTAATCGGTGATGAGCCTGTGGCAATTCTACTTGCTGACGATCTTATCCTCGGTAAAAGCTGCCTGAAGGAAATGGTTGATGCCTATGATGGCGGTAACATGGTGGCGGTGATGGATGTACCGCGCGACCAGACGGGTGCCTATGGCATCGTGACACCCGGAAAGAGCGGGGACGGGCGGGTCGAAATCGAAGGGTTGGTAGAAAAGCCAGCCCCGGCCGATGCCCCCTCGACGACAGCTGTAGTAGGCCGCTACATCATCTCACCTTCGGTGTTCGATACGCTTGGTCTGCAGGAACGCGGCGCCGGCGGCGAAATCCAGTTGACTGACGCGCTGGCCAAGCAGATCGGATCAGCGCCATTCACCGGTCTGCATTTTTCGGGTGAACGTTTTGACTGCGGGTCAAAACTCGGGTTTTTGCAGGCAAATCTGGCCTTCGGCCTGTCGAATCCGCAGTTAAAGAGTGAACTTCAGGACTGGTTGCAGGGCCGTATGTCATGACCACGCATCTATTTGATCCGACGATCCTGCGTGCCTACGACATTCGCGGAATTTTTGAAGAGACCCTGACCAGAACCGATGCATTCCATATCGGCCTGTCATTTATTTCATTGCAGCGTCACCGCACGCATGACAGCTCGGTTGCCGTCGGGCGTGACGGACGTCTGTCATCACCTGCCCTGTCTGACGCGCTGATTGATGGTCTTGTTGCTGGCGGCGCACAGGTAACGGATATCGGGTGTGGGCCGACACCAATGCTGTATTTCGCAGCACACGAACTGGAAACTGGTGGCGCCATACAGGTCACCGGCAGCCATAATCCGCCGCGACATAACGGCTTCAAGATGGTGATGGGCGGTGCCTCATTCTTTGGTGAGGATATTGCTGTGCTTGGCGAGGCCAGCGCGGCCGGTGTCGCACGTGTTGATGGCGGAACAAGGCGCGAGATATCTGTCGAGGCCGCCTATATTGACCGGATCAGTGAGGGGTTGACGAGCGATGGCATGAACGTCGTCTGGGATTGCGGAAACGGGGCAGCCGGGGCGGTTACCAACCAGCTGGTCAAGCGGCTCGCAGGGCAGCACCATGTCCTGTTTCCGGAAATCGACGGCACGTTTCCGAACCATCATCCCAATCCGGTCGACCCTGAAACACTGCAGATTCTGCGCGCCGAAGTTGCAGACAAGGGCGCACAGATCGGGATCGGCTTTGACGGGGATGGTGACCGCATCGGTGTTGTGGATGCAAAGGGCCGGCAGGTGCCAGGGGACTTGCTGACAGCATATATGGCACAGGATGTGGGGCTGCGCCACAAAGGCAAGCCAATGCTGCTGGATGTGAAGTCATCGGATGTGGCTATGGACCTGCTTCGAAAGGCTGGATCGGTACCCGAAATCTGGAAAACAGGGCACAGCAACATCAAGAAGCGAATGAAAGAGGTTGGAGCACCGCTGGCTGGTGAGATGTCCGGGCATATTTTCATTGCTGACAATTATTATGGTTTCGATGATGCCATCTATGCCGGTATGCGGGTGATTGACCAAGGCGTGCGCACCGGTTTTGACATCACAGCATTCATGGACAGTCTGCCCGAGCAACATGCAACGCCGGAATTGCGCGTTCCTTGTCCGGATTCCGAGAAATTTGCGGCCATGGACACCATTACCGCGCATGTTCTGGCATGTAACGATCCAGACGCCGTTTCGACAATTGACGGTGTGCGTGTGCGTACCGATGGCGGCTGGTGGCTGTTGCGTGCTTCCAACACCGAGGCTGTGCTGATCGCGCGTGCTGAAGCCGCGACAAAGCAGCGGCTTGATGATCTTGTCGGGGATATCGGCAGCGCGCTTGGCGTGGCCAGCCTCGACTGGTAACGCGGCAGAAAATTGGCCTTGTTTCAGATATGGTCAGGGCTTATCTTCACGGCTCCCCCGAATATTGAATAGCAAATCCCGGAGACGTCGATGACCACTTCCGTGCAGCGTGGCAACCTATCGGTTTCCGCAGACCTCGCAGACTTTGTTGAGACAGAGCTTCTGGCGGTGACTGGTCTCAAACCCGATGATTTCTGGTCGGGCTTCAATGAAGCGGTGGATCGGCTTGTGCCAAAGAACCGCGCCCTGCTTGAAACACGCGCATCCATGCAGGCGCAAATCGACGCCTGGCTGAAAGATAATGCCAGAGACGGGATAAACGAGGCAGACCATATAGCCTTCCTTGAATCCATCGGTTATCTGATTGCCGAAGGTGACGATTTCAGCATAGATACAGGCAATGTCGATCCGGAAATTGCCAGCATCGCCGGCCCGCAGCTGGTTGTGCCAATCACAAATGCGCGATATGCGCTGAATGCTGCAAACGCCAGGTTTGGCAGTCTTTATGATGCGTTTTACGGTACTGACGCCATCCCGTCAGATGGTGAAAGCGGCACCGGCGGTTATGATCCGGTGCGCGGCGATAAAGTCATCGCACGCGTACGCGCATTCCTTGACGCGGCCGTGCCACTGGACAAGGCCAGCTGGGCAGATGTCACCGGGCTTTCTGTGGAATTGGGCCAGCTTGTCATCGAGACGAAAGCAGGCACAGCCGCGCTTGTGCAAGCATCGGCTTTTGCTGGTCATGACGGCGGAGCCGCAACCCCGTCAATGATCGTTCTGGTCCATAACAATCTGCATATTCTGATCATGATCGATCGCAGCGGCCCGATTGGCAGCACTGATGCGGCGGGCATCAATGATGTGATTATTGAATCAGCCATGTCGAGCATCATGGATTGCGAAGATTCAATTGCCGCCGTCGATGCAGAGGATAAAATCCTGGCCTATCGCAACTGGCTTGGCCTTATGACCGGCAGCTTGCAAGAACAATTTGAAAAGGGGGGCCGCACCATTTCGCGCCAGCTTGCCAGTGATATCGCCTATACATCTGCTGATGGCGGATCGGCGGATCTGAAGGCACGCGCGCTGATGCTTGTGCGCAATGTCGGGCATCTGATGACAAATCCGGCCATTCATCTGTCTGATGGCAGCGAGATACCCGAAGGCATCATGGATGCGTTCATTACGGTTGCCGCGGCTATGGCCGATCTGGACCGCCGCCAGAACTCGGCCGCTGGATCAGTCTACATCGTCAAACCAAAGATGCACGGCCCCGATGAAGTTGCATTCGCTGTTGAAATATTCGAAGCCGTCGAGGCGGTTCTCGGCCTGCCCGAAAACACCATCAAAATTGGTATCATGGATGAAGAGCGGCGAACCACGATCAATCTGAAAGAATGCATTCGGGCCGCCAGATCACGGGTTGTCTTCATCAACACCGGATTCCTTGACCGGACCGGTGACGAGATTCATACCTCGATGGAAGCCGGACCGATGATCCGCAAGACCGACATGAAAGAGGCGACATGGATCGCCGCGTATGAAAACTGGAATGTCGATGTTGGTCTGGCATGCGGCCTTGCCGGCCGCGCACAAATCGGCAAGGGAATGTGGGCCATGCCAGACCGGATGGCCGACATGATTGATCAGAAGATCAGCCACCCCATGTCAGGGGCAAACTGTGCCTGGGTGCCATCACCAACCGCCGCCACCCTTCATGCATTGCATTATCATCAGGTGAATGTTGCGGCACGTCAGGCCGAAATTGCACAGCGCCCGCCTGCCCAGCGCAAGGATATCCTTGCCGTGCCGGTTGCACATCGCCCGAATTGGTCGGAGACAGACATCAATGAAGAGCTGCGTAACAACGCACAGGGCATATTGGGATATGTTGTTCGCTGGATTGATCGGGGTGTCGGGTGCTCAAAGGTGCCGGACATTCATGATGTGGGATTGATGGAAGATCGCGCCACCTTGCGCATTTCTTCACAGCATATTGCCAACTGGCTGCATCATGGCGTCTGCAGTGACGACGATGTGATGGCGGTGATGCAGGAAATGGCTGCTGTCGTTGACCGGCAGAATGACGGGGACCCGGCTTACTCCCCCATGGCACCTGACTTTGATGGCTCGATTGCATTTCAGGCGGCATGTGATCTGGTTTTCAAAGGGCGCGAACAGCCGTCCGGCTATACCGAGCCTGTTCTTCATGCCCGCCGTCTGGAAAAGAAGGCGAAAGATGCCGTTTAACGCCGATCCGCATATCTCGAAAACGCCGGGATTTCCAAAAGACGGCATCACGTTCTATGACATCAGTCCGATCCTTGAAGATCACGTTGTTGCCAAGCAGGCAATGGCTGCACTTGCCGAACTCACACATCCTATGAAGCCCGACATCATCGCCGGTATTGATGCGCGCGGGTTTCTGTTTGCCCTGCCGCTGGCACTTGAGCTTGATTGTGGCATGGTGATGGTCCGCAAGGCAGGAAAGCTGCCTGGCGAGTTGCTGGAACAATCCTATGCGCTGGAATATGGCGAGGCCCGATTGTCCATACAGGCGTCACGCCAGCTGAACGGCAGGCGGGTTGTGCTTTGCGATGACCTTCTGGCAACTGGCGGCACGCTCGAGGCAGCTGCAAAGCTGGTGGAACGCTGCGGTGGCACGCTTGCCGGCGCGGTCTGTATCATCGAATTGACCGGGCTGAAGGGACGATCCCGCATCGATTGCCCGGTAAAGGCCCTGCAGACCTACGAGTTCTAGCAAACCCTCAAAGAACAGCCCGATATAACGAACAGCGGATTGTCTCGATGTCTGGTCTTGTCTGCTGAAATCTGTTGTATGACCGGGGGCCGCCTGAAAGGATGTATCTCTGGCAGGCTAGTTCAGCGGGAAAGGCGGGAGCAGGATCATGCGTTTGAAGACACCTCTTCTGTCATGGTCACTTTATGACTGGGCAAGTTCACCTGTTCCCACGCTTCATGCCACTTTCATATTCTCGGTTTTCTTCACCACTGCTGTCATGCCGGAAGGCGGGTCTGTCGCATGGGCGTGGATGACATCTGCAGCAGCTCTGCTGGTTGCGATCGCCGCGCCAATTCTGGGACGGCTGGCGGATCAGCGTGGCAGCGCAAAAACCTTCCTCGGACTGGCAACCATTCTCGGCGCAGCCGCAACGGCGCTGTTGTGGTTCATTGAGCCTGACCCGCGATTTGCTCTTGCGGCGCTGATCTTGTCCGGTCTTTCGATCTTCGTGATGGAGATCAGTTTTGTATTCTACAATGCTTTGCTTCCCTCGGTTTCGCGTCCTGAGGATTATGGACGCGCCTCCGGTCTTGCCTGGGGGCTTGGATATGCCGGTGCCATTATCGCATTGGCGATGGTCCTGCTGTTGTTTGTGATGCCTGATGAACCTGCGCTCGGAATTACCAAGGACAAGGCAGCCCATATCCGTGTGACGATGTGCTTTGCCGCATTGTGGCTGCTGGTCTTTTCAGCGCCCCTGTTCCTGTTCGTGCGGTCCCCCGACCCGCAACCAAGGACAGAGCCGTTTCTGGCGCAGTTGCGAACGAGTGTTGCGGTGGCCATGCGTATCCCCGATATGCCCCGCTTTCTGTTGGCCCGCATGCTGTTTGCTGACGGGCTGGTTACCTTGTTTGCCTTTGGCGGAATTTATGCTGCCAAAATCTTTGGTCTGACGCAGACCATGGTCCTGGTCTTCGGAATTGTCCTGAATATTACTGCCGGGATAGGCGCTGCCTTTGGCGGCTATGCCGATGACCGCTTCGGGTCCACCCGCGTTATCCGGGTATCGCTGCTGGCCCTGACAGTTTTGGGAGCCGTCGCCATTCTGGCACCAAATCAGGCTGTATTCTGGGGTGCCGGGGCCGCACTTGGCATTTTTATCGGGCCGCTGCAATCATCGTCACGCGTCTATGTGGCACGCAAGGCACCAGCAGAACACCGGGCCAGCATGTTTGGGTTATTGATGCTGTCCGGCAAGGCAACAAGCTTTGTCGGACCATTATTATACGGCATTGCCGTTGCGTCGACAGGCACCGAACGCGCGGGCATGGCGATTGTTGTCATCTTGATGATTGCCGGATATGTCGTAATGCCGCGCCGATAGCGTGTGTCAGCTGCTGGCAGGTTCGTCCGCCGCGCGTACCTCGTCACGAAACTGGTCGATCAGAACATCCTTGCCATCGCGTTTGATATGCCAGAACGTCCATCCGTTACAGCTTGGCTGGGACTGGAGTTTCGCGCCAAGGCTGTGGATCGACCCTGTTTCCTTTGCATTGGTAAACAGCGATCCATCCGCACGCACCTGGGCTGAAAACCGTCGTTTGGCATCAAAAAGCACATCGCCAGGCTGGATCAGCCCGCGTTCGATCAGGCTGCCGAACGACACCTTGGCCTTTGCCCGCTTTGGCGGGGTCGCCAGCAAATCGGGAGAGCTGATCGGGGTGACGTCAGCCACTCTTTCACGCGCCAGCGCCACATAACGCGGATCCTGCTCGATCCCTACGAAATGCCGGTTCAGCCGCCGCGCCACCGCGCCGGTCGTGCCCGTCCCGAAAAACGGGTCCAGAACAACATCCCCGCGATTGGTGGATGCCAAAAGAACCCGCGCCAGAAGTGATTCCGGCTTTTGCGTCGGATGCGCCTTGCGGCCTTCCTGTTTCAGCCGTTCATGGCCCGTGCAGATTGGCAACTCCCAGTCAGAACGCATTTGCACATCATCATTCAGCGCCTTCATTGCCTCATAATTGAAGCTGTAGCGTGATTCCTTTGAACGCGCCGCCCAGATCAGCGTTTCATGCGCATTTGTAAACCGGCGGCCACGGAAATTCGGCATCGGGTTTGTCTTGCGCCAGATCACATCATTCAGGAGCCAGTAATCAAGGTCCTGAAGAATTCGCCCGAGCCTGAAAATATTGTGGTAGCTGCCAATAACCCAAATGGCCCCATCGGGTTTCAGAACCCTGCGCGCCTCGGTCAGCCAGGCAAGGGAGAACGCATCATAAGCCGAAAAAGAGTCGAACTTGTCCCAGTCATCATCAACAGCATCCACTGTTGAGTGATCCGGTCTTGCCAGCATGCCGCCAAGTTGCAGATTATAGGGAGGATCAGCAAAGACGAGATCAACAGACGCGCTCGGCAGCTTCTTCAGCTCACCAATACAGTCACCATGAATCACAATATCCGTCTGCACGCTGCCCAGCCATTTTTGCATTGTTTCAGAGCTTTACAGTGACATAAGGACGTAAAAACTTAAGTTAAGTCAACCGACAAGCCGGAAATTCTGACGGCATCACCACATATGGTGTCACCTTGGGAAATCATCTGATTATCTAGTGTGCGCTGATCACCGCTGATCTGCGTGATTGCTGTTACGACAGGGGCCGGGCGAATGTTTAGCCAGGGTGTGTCGCCGCATCACGAGACCAGAAATCTTCGGATCTTGCGTCAGATCAGGTTGGCGAACCCCCGATAGCGGCCAGATAACGGCGAACCGGTGCAAAGCTGCGCCGGTGATGCAGGGTAATGCCAAGCTGTTCAATCGCCATACTGTGCTGTTTGGTGCCATAGCCCATATTGTTGGCCCAGCCGTACCCCGGATGGCTCTGGTCGAGTTCGCACATCAGCAGGTCTCGGCTATGTTTGGCGATGATTGACGCCGCCGCGATGCTCAGGCTTGCCGAATCGCCGCGCACAATACACCGCGCCGGCATACTGGTCGGCGGCATCTGGTTGCCGTCAATCAGCGTTTGTGCTGGGGCATCATACCCAAGACTGATCATTTTTGACTGAAGGTCTGCGGCCACCTCGGCCATCGCTGCCAGCGTTGCTTTCAGAATGCCCTCACGATCAATTACGGCCACCTCGACATGTCGCAGACTGTACAGATGCGGACCGGCAGTCAGCTGTTCAAACAGTGTCGCGCGACGGGCAGCGGCCAGCTTTTTGGAATCATCAAGACCTGCAGGGACATTGTCCGGCACAGACCGGTCGAGCCAGCAGGCAGCCACACTGACCGGCCCAGCCCAAGGGCCCCGACCAGCTTCATCCACACCGATCGACGGCCCTGACACCTCATCTTCCAGGCTGAAGTCAGGCATTTGCCTTCGCGGTGGTACGCCGCTGTGTGGCAGATTCAGCAAGACGCGGCATGATTTCCACGAAATTGCAGGGTCGGTGGCGGATATCAAGCTGATATCGCAGAATATCATCCCATCCATCACGGCACCCGGACGGGGACCCGGGAAGCGCGAACAGATATGTGCCGCCGGCAACACCGGCGAGCGCGCGTGACTGAATGGTCGAGGTGCCGATTTTGTCATAGGACAGCTGGCGAAACAGTTCACCAAAGCCCGGAATGTCCTTTTCAGTCACCTTGGCAAACGCCTCTGGTGTGCTGTCTCGGCCCGTCAGGCCCGTCCCGCCAGTGGTGATCACGACATCGATCCCGCCATCATCAATCCAGCTGCGAAGCTGCGCGACAATACGGTCAACATCATCAGTGACGATCATCCGTGCCGCCAGAACATGACCGTCTTCATCGATGCGGCTGGCAAGAAGATCGCCTGACCGGTCATCATCAGCCGTGCGCGTGTCCGATACCGTCATCACCGCAATGTTGACTGGCTGAAACGCCGCAGACATGTCGAGACGGCTTGTATCACGTGCCATTATTGGCTCTCTTGGTTGTTCGGGTCACGATCCGTCGGCAGAGTCTACCACCGTGTCGGTGGCAGTAAAATCAAATCGCCCAAAGCTGCCCGATGCCAGCGCAAGAAGTTCCGGTGACGGATCGCCAAGCTGCATACGGTAAAGCGCGAAATTGGTGATGACATTCTTGATATAATGCCGTGTTTCACGCGCCGGTATCGATTCGATCAGCAAGAAGGGATCATCCTGGTAATCCACCTTGCGAAGCCATTTGCGCAAATTGCCGGGCCCGCCATTATAGGCAGCCAGAAGATGCACAATGGACCGGTCGATCAACGGTTCATCAAGAAGCGATCGAATATAGGCCTGGCCGATTTCAAGATTGCGCTCGGGGTTCAAAAGCAGATGCCTCTGACTTCCCCGATATCCCCGATCCTTGGTCACAAATGAAGCTGTTGACGGCATGATCTGCATCAACCCGGCAGCACGAGCACGGCTCTTTGCACGGGGGTTGAAGCCTGATTCCTGCCGCGATATCGCCCAGACAAGCGCCTGATCAACTGTGAATTCCACATCATAGAGCGGGATCGGGTAGATCGCGCCGAGGAAGGTTCTGCCACTGTTCTTTGCCAGTAATGAGCCTGCGCGGTAAGCCAGCCCGGCCATGCCGTTATCAAGCGTAAACCGCAGCGCGGCCTCTTTCATGCTGTCAGGCATTTCGCCCCACAGATAGCGCAATTCGCGTTCGGCATCATTATAGCGGCCGATCTGCAGCAGCGCGAACAGCCGCTGGCCACCCGGGCGGGATGACAGCCAGTCCAAAAAGTCAGAATCATAGGCCGGCAGCTCAAATCCCAGATCGAAATCCTGCCCGAGGGCGACACGCGCAATCACGCCATAAAAACTGTCCAGATCTTTGGCCGCAATCTGCAAATAACGCATCGCCTCTTTCGGACGCCCGAAGCGCATTTCAACGCGGTGTGCCCAGAAGGCGCCGGCGCTGCGCAGTGCCGGGAAGGCTGTTTCATTCTCGGCCAGGTCACGAAACAGCGCGCCAGCAAACTCAATATCACCGCTACGCCAGGCAGCTAACCCGCCAGCCCAGCTTCCCATCACAGCCTCGTCACGGCTTACGCCCAGCGCATACCGCGCCTGACGAACAGCCTTGCTATCAACGCCAAAGATGAAATAGGCATGGGCAATCTCGCCGCGAAGCTGGCTTTCTTCCCAATTGGTCAGATAGCGCCGGTTACTGTTGTCATCAATCAGCTTCAGGGCACCACTCGGCCAGCCGCGGCGGATGGCACGGCGTATCTCGCGAGCAATGGAGCGTGTCTTGCGCGGCGAAGCGCGGCCAGCTGAAGATACCGGGATACGCGGGCGATAGCTGTTCCCCGTCGACAGGCCAAACCCGTTCAGATATCCCGATTTGGGAGCGGTTGGGCCGGCTGCGCTCTTTGGCTTGCGCTTTTTGGCAAGCCAGTAAATCCGACTTGCGTCAGGATGGTCATTGTAGCGTTTCAGCCATGAAGACAACTCACTGTAGCTTGACCGCCATGCCGTCGGATGCAGATAGCGCTGCGATAGCAGATGGCCCGTCAGTATCCGGTCCTCAAGGCGGCCCATCTCTCTGATGGCCTGCTTCATGCGGCCCTGTTCCTGCAGATGAAACAGACGCTGATATTGCTGAACATCAAACGAGCTGAGTGGCAAGGGTATCGCAGATGCCGGAACCGCAGATGCCGGAACCGGTGTTTGTTTTGCGGTTTCTGCCGCTGCAAATTGTGGACCGGCCACCCACAACACAACAGCAATGGCAAGCCAGCGTAAAGCTTTGGCAATAAGGGAAAGCACAGCCAGAACCCAGCCTTTGATAATTTCGGGCTTCAAATGATTACGGGCACTCTATAGAAGTTTTCCGGCCAGTGCCAACAGATCTGCCCAGGCAAGCCGTTTTTGTGCGGGGGAACGCAGCAGATATTCCGGGTGCAAGCTGGCCATGACCTGCCGTTCTTTGCCATCACCGAAATCAATTGCGGCCCATTTACCGCGTATCTTCAGGATACTGCCGGCCCCGGGGATTACCGCCTTGGCCGCGCCGCCACCAAGGACCATTACAAACGCCGGGTCTGCCAGTTGAATATGGCGGTGCAGCCAGGGCAAAAGCATGTCCATTTCTTCGGACGTTGGTGTGCGATTCCCAGGTGGTCGCCATGGGATAAGTGGGGCGATATACACATCAGCGCGGGTCAGCCCGATGCTGGCAAGCATGCGGTCAAACAATTGTCCGGCGGTGCCAACGAGCGGCAGCCCCACCCGGTCTTCCTCGCGGCCCGGAACATCACCTATGATCATCAGTCGTGCGCCCGGATTGCCATCCGAAAACAACATATTGCTGGCGGTATGCTTTAACGCACAGCTTTCGAGATCGCCAAGTGCCACCTTCAGCGCTTCAAGCGACGTGATCTGTGCCAACTCTTCGTTTGGAGATGCGGTTCTATTATGTGATGAGCTGTCATGACGGGTGGCGGGCGGACCAGCAGACTCCCCATTCATATCTGGCGAATGTTGCTTCGCATTTTTGACAGGAGAGCCTGGTGCAGGCGAGCCAGGCGAATCCAGGACCGGCGCATCGGACCCCGCTTCTGCCACAGGCAGTGCTTTGGCGTCACCCTTTGGCAATGGCGCCGCCGCATTCGCCGAACGCCCAATGCGGCCAGCCTGTGGTGCTGGGATGCGTTCACCCGCAGACAGGTCACGCAAAGAAACTGCCACGCCTGTTGCAGGATCGTCACAAATAACCTCGTCAATGCCCATATCATGTTGCCAGGCAAGAGCTGCAAGCAGGTTTTCTGCGGTTTCAAACTTCGCTGTCATGCAAGTTTCCGTCGATTTCCTGACCATGTTGATGCGATAAAAAGACAACTATTCTTCAACATCCGGTTACCATATACAGGGTCTGGTCCAACAATCCAGATCAGAAGATGCCGATGCCAGAAGGGGGCGGAATTATGGAACGAGAATCAATGGAATTTGATGTCGTGATCGTTGGCGGTGGGCCATCCGGCCTGTCCGCGGCAATCCGGCTCAAGCAACTGGCACATGAAGCTGGCCGCGACCTTGAGGTCTGCCTGATCGAAAAGGGCAGCGAAGTCGGCGCGCATATTCTGTCTGGTGCTGTTCTTGAACCGCGTAGCCTGAATGAACTTCTGCCCGACTGGAAAGAGCGCGGCGCGCCCCTCGATACGCCGGTAACCAGCGACAAGTTCATGTATCTGACGCAAAGCGGTGCGATCAGGTTTCCGACCCCGCCACAAATGAACAACCATGGCAATTACATCATCTCGCTTGGCAATTTCTGCCGCTGGCTGGGTGAACAGGCCGAAGCCCTTGGTGTGGAAATCTATCCGGGATTTGCTGCTGCCGAGGTGCTGTATGATGACTCAGGCGCTGTTCGTGGTGTTGCCACGGGCGATATGGGCATCGGCAAGGATGGCAATCCCACCGAAAATCACATGATGGGCATGGAGTTGCTGGCCAAACAGACAATCTTTGCAGAAGGCTGTCGCGGGCATCTGACAAAAACACTGTTCGACAGATTTGATCTGCGCGAGGGCAAGGACCCGCAAACCTTTGCCATCGGCATCAAGGAATTGTGGGATATCGAGCCTGAGAAGTCCAAGCCCGGCATGGCCTGGCATTCGGTTGGCTGGCCGTTGTCCAGCGATACCTATGGCGGATCTTTCCTCTATCACCTGAATGGAAATCAGGTTGCCGTCGGCTATGTTGTCGGCCTTGACTATTCAAACCCGCATCTGTCGCCGTTTGAAGAATTCCAGCGCTTCAAGACTCACCCCGCTATACGTGATGTTTTCGAAGGTGGTCGCCGCGTTTCATATGGGGCTCGCGCATTGAATGAAGGTGGTTTCCAGTCAATTCCCAAGCTGACATTCCCCGGCGGTTGCCTTATCGGCTGTACCGCCGGCTTTCTGAATGTCCCCAAGATCAAGGGAACGCATACCGCGATGAAATCCGGCATGACAGCAGCCGAAGCCATCTTTGAGTCATTGGAAACAATGGAAACCGGACATGAGCCGGCAAGCTATGCTGACAAGCTGCAGAACAGCTGGCTCTGGACCGAACTCTACAAGGTGCGCAATATCCGTCCGGGATTTGCAAAAGGGCTGTGGTACGGGATGGCGAATGCCGCACTTGATACATATGTGCTGCGTGGCCGTGCCCCCTGGACATTCCATCATCATGCTGACCACATATCGCTGAAAAAGGCCGATGAAGCGCCACGGATTGATTATCCAAAGCCAGACGGTGTTGTCAGCTTTGATCGCAATTCATCTGTCTTCCTGTCAGGAACAAACCATGAGGAAAATCAGCCAGCGCATCTGACGCTGAAGGACCATTCTGTGCCGGTCATGCATAATCTTGCGCTGTATGATGCGCCTGAACAGCGCTATTGTCCGGCGGGTGTCTACGAGATTGTGCGCGAAGAGGATGGCAGCCAGCCCCGCCTGCAGATCAACGCGCAGAACTGTGTTCACTGCAAGACTTGTGATATCAAGGATCCATCCCAAAATATTACATGGGTGACACCCGAAGGTGGTGGCGGTCCAAATTATCCAAACATGTAGATATCAGACATGTGAAAAGGGAGAATGCATGCCAGAACCGGAAACATATCGTGGTTTCCGTCACTCGTTCCGCAAGGTGGCGGGTATTGGCATGCTGGCATGCGGCCTGATTGGCTGCAGTGCGGTGCCAACCGGACAGCTGACCTCACCAGACGCGGGTTCTGGTGCAAATGGCCAAACGGTACCAAGTGAGACATCGTCAAGCGCTGTCGCAACAAAAGACGGTGATCAGCAGTCAGCAGCCAGTGCAAGCGGTGGCTTGCCTTCGGCGCATGAAACCGAAACCGTCTCGGGGCATTTCCTGGCAGCAAGACAGGCCCTTTATCTGAGTGATGTGCGGCGTTCAGCCGAGTTCTTTTTGCAAGCGATCGATGGCGATGCGCCGGACGTGGCGCTTTTGCGTCAGGCGTTTCTGACCCAGTATTATTATGGCGACATCGAACAAGCCGCAGCCATCGGGCGGCAGCTCGAACGTCTGAATCTGTCAATGCCACTTGCGGGCGAACCCGGCACAGCCCTTGCCATTCGCAACAAGGACTGGGCCGCAACATTGGTTCTGGCAGACGTGATTGCCGAAAATACGACTGCGCAGGATATTGCTGGCGTCATTACAGCCTGGGCACATGCTGCCAACGGGCAGGGTGATGCGGGCATCTCGCAGCTCATTGAAACAGGGCGGATGGCCGGAAGCGACATCGACGCCCTGCCGGACTATATCCAGCTCAATATTGCCCTGATGGCTGAATATCTCGGCCATACGGAAGAGGCAAGGCGGCGCGCTGGCAATTTGCAGAGGCTTGATCTGTCTGCCGGACTGGCGATCCAGCTTGCCGGCTTTTTTATCCGGGATGGTGATTTGCAGGCTGCCGATACGCTTCTTGGCAAGCGCCTTTCTGACCAGTTCAACCGGCATTCAACAATGGAAATGTTAATCGAGCAGCCGCAACGCGGGACCGATATCGATTCGCTGATTGCCAGCAGCATCGTCGAGGCTGCTCTTGCCGCACAGAATGAAACCGCGCAACGGTCGCTTTCCGCCCGCCTGCGGCTGGCTCTTTTCATTGCGCCCAAGCTTGAGTTCGGCCATTTGCTGTTGGCACAGCAACTGAGCGATTTCGGGCAGTTCGATGAAGCCATCATCCATCTGGACAGAATTGCGGTAGACGGCCTCTTTGGACAGCCGGCGCAACTGCTGAAAGCTTCAATCTTCGAGAGTCTTGGTAATACCGAACGCTCTATTTCAATCTTGAAAGCCGCGGTCACAGCCGACCGGGACAACGCCTATCTTTATCAGCGGATTGGCGACTCTTACCGCCGCGCAAGAAATTTCACACAAAGCCGTGACTCCTATATGAAGGCGCTGGCGCTTGGCAATGATACCGGCGTGCTGCACCGCAATCTGGGAATGGCGTTGGAACAGCTTGGGGAAGATCTGGCTGCCGAAGGCCATCTTTTACGCGCCCTGAAACTAAATCCCAGCGATGCCTATGCGCTGAATTATCTGGGCTATTGGTGGGCCGATGAGGGGCGCAATCTTGAGCAGGCAATCGGGTTGATTGAACGCGCTGTTGAAGAACGGCCGGGAAGCGGGTTTTTTGTTGATTCGCTCGGCTGGGTGCATTTCAAGCTTGGCGACCCGCAAAAGGCCGTTGGATATCTTGAACGCGCAACCGAACTGGAACCGTCTGATCCGGAAATTACCGGCCATCTGGGTGATGTGTACTGGGTTCTGGGCCGATATGATGAAGCGCGGTTCAAGTGGCGCCTGGCGCTGAGCCTCAGCGCAGATGAAGAGGAACGTGCAATGCTGTCAGCACGCCTGAAAGATGGGCTGGCAGCAAAAGATGTTCCGGCGGCAAATTAACCTGTGTCGGCGTCCAGCCCTGCAACAGACGGCATCCTTGCCCCGGCAAAGATCAACCTGAATCTTAAAATTGTTGGCCGGCGTGAAGACGGCTATCACCTGCTGGATTCAATAACTGTCTTCACCGCATTCGGGGACCGCTTTCTGGTTCAACCATCCCCGCAGGACAGCATCACCATCGATGGCCCGTTTGGTGACATGCTGAATGAGCCACCATCTGAAAATATCTGCGCAAAGGCGCTGACAATGTTCAGGCTGGCCGGCGGACGTATCGGGCCATTGGCCATTCATATCAGGAAAGATATTCCCGTCGGGGCCGGTCTGGGGGGCGGGTCCAGTAATGCCGCCGCCCTGTTGAGATGGCTACAGGAAAATGCTGACGGCGCGGTTCCGGATGTGTCTTTGTCAGAAATTGCCCTGTCACTGGGTGCAGACGTGCCAGCCTGTCTTGCAGGCCGAGCGTTACAAATGACCGGTATTGGCGAGACCATTACCCTGATGAACACAGCGCCGCATGGCCGGATTCTGCTGGCAAGCCCGCGTGTTTTCATGCCGACAAAAACTATTTTCGCTGCGCTGGCACAAAGTGATTTTGCCATCGGTGAGGGCGCAAATGCGGTATCGCAATCATCAGCTGGCAGCGTTGCAGAGCTGGTGGCACGCGGCAATGATCTTCAGCCTGTCACCATCGAGCAAGCGCCGATAATTGGTGATCTGGTCCAGCAGATCGAGACGCAGACGGGATGTGTTGCCGCGCAGATGACCGGCAGCGGGTCTGCCTGTTTTGGTATCTTCGAGACTGCCGAACAAAGTGATGCTGCGGCTGCACTGCTTGCGGGCCAAGGGTTTTGGACGGTCAGCACCCGTTTCTAGACAGCTGGCAAACCATGCAGATCACCAGCCTTTCAGACAATATCCGGCGTGAAAAGTCAGGTGGTGCGTCACGGCTGACATATTTGTCTTTCAGCCGGTCTTCGTGCTTGATTGGGCAGATTTTGGTCGCTACATTGCCCCCACTCTGCGACTGGGGCGTAGCCAAGTGGTAAGGCATCGGTTTTTGGTATCGTGTATCGTAGGTTCGAATCCTACCGCCCCAGCCAGAGTTAATCGCCGCATTCCCGAAACGCCGCAGATACCTGAAATTATGCTAAGATTGGGCCCGTGCCGGAAGCGGGTGATCATCTGTATGCCCCTGGTTGACGCGCGGTCAGGGAACAGACGACAGGGAATAGCCCTGTCCACTTGTCAGAATAATGCTTTTCTTGGTCAGGCGCTTCACCTTCTGGCGCAGTCGGTAGATATGCGTTTCGACAGTATGCGTACTCAAGCCGTTCTGGAAACCCCAGACCTCGGCCAGCAGCTCTTCCTTTGCAACGCTGTTGGGGTGCGCGCGATAAAGATATTTCAGAATGGTCGATTCCTTTTCAGTCAGGATAACCTTCCGGCTTTCATCTTCCGACTTCAAAAGCTTGTTGGCAGGCAGAAAAATCAGGCCACCAATTGAAAAACGCGCCGTGTCGGAGGCCTTGTGCTGCCAGAGCTGCGACTTCACCCGCGCCAGCAATTCACCAAGACGCATGGGCTTGATCACATAATCATTGGCGCCAGCCTCGAGGCTGGAAATGATATCCTGTTCGGCATTCTGGCCGGTCAGCATAATAATCGGCTTGGCAAAACCGCGTTCACGCAGTTTGCGGCAAATTTCGATCCCGTTACCGTCTGGAAGGCGGATATCAAGGATTATCAGGTCCGGATTGCACCCGTCAATTTCGCGAAAGGTCTCAATCAACGAAGCCGCTTCAAAGATTTCTGTGAACCCTTCCGCAAGAAATTGCTCTTTCAGGGTCGCGCGCAGAAACGCGTCATCATCCACAATAAGCAACCGGCCGGTTGGCCTGTTATCCCAGACAGCCTCTGCTTCGAGTCCTTGCAATTTCATTCGGCACTCCATAAAACGAACGCTTGGGCCCCAAGCCTTGCGATGTGGTTGAGGATAACCCAAATCAACCACTTGAAAAAACCCTTCACAGGCGGCGGCCCTGGCTGACCGAGTCCGGTATGCAAGATCTTCGTGTAAACAGAACGCATTTGAAGACCGAACGCAGTTGTCAGGAACTGCGTCGCGGCGGCGTTGTATTGCTGCGTCTTGCCAATGGTGCGGCCTGTTTTTTGCGTTCGGCAGAGCTGATTGCGGACGAGGATCGCGCCGAATTGCAACAGCTTGCCGGCTCGGCCGCATTGCTTGTGCTGACACATACACGTATGGACAGTCTTGGCCGGGCATTGCCGGACGGATTTTCCGGGGCCAGCCTGTCCACGCATAATCTGGACCCCACAATGCTGGCCGCCCTAGCCGTGGATCAGCCATCACCCGGATTGCTGGGCTCCGGCCTGACCATTGTGTCTGAACGCAAGGGATCACTCGCAGATTATTCAACACGGCTGTTGCGCATTGCCAAGCTGGTGCCCGCGGCGCTGATCTCGCGCCTGCCAACACGTGATACGGCGATTCATGAAAAGCTGTGCAAGGAACACGGCATCATGATTATCGAAGGGCGCGATGTGGACCAGTATATCAGCGCAGCAGCCCAAAGCCTGAAGATTGCCGCACGGGCGAATGTGCCTCTTCGCAGCGCGCCAGAGTCCGAGGTCATCATGTTTCGCGCCGAGCTTGGTGGTGACGAGCATTTTGCAGTGGTTGTCGGAACACTGTCCGGTGCAACGCCGCCTTTGGTGCGTCTGCATTCCCAATGTATTACCGGCGATATTCTGGGCAGCCTGAAATGTGATTGCGGTGAACAGCTTGAAGGGGCGCTGAAGCTGATGGCAGCAGAAGGCAGCGGTGTTCTGGTATATCTTGCGCAGGAAGGCCGCGACATTGGCCTGCTGAACAAGATGCGCGCCTATGCGCTGCAGGATAACGGGCTTGATACCATTGATGCCAACCATGCGCTGGGCTTTGAAAGCGACGAGCGGTACTTTCTGCCAGCCTGCAAGATCCTGCGAGAACTTGGTGTTGATGCGCTGAGGCTGATCACCAACAATCCCGAAAAGATTGCCCAGCTTGAGGAAAACGGCCTCGTTGTCACAGACCGCGTGCCGATGAGCCCGGCAAGCAACTCGCATAATGAGCGCTATATCAAAACCAAACAGGACAGGTCGGGGCATCTGACCGGTCACTGAGACCCTAAACGGTGTCGCGCGCGCCAAAGATGGCCGATCCAACCCGCACAGATGTAGCCCCGAGCGCGATTGCATCCTCAAAATCGCCACTCATTCCCATCGAAAGTTCGGCGAGGCCATGCCGCTCTGCCATGCTTCGCAGCAACGCGAAATGCATCGCAGGCTCCTCTTCAACGGGAGGAATGCACATCAGACCGGTGATCCTTAGCCTGCATTCGCCGCGGCAAATGTCGAGGAGCGTGTCCAGGTCATCGGGCATCACACCCGATTTCTGCGCTTCCTCGCCTGTATTGACCTGGATATAGCAATCAAGCTGCCGGTTCGCCTTCTGCATCTCGGCTGCCAGTGCGCGCGCCAGCTTTGGCCGGTCGATCACTTCGATAACATCAAACAGGGCAACAGCTTCTGCCGCCTTGTTTGTCTGCAAGGCACCAATCAGATGAAGGCGCAGGTCATCATGCATGGCGCGCCGCTCTGACCAGCGCTGCTGTGCTTCCTGTACACGGTTTTCGCCAAACACCCGATGTCCGGCATCCAGCGCCGCGTTAATCCGGTCATCAGGCTGGCGTTTGCTGACAGCAACAAGGCACGGCCTGTCTGCGCGTTCCGCCCGCTCACTGGCAATATCAATCAGCCGTGTGACCATAGACAAGTTTGCAGCGACGGCATGTTGCGCCGTGGTGGGTTCAGTCTGCATTTCCATGTTCCATCCACATCCGTGGTTCATT
>JADHLH010000122.1 GCA_016780765.1 Alphaproteobacteria bacterium | reverse complement strand
CGCCTCGGACACGGTGGCATCCATGGCAAAGCAATGGGCGCCATCCGGCATATGCCCATTGATCCAGTGCAAATCTCGCCGCACGGTCGCTGCCGGGGTCACCACAAGAAACTCATCATCCGACAGGCGGGTGACCGTGACATCAGCCTCGATGTGACCGTCATTATTCAGAAACTGGGTGTAGACGATCTTGCCGACTGGCACCGCCACATCATTGCCGCACAAGCGCTGCAACACAGCCTCGGCGTCCCGCCCGACAACCCTGATCTTGCCAAAGCTGGACAGATCGAACATGCCGACATGATTGCGCACAGCCAGATGCTCATCAGCGCTGTAATCAAACCAGTTCTGACGCTTCCAGCTATATTCATAGGCCGCTGTCTTGCCTGCCGCCTTTTCGGCCGCTGGCAGAAACCAGTTGGCGCGCTCCCATCCGGTCACCTCACCAAAGCAGGCACCCTCGACCTTCAGCCGGTCATGGATTGGTGACTGGCGCACATCGCGCGCTGTCTCGACCTGGCGATAGGGAAAATGATCGGCATACAAAAGACCCAGCGTTTCCGACACGCGCGTTTCGAGATAGCTGCGGTTTGACTGGAAAGGCTGCATCCGGCGGATATCAACATCCCACAGATCAATCGGTGCATTGCCTGTATCCATCCATTCCGCAAGCACCATGCCGGCCCCGCCCGCCGACTGGATACCCACCGAATTGAACCCGGCAGCAACAAAGAAATTATCAAGCTCGGGTGCCTCGCCAAGAATATAGCGATCATCGGGAGTGAAACTTTCCGGACCATTGAAGAATGTCTGGATACCGGCTGTTGCCAGATGCGGCAGACGTTCGACCGCACGCTCCAGAATGGGTTCGAAGTGATCAAAATCTTCGGGCAGGGAATCGAACTCGAAATCTTCGGGAATGCCGTTCATGCCCCATGGCTTTGAGTTTGGCTCGAACGCACCAAGCAGGATTTTGCCCGCGTCTTCCTTGTAGTAGGCGCATTCATCAGGCACACGCAGAACCGGCAGATCCGGTGTCAGACCCGCAATGCCTTCGGTGACGATATAGAAATGCTCGCAGGCATGCAACGGCACGCTGACACCGGCTTTGGCCCCGATTTCGCGCGCCCACATGCCGCCAGCATTGACCACGAAATCAGCCTCGACCGGCCCCTGATCAGTCATCACACCAGTCACCCGCCCGTCGGCCTGGTGAATGTCGGTAACCTTGACGCCCTGAATGATTTTTACACCAAAATTGCGCGCGCCCCTGGCCAGCGCCTGGGTGATGTTGACAGGATCAGCCTGTCCGTCCTTTGGCAAAAACACACCGCCGACTGCATCATCAGTCTTCAGACCCGGATAACGGCTGGCGATTTCGGACGGAGTGATCTCGTCAATCTCTACGCCAAAGGCGCGCGCCATCGCGGCGGTGCGGCGCAATTCCTCCATCCGTTCATCGGTCAGCGCCACCGTCATCGACCCGTTGCGCTTGATGCCGGTGGCAACACCGGTTTCCGCCTCCAGACCGAAATACAGCTCCTGCGAATATTTGGCGAGGCGTGTCATGTTCTGCGTGGCCCGCAGCTGCGCAATCAGGCCGGCGGCATGCCATGTGGTGCCGCAGGTCAACTGCTTGCGTTCAAGCAGAACGACATCACGCCAGCCCAGCTTGCCGAGATGATAGGCAATCGAACAACCGATTACCCCGCCGCCGATAATGACAGCACGTGCCCTGGACGGTACCTCCATGATCCTACACCTTCACCCGCTCGTTCTGCGGGTCATAGAGCACATCACCAACCACCAGATGGGCACGGCGTTCACGCCCCAGAACATCGACACTGAACTGGCCGCCCTGTGCCAGCACACCGCTGTCAACAACGGCCATGGCGATGGAATGTCCGGTGCGATGACCATAACCGGCCGAAACAACCAGCCCGGCAGCATTGCCATCAACCAGAACAGTGCTCAGATACACCGCCTCGCCAAAGGGCTCGCCATCTGCCGGATCGTCGATGGTCAGCGTGACAAATCCATGTTTTGGTCCAGCCTGAAGTTCAGACGCCAGCGCCGCCTTGCCAACAAAATCTGCCTTGCCGAGATTGACCCAGCGCGCCAGCCCGCTTTCCAGCATTGAATAGTCTGATGTCAGGTCCGCCTTCCACGAGCGATAGCCCTTTTCCAGCCGCATGGAATCCAGAGCCAGCATGCCGAAATTGGCAATCTGGTGTGCCTCGCCAAACGCCCAGACAGCATCATAGAGGCGGGCCACATCATCCATATCGCAATGCAGCTCCCATCCCGCTTCGCCGGCGAATGACACGCGAATGGCGGTTACATCAAAACCGGCAATCTGCATCCGCCGATAGGTCAACCAGGGAAAGCTGTCATGATCCATCGCCGCGCCAGTCAGATCGGCCATCAGCGCAGGTGCTTTTGGACCAGTCACCAGCAATGTGGCCATTTCGGCTGTCACATCGCTGATACTGATCGACCCGTCGACAGGCAGACGGAAGGTCAACAGATCACGGTCATGCCAATAGGCACCGGCACCTGTCATCAGCAGGAATTCATCATCGCCAAGGCGCGTGGCGGTCATTTCAGTCAGCACCTTGCCCTGTCCAGATGCAAAATAGACAAGACCGATACGCCCAATCTTTGGCAGACCGCCAGTGATCAGTCCGCGCAGCCAGTCCGCGGCCCCTGGCCCCTTGACCATAAAGCGTGTAAAACCTGTCAGCTCCAGAACACCTGCATGTTCGGCGACATGCCGGCATTCAGCGCCGACCGTGTCAAACCAGTGCTGTCGGTCATAACTGTTGGCTGGCAGCGCTTGTTCGCCATCGCGGGGGAACCAGTCAGCACGTTCCCAGCCGCCATATGATCCGAAGGCTGCACCGGCAGCAGCCAGCTTGTCATAAAGCGGTGATGTCTTGGCACCGCGTCCGGCCGGCCACTGAATCTGCGGAAAATGCATGGCATATTCATGGCTGTATGTTTCGATCGCCTTGGCAGTGGCATAGGCATGATCGACATGATCGGTAAAGCGGCGCGGATCAACAGCCCAGCTGTCGGTTTCAGATTCGCCATCAACCATAATATCTGCCAGCAGCTTGCCAGCACCGCCAGCCTGCACGATACCAAAGGTGAAGACGCAGGCTTCAAAGGCGTTCGGCACGCCGGGCATCTGCCCGATCAGCGGCAGCCCGTCAGGCGCATAAGGGATCGGCCCGTTGACCACACGGGTTATGCCGGCCGTACCCAGCAGGGGAACCCGCGCGCACGCATCCTCAATATACCATTCAAGGCGCTCCAGATCGTCGGCATAGAGCTGGAACGAGAAATCCTCGGGCATCGGATCAGACGGGTCGACCCAATGGGCTTTGCAGTTCTTTTCGTACGGGCCAAGCAACAGCCCGTCTTTTTCCTGGCGCAGATAGTATGAACTGTCAGGGTCGCGCAACAACGGCAGCTTTTCATCACGTGCAGACAATTCCGGAATTGATTCCGTCACCAGATACTGGTGGGCCAGCGAAATGCACGGCACATCGCGCCCGAACATCCGGCCGATCTCATTCGCACGATAGCCTGATGCGTTGACCACATATTCGCAGCGGATTTCACCTTCAGGTGTCGACAGCACCCATTCGTCCTTGTCACGCCGTGCGCCGGTTACCGGGCAGAACCGGATGATGTTGGCACCCATGTCCCGCGCGCCCTTGGCAAGCGCCTGGGTCAGCTGCGCCGGATCAATATCGCCATCAAGCGGGTCCCACTGACCGCCATACAGATCATGCACCTCAAGGAAGGGGTGAATATCCTGCATTTCGGATGGCGACATTTCGGTGAACTCCACCCCCATATGCCGTCCCATCCGCTCAACATGCCGGAATTCCTCCATGCGCTGCCGCGAGTGCGCCAGTCGGATGGCACCGGTGACGTGATAGTTCATCGGATAATCGACCAGGTCGCCAAGCTTGCGATACAGGCTGGTGGAATAGGACTGCATCTTCATGATCGTCGAGGAACCCACATAGTTGGGACAGTTACCGGCGGCGTGCCAGGTCGACCCTGATGTCAGCTCGTTCTTTTCCAGCAGGACCACATCGGTCCATCCCTTTTCCGCCAGATGATAGAGAACCGAGGCGCCGACCGCACCGCCGCCAATGACCACAACGCGCGCGCTGCTGGGCAGTTTGCCTGTGGCTTTCGGACCCTGTTCCCTGATTGCTGCATTATCCATTACCCTGCTCCCCTCATCTCGTCTTCTTTGTACCTGTCCTAATAGACTGGCGGTGCGATCACCCAGATCAGCACAGCCGGAACCGTACCCTCATTCACCCAGGACACACTTTCGCCGGCAAAGCGGAAGCTGTCCCCCTTGTTCAGAACAAATCGTTCATCTTCAATGATCAGTGTCAGCGACCCGTCAATGACATAGCCGGCTTCTTCGGTTGGCCGCACAAAAGGCTGCGGGCATGCTGCACCAGCTGCAAATACCGAATGTACGATTTCGAACGCCCCGCCCAGGTCCGGCGACAGCAGGCCTTCGACAAGGCCCTTGCTGTCATCCGTCATCAGACGGCGGCTGTCAGCCCGCACGATATAGGCCGCCTCGGCGGTATCGGGACTGTCACTGAAGAAGAAGCTGACCGGCAGATCAAATATCCCGGCAATGCGGCGAATGTCGGCCAGCGCAGGTTCGGACACATCACGCTCGACCTGCGACAACCAGCCAACCGATCTGTCCAGTGCCTCTGCAAGGTCGGATAATGTCCAGCCACGCGACACCCGCAAGGCCCGAATATCGGCCCCGATCACCCCGCTTGATCGCAGCGGCGTTTGCGTTTTTCGCGTGTCGTCAAGTTCCACAAGCATGACGCACTCCCCCATTAAGATATCGTTGCGTCACTTAAATGAAAAAATCAAACATTTTTTTCATTCGTACGAAAAACTTTATCAGAATTTCAGAAGCCGAAACCGGCAGATCGAAACCGGCAGATCAAAACCGGCAGATCAAAACCGGCAGATCAAAACCGGCAGATCATCTGGCGCCTACAGCTAGTCCCGCCGGTCAGGATCATCGGCGACGTTCACATCCGCCGCTTTGAAATAGACGTCACCCGTTGCACCCGTGCGCCAGATCAGCGCGATAAACAGGCCCTTGGCGCGCGGCAGGCACCACCAGACGCCCAGTAGCATGACAGCCGACAGCATCAGGATTGCCGC
>JADHLH010000121.1 GCA_016780765.1 Alphaproteobacteria bacterium | reverse complement strand
CCATTCCCAGGATCAGGCTCATTACCGCAACCATCACCAGCATTAATATCAGATTGCCGGCCGATGCCACCTCGACAAACTGGCCGATAAACTGATGCGCCCCGGTCAGCGAAACTATGCCAATGATGATGCCGGCCACCGCCGTGGCAATGGCGATGCTGATCATGCTGCGCGCGCCGTTCTCCAGCCCACGAAGCAAGTCACGATAGCCATGCCACCAGACTGCACCAGTGACCGGTTGCCCGCGAAAAAATGCCTTCAGCGGGCGCTGGGTGATCAGCACGAACAACATGGCAATACACGCCCAATAGGCCGACAGGCCGGGCGACAGGCGGCTGACCAGCACACACCACAGCAACACGACAATCGGCAGTAAGAAGTGATAGCCTGTCGATGCAACAGCCTCCAGCCGGGGCAGCACCTTCATTTCGGCCTCGGTCAGACCGACCTCAAGATCGGGCCGTGATGCAGACAGGCGCACCAGCCAGATATAGGCGCCAGCAAACACGGCAATTGTCAGCGGCAGGCTTGCCCCCGGCAGGCTGTCACCGGTCCAGCCCAGCACGGTTTGAAACAGAACCGCCAGCACAAGCAGCGCGCCAAAGCCGATCATGAAACCGGTTACGCGCCTCAACAGGCTTTGCGTTGGTGTTTCGCGCTGCAGGCCTTCAAGCCCCAGCTTGGTCACCTCAAGATGGACGATATAGAAAAGCGCAATGTAGGAAACCAGTGCCGGCAGGGCGGCATGCTTTATCAGCTCGAAATAGGTCACGCCGGTAAATTCGGCAATCAGAAACGCAGCCGCCCCCATCACCGGCGGGGTCAGCTGACCGTTGGTTGAAGATGCCACCTCGACGGCGCCAGCCTTTTCGGGTGTGAAACCGATCCGTTTCACCAGCGGGATGGTAAAGGTGCCGGTTGTCACCACATTGGCAATCGACGATCCCGAATAAATACCCGACAGGCCAGATGCCGCCACTGCTGCCTTGGCCGGACCGCCGCGCAAATGCCCCAGCGCAGCGAAGGACAGCTTTATGAAATAATTGCCAGCACCTGAACTTTCCAGCAACGCACCAAACAGCACGAACAGGAAAATCATCGAGGTTGAGACGCCAAGCGCCACGCCGAACACGCCTTCCGTCTGCATCCAGAAATGCCAGCTGGCCTTGTTGACTGACGCCCCCTTCCAGCGCATTGCATCGGGCACGTAATCGGCATCACCAAACAGCACATAGAGCAGGAACACGCCGGCAACCACCAACAAGGGCAAGCCCAACGACCGGTAAACAGCGACAGCCACACAGGCAATGCCAGCCAGCGAGAAGAACAGATCAAACCGATTTGGCAAACCGGCGCGGTTGGCAATATCAAGCTTGAACAGGAACAGATAAAGGCACGCGCTGACACCAACCGCGACCAACAGATATTTGATGACCCGGTCAATGGCCGGATGCAGTTGATGGATTGCGGGATAGGCCAGCAGCCCCAGGCCAAGCCCGAAAGCCAGATGGATCTGGCGCGCTTCTTGCCCGTTAAACACAAGTTTCAGGCCTGTCAGCTCGCTCAGATAAAAAGGGAAATCCGCAGCGATCCACAACTGGAACAACGACCAGGTGATGCAGATTATCGTAAGCGCACGCCCGCTCAGCTGCTCACGCTGGCGAAAGGGCGTTGCCTGTTCCGGCGCGTCCTGCAAAGCCTTGGCTGTCATATCTGCCTGCCCATACCCATCACGTCATATGACATTGATAAGATAAAGCGGCACAGGCCCGAAAGGCCTGTACCATTGGTGTGTACTGTGTGCTGTCGCGTGCTACATCCAGCCACGTTCCTTGTAATATTTCACAGCACCGGCATGCAGGGGTGCGGACAGGCCGTCACTGATCATCTGCTTTTCATCAAGATTGCGGAACGCCGGATGCAGTTTCTTGAAGTCAGCAAAATTATCGAACACCGCTTTGACAACTGTGTAGACGACCTTGTCCGGCACATCGGCCGAGGTGATGACAGTGGCACCCACGCCAAAGGTTCTGGTATCGTTTGGTGATCCGGCATACATGCCGCCGGGGATGGTGGCCACGCGGTAGAAGGAATTGTCAGCCACCAGCTTGTTAATCGGTGCGCCGCTGACGGATGCCAGTTCGACATCACAGCTTGAGGCGGCTTCGGTCACCGCCGCTGCCGGATGCCCGACCGTATAGATCATGGCCTCAATCTTGCCATCGCAGATGGCTTGCGCCATTTCCGAACCCTTCAGTTCAGCTGCCAGCGAAAAGTCGTTCATGCTGATGCCAAAGGCAGACATGACCACTTCCATTGTCGCCCGCTGGCCCGACCCCGGGTTGCCAACATTGATCTTGCGTCCCTTCAGATCTTCAAATTTCCTGATCCCTGAACCCTTGCGGACAATCAGGGTAAAAGGTTCCGGATGAACCGAGAAGACAGCACGCAGATCAGAAAACTTGCCCTGATCGGCGAATTTTGAGGTGCCGCGATAGGCGTGATACTGCCAGTCAGATTGCGCCACACCAAATTCCAGCTCGTCCGCGCGCACCGTATTGATGTTATAGACCGATCCGCCAGTTGATTCGGCTGAACAGCGGATACCATGCATCTTGCGGTCCTTGTTGACGAGTCGGCAGATCGCACCGCCAGTCGGATAATAGACACCGGTTACCCCGCCTGTACCAACTGACACGAATTGTTCGGCAACGGCCTGGACCGCGCCAAAGACGGCCATGGATGCGATAGCACTGCCGCATATTAGCTGTTTGATTTTCATGGGTAGGACCCTCCTTTGATGATCTCGACCAAAAGAAAATCACAAACTTGCCCGTATGCAAAACAGCTGTTGCTAATACTACCGTATTTGTTACAATTGTAACATACTAAATTTGAAGCTAACCTTGCTTTCCGCGACGGCTAATGATTTTTTCATCATGGTCGTTCGGAAACAGGACTTGATATGGATTTACGCCATATGGATTTACGCCAGAATCTGCAAAGCGTCTCTGCCCGGCTCTCCCCGACCATGCGGCGGGCAAGCGATACGATCCTGCGTGACTTGCGATCGATCCCGTTTCAGTCAATCCGCAAACTGTCTGCCAGCGCCGGTGTCTCGCCGCTGACGGTGATCCGGCTTACCCGCAAATGGGGCTATGAAGGCTATACCGACTTTCAGACAGCCGTGCGTGACTGGCTGCTGGCAGACGCCGCCGCCACGAAGGCGGCATCACAAGGCGCACCATCATTCGACCTGCAATCACCTGAACTGCAAGCCAGCATCAATGATGCCGCTGCAATGATTAACCGCGCGCGCAGCGTTCATATCACCGGTTTTCGCAGCGCCCGCGCCTTTGCCCTCTACATGCATTATGTCGGGCGGATGGTATTTGATCATTTTCACCTGATGTCGCCGTCCGGCTCGGGCAGTCCCGAAGATCTGGCACGGCTGACAGCTGATGATCTGGTCATTGCCTTTGGAACGCTGCCCTATTCTACAGAAACAGTGCGGCTGACGGATGCATCGCGCCAGCTTGGCATTCCCACAATTGCCATCACCGACAGCAAAGAGTCACCATTGGCAACACATGCCAGCATCAGCGTTGCCGTGCCCATTGCCCGGCCGGGCCGCCTTTACCGGATGGCACCGCTCACCGCCGTGATCGATGATATTCTGGAAGCCTGCTTTGATGATCCGGTTGTCGATTCTGACAAACGCATGTCCTATTTCGCCGCACGGATCGATTCCATCAAGGGATAGTGGAAGTAGAAGCACCATTCCTGCGTGCAACAAGGGTCGATTTCTTCGCCAATCTGTCGCACACTGAAAGGTGACAGGCGATTTTGCGTCTCACTTGCACCACCATTCAGAGGATCGACAGCATGCATATTCTGCCAGCCATTGCCGCAGCCACAGAAGAAATGGAAACAATCTTCAGGGATTTGCATGCGCATCCGGAACTGGGGTTTGAAGAGACACGCACCAGCGGCATTGTTGCCAGCAAGCTGGCTGAATATGGCGTTGATGAGGTTCACACGGGGCTTGGCAAGACTGGCGTTGTGGCGCTGATCCATGGCAAGTCACACGGCAACCGGCGGGTTGGCCTGCGCGCTGATATGGACGCGCTGCCAATTGACGAGATCAGCGGCATGCCGTTTTCATCCCAGACCCCGGGCACGATGCATGCCTGCGGTCATGATGCGCACACCACAATGTTGCTTGGCGCGGCAAAACATCTGGCCGAAACGCGCGACTTTGACGGAACCGCGGTGCTGATCTTCCAGCCGGCTGAAGAAGGCCTTGGCGGCGCACGCCAGATGATGGCGGATGGCCTGTTCAAGACATTCCCTGTTGATGAAATTTACGGCATGCATAATTCGCCAAACGGCAAGCCCGGCACGTTCGATATCTGCAAAGGCGTTGCCATGGCCGGTGCGATGTTTTTCGATGCGCATATCCGCGGTCTTGGCAGCCATGCGGCAATGCCGCACCAGTCACGCGATACGGTGGTCATCGCATCAACGCTTGTCAGCCAGCTGCAAACAATCGTCAGCCGTAACGTGGCACCCCTCGACAGCTGTGTGATGTCGGTGACCCAGATCCATGCGGGCGCTGCCTATAACGTCGTTCCTGAAAACGCGCATATCGCCGGTACCGTTCGTTACTTCCGCGAGGAGGTGTGCAATCTGGCAATGCAGCGCATGCAGGCTATCTGTGATGGCATCGCGGCCGCGTATGAAGTCGAAATCAATCTCGACATGCGCAATGTATTCGATGTGCTGGTAAATGATCATGAACTGTCTGATGCCTATATCGATGCGGCAACAGATATTCTGGGGGCAGAGAATGTCTCGGATATATCCGTACCGGCCACCGGATCGGAAGACTTTGCCGACATGCTCAGAGTTGTGCCGGGGGCGTATTGCCGTGTCGGACATACCGGCACGACGGGGCTGCACAACCCGGCCTTTGTACTTGGCGAGGAGTTGCTGCCGATCGGCGCGTCAATCATGGCAAGGCTTGTTGAAAAGCGACTGCCGCTGGCCTAGCGCGTCTCGGTGTGATCTTCAGGCGGTGGCAGGGGCGATAGGACTCGAACCTACAACCCCCGGTTTTGGAGACCGGTGCTCTACCAATTGAGCTACACCCCTATTCCGCCCGGCAGCGACACATCCCGCTGCCAAAGAGGGGCGTTTTCCGCCCCTCCTTAATCTTGTTGTTATTTCACGATCGATGCGACGACGCCGGCACCCACGGTGCGGCCACCTTCGCGGATCGCAAAACGCAGACCCTCATCCATTGCAATCGGTGCAATCAGCG
>JADHLH010000120.1 GCA_016780765.1 Alphaproteobacteria bacterium | reverse complement strand
CCCCTTGGCTGTCGTAATGATATCCGGTTTTACATCGAAATAATTAGCGGCAAACGGCGTTCCCAGACGGCCAAATCCGGTGATCACTTCGTCAAAGATCAACAGGAAACCATGCTTGTCACAGATTTCGCGAAGTCGCTTCAGATAGCCCTTGGGCGGGATCAGAACACCGGTGGACCCTGCCACAGGCTCGACAATCACCGCAGCGATGGTCGACGGATCATGCAGCAAGGCAATCCGCTCCAGCTCATCAGCCAGTTCGGCGCCGTGCTCTGGCTCACCGCGGCTGAAGGCATTGCGCGACAGATCATGGGTATGTGGCATATGATCGACGCCCGACAGCAAGCTGCCGAACATCTTGCGGTTGGCAACGATACCGCCCACCGAAATGCCGCCAAAATTGACGCCATGATAACCGCGCTCACGTCCGATAAGCCGGGTCCGGCTGCCATTGCCACGCACCCGCTGATAGGCAATTGCCATCTTCAGCGCTGTCTCTACCGACTCCGACCCGGAGTTGGTATAAAAGCAGTAATTCATCCCGTCTGGCGTAATATCGACCAGCCTGTTGGCAAGCTCGAACGCTTTTGGATGGCCCATCTGAAAGGCCGGCGCATAGTCAAGCTGCGCCACCTGATCCTGTACCGCCTGAACAATCTTCGGGCGGGTATGACCAGCATTGACACACCACAGACCGGCGGTGCCATCCAGGATCTTGTTGCCTTCAACTGTCTCGTAATGCATGTCCTTTGCGCTGACCAGCATACGCGGATTGCCTTTGAAGTGTCGGTTCGCGGTGAACGGCATCCAGAAGGCGCGTAAATCATTTGGCTGAGGGGTTGCGCTGTCAGGCATTGTGGCACTCTCCATCAATTTCGCCGCGCATCGCCTGTTTCAGACACCTCGCGCTGCTGACCGGGCAGGGCTTCCTGCAACCCGGATCGAAATCAGGTTTCAGATTTATGAAATAACATTTTTACCGTTTGGTCAAATCTCTTAGAATGTTGAAAATAATAAAATGACAATATGTAATGTGGGGGACGAGATGGCACAAATATCGACAGCCAGCACAAGCGTGAAGCATCCACGCAGCAAGACGCGCATTCAGCAGGAAAACGAAGAGCGTATCCTGCTTGCCGCGCTTGAGGTGTTTTCGCAAAACGGCTTTCACGGGGCCACACTGGACCGGATTGCCAGCGCCGCAGATATGTCGAAACCCAACCTGCTCTATTATTTCAAGAACAAGGAAGAAATTCACATTGCCCTGCTGACCGGCCTTCTTGATGTCTGGCTGGCCCCTTTGCGCGAAATCAGCGCAGATGGTGAGCCGACGCTGGAAATCGGTGCCTATATCAGGCGCAAGCTGGAATCGTCACGAGAATTTCCGCGCGAATCGCGGCTGTTTGCCAATGAAATTCTGGCCGGGGCACCGCATATCGGCACCTTCCTGCAAACCGAATTGAAACAGCTTGTCGATGAAAAGGCCAAGATTCTGCAGCGCTGGATTGATAATGGTCAATTGGCCCCCTGTGACCCGCGGCACTTGCTGTTTGCCATCTGGTCGACCACCCAGCATTACGCCGATTTCAGCGTTCAGGTGCGCCATGTGCTCGGCCTTCCGCCAGGTGACAAGAGCTATTACACAGACGCGGCAGAGATGCTGGACACATTGTTCCTTGGCCGCCTTATGGGCGCTGATGACGTCCCTTGAGACCGCTTGGCAGCCGCATCTATGCCGGCCAGAATTATGCCGGTGATATCCATGCTGCCGACAGCAACATCAGGCCCCTATTCGGCGGCATCGCGCATCGGATTGTTGGGATGCATCGTCCAGTTGCCATAGTCCGGAGACACATCCTTGCCGGTACGCTTGTCCAGATCGCCCGCTGGCAGCCTTTCCATGGTGATGCAGCTTTCAACCGGGCAGACATTCACGCACAGGTTACAGCCAACGCATTCCTCGTCGATCACCTCAAAGCGCCGCTCGCCATCCACCATGTTGGTGATCGCCTGATGTGATGTATCTTCACAAGCGATGTGGCAGCGTCCGCACTTGATGCAGCTGTCCTGGTCGATCCGCGCCTTGGCGGTATAATTCAGGTTCAGATATTGCCATTCGGTGACATTCGGCAGCGCCCGGCCATGGATTGAATCAAGGTCTGGATGACCAGCATTGTCCATCCATTGTTCCAGCCCTTCGACCAGCTCTTCGATAATTTTGAACCCATAAGTCATTGCTGCGGTGCAGACCTGAACATTTTCAGCGCCCAAAGTCAGGAACTCGGCAGCGTCACGCCAGGTGGTCACGCCGCCAATGCCCGAAATCGGCAGACCGGCCGTTTCCGCATCACGCGCAATTGACGCCACCATATTCAGGGCAATCGGCTTGACAGCCGGCCCGCAATAGCCGCCATGGGTACCTTTACCGTCGATCGTCGGTTCCGGCGCAAACTGATCCAGATCGACCGATATGATCGAGCTGATTGTATTGATAAGCGATACCGCATCCGCGCCGCCAGCCTTGGCCGCACGCGCCGGATAGCGCACATCGGTGATGTTGGGCGTCAGCTTGACGATCACCGGCATGCGGGTTTTGTCTTTACACCAGCGAGTGACCATTTCGATATATTCGGGAACCTGACCCACGGCAGCGCCCATGCCGCGCTCCGACATGCCATGCGGGCACCCGAAATTCAGCTCGACCCCGTCACATTCCGTATCTTCCACCTGCCGCAGAATACCTTCCCAGCACGGCTCCTCACAGGGCACCATGAGGCTGGTGACGAGCGCCCGGTCAGGCCAGGCCTTTTTTACAGACTTGATCTCCTGAAGATTTACATCCAGAGGCCGGTCGGTGATCAGCTCGATATTGTTCAAGCCCAGCAACCGCCGGTCAGCACCCCAGATCGCGCCATAACGCGGTCCGCCAACATTGACGATATGCGGATCGAGGCCAAGCGTCTTCCAGACAGCACCGCCCCAGCCCGCCTTGAAGGCGCGCACAACATTATATTCCTTGTCTGTTGGCGGTGCCGATGCCAGCCAGAAAGGATTGGGGGATTTGATGCCTACAAAATTATGTCTCAGGTCAGCCATGTCTGTCTCCCTTGGCTTTGGGTCGCCCCACTATTCACATCGATATTCACACTGATTTTTACGCCAGCAGTCATATTGGTATTCATGTTACCAGGGCCGCGTGGATTGCTTCGGCTGCGTCACGCCCCTGCGCTACAGCTGTTACAGTCAGGTCATCGCCGCCAGCAACACAGTCGCCGCCAGCCCAGACAGACGGGTTTGAGGTTCTGAATGTTTCATCAACACGAATACGGCCATGCTCCACGGCAATCGAGCCAATTGCCTCACCCGCGGCCAATGTCTGGCCAATCGCTGTGAACAGCTGATCGACCTCGACAGTCTCAAACTTCCCAGTGCCGGTCAGCTTGCCTTCCGACAGGGTGGTGAATTCCATTTTGACATTCAGGCTGCCAGAACCGCTCTTTGTCACCTCGACAGGCTGCATCCAGTGGCGGATGTTTACACCCTTTGCGCTGGACTGGTCCTGTTCCGCAGATGAGGCATTCATGTTGTCGCGCCCCCGGCGATAGGCAATGGTCACATCCTGAGCACCCAGAAGCCGGGCTTGCGTGCCAACATCAATGGCCGTCATACCGCCGCCAATCACCATGACGCGACGCCCAACCGCAACCTTCGCGAAATCCTCAGCCTGTCTCAATTCGGCAATGAAATCGACAGCGTTCACGCTGATGTCATCGCTATCGGTTTCAGCGCCGAGCGCATTCACGCCGCCAAGCCCGATGCCAAGAAACACTGCATGATGTTCATCAAGCAATCCGTCAATCGTCAGATTGTCACCAAGCCGGCTGTCATTGACGATGCTGATGCCGCCAATCGCGGTCACATAGTCAACCTCGTGCTGGGCAAACTGATCGACCGATTTGTAGGTTGCTATCCCATATTCATTCAGGCCACCCGCCTTCGGGTTTGCATCATGGATGACGACCTTGTGGCCCTTCATCGCCAAGCGATGTGCACAGGCAAGTCCGGCGGGGCCGGCACCAATGACAGCAATGGTCTTTCCGGTATCCTCCGCAGGGTCATAGAATTGCAGATTGTTCTTCATCGCATGATCGGTGGCGTGGCGCTGCAACAGGCCGATCTGTACAGGCTGCCCTTCTGCCGTTTCGCGAACACAGGCCTGTTCGCACAGGGTTTCTGTGGGGCATACGCGAGCACACATCCCGCCAAGAATGTTCTGGTCAAAGATCGTGCGGGCCGAACCCTCAAGATTGCCTGTGGAAATCTGCCGGATGAATTTGGGGATATCGATTGCCGTCGGACAGGCCGTCACGCATGGCGCGTCATAGCAGAAATAGCACCTGTCGGCAGCGACCAACGCCTCATGCGGGTCCAGCGGTGGATGCGCATCCGCAAAATTCTGTTCGTATAGATCGCTATCCAGACGGCCTTCAATAACCCCGTCCTCAAGATATCTGTCGACCATGCATGCCTCCGTCATAGGAAGGTGACCATCCAAGCCTGCATCATCCTGGCACATAGCAGGCTTGATTTCTGCTTGTTCCATATACCTCTTGCACATAGCGCTGCTACGCACCTTGCCAGACCAAAAGAATGCCTGATAAATCGGCTTTGTCCAATATTTTTTACCAAATGATAAAATTTTTGGTGGTGAGGCTATGACTTGCCCGCTGCTGACGCTATGGTTTTGTCAGGATCAGTACAGGCTACCAGGACGAGCCACCAAGACGGACCACTTAAAACGCCTGTCAAAAAAGGCACCTTTGCAAAAATACGGAGCGCCATGATGCAAAATAAAGCAGACATCCGCAAAATGATTGCCTCGGTTGAGGACATCCACCGCGAGGCGGGCCAGCAACTCGCAACGCCAAGTCGCAAATGTGTTGTCGCTGCGGTGATCACCAACCCGCTTGCCGGCCAACCCGATGCTGACCTCGATATCCTGAAGGACATAGGAGCCGATATATCTGCACAGCTTGTCGAACGCGGGTGCGACGCGCTTTCCGCCGGGCCTGATGATGTGCAGTCCTATGGCAAGGGTGCCATTGTCGGTGTTGATGGCGAGATCGAACACGCCGCCGCGTTGATCCATCCCCGGTTCGGCGCCCCGGTCCGCGGTGCGCTGGGCGAGGCCAGCGAGATCATCACCTCCACGAAAAAGATTGGCGGGCCAGGCGCAACACTCACAGTGCCGCTGACCAGCAAGCTGAGCATATGGGATTTTGACCATATGGACGCTGCCGAGATCACCGTACCCGACGCGCCCCGCCCGAACGAGATACTGGTGGTGCTCGCACTCGGCATTGGAGGCCGGCCATTGAAGCGCATCAAGCCAGACTAGATCCTGGTG
>JADHLH010000119.1 GCA_016780765.1 Alphaproteobacteria bacterium | reverse complement strand
GCTTGCGCAGCCACTTGTTCAGCGAGTTACTGGCATAGTCCGCCTTACATCCATCATCAGAACAGTAACGAGGAAATAGGTACTCGTTCGGGCTGCTTTCATACGCTCTCTGTGCAGCCCATAGGGCGGCACCAACAAGCGGCACATCCCTTTCACTGCTTCTAGTCTTTAACGGCCTCCACGAACGCTCACAGAGCCTCACATAGGGTATCTCTGTATCAAGAAAGACGTCCTCCGTCGCCAAGCCAGCAGCCTCTGCTAGACGCATTCCAGTGTCTGAAAGCAGAGCGATCAGCCACCGGATATCATCGTCTCTCTGGTAACAGAGTTGCTGAACCTTTCGAATGTCATCGATCGGTATAGGCATCCGCTTTACCGCAGCTGCCCCGTTACCGTAGTTCATGTTTGCAAACGGGTTCGGATCACTGATCCCGTTCTCACGGGCTGCAAAGTTCCAGATGGCTCGGACGCACTCAAAGTTGCGCTTCACTGTGTTGTAAGACACTTCGCGTTTCAGAAGGCTGTCTCTGAACAGCAAAGCGTCATTGCGGGTGTAGCCGTTGATCACCTTGTCGCCAGCCAGTTGAACAATCTCTGAGACAACACGAGAGGTGTAGCGAACAAAACGCCTATCGTCGGCCCTCCCTTTCATTTCACAGTATGTTTGTCGGGCTTCAGACAATGTTGGCAACGCAAGAGGCTTGTCGTGCAACAAATCGTAAACGCTGCCTGTTGCAGACACAGTGAACAGTAATTCGTTCCATTCACGCTCCAAGCCACGTACCAGCTGCGAGGCCAGCTTCGATGCTTCTAGCCTGTCCTTCGTACGCAACGACTTGCGGACAAAGGTACGCCCGTAATGACCAGTAAGTTGCTGGGGAATACGTTTTTGCAGATAAAAGATACCGCGTTTCCGCACCAGATACGGTGCCCGGAACTTGGACATTTGTATCACCAAATGTAACCCCGCCATTCACACAGCGGATGAAACGCAAGCTTTTCCGGGGGTTTTCGGAAGGGGGATGGTGCGGCCGAGAAGACTCGAACTTCCACGGGTTATTAACCCACAGCGACCTCAACGCTGCGCGTCTACCAATTCCGCCACGGCCGCACGCTAAGATGCGCCGTTTATGTCACTCTGGCCGGCTTTAATCAAGCGGTTTTGACGGGCAGATGACGGCTTGGCCGGCCTGTGTTATCCTGCGGGCTGTCTGCCTCTTGCCTGTCTGGAACATCTGCCACATGTCGCTCACACCTCCATCATCACGCGCGCCTGCGGCCGATCAGGCCACCACCGCCAGCAGCAGTGCCAGCGCCGCCTTCACCTATCCTGATTGCCCGGGCGGTCTGCCGCCGCAATCCGCCAGCGCCGAGGGGCGCGCCATCTTCACCGATGCCTATGCCGTCATCCCGCGCGATGTGCAGCGCGATATCACCACCAGCTTCCTGCCCGGCTGGCAGGCAACCCGCATGTGGGTGCTGGCCCGTCCGATGACCGGATTTTCCGAGACATTCTCGCATTATCTGGTCGAGACAACCGCCGGTGGTGGCAGCGATACACCAGAAAATGATGCATCTGCCGAGGCCGTGATCTTTGTGACAGGCGGCACGCTGCGCCTGTTAATCGATGGCACAGCGCATGACATGGCGGCAGGTGGCTATGCCTTTGTGCCGGCTGGTGCGGCCTGGTCACTGCATGCGACCGGCAGCACCCCTGCCGTCTGGCACTGGATCCGCAAGCGCTATGTGCCGGCCGAAGGTGTCAGTGCGCCCGATGCCTTTGTCACCAGTGATGCCGATGCAAGCCCGATCCCCATGCCCGATTGTGATGGCCTCTGGGCCACCACCCGCTTTGTTGATCCGGCTGATATGCGTCATGACATGCATGTGAATATCGTCACCTTTCAGCCGGGCGGCTGTATTCCCTTTGCCGAAACGCATGTGATGGAACACGGGCTGTTCATCCTGCAGGGCACGGGTGACTATCTGCTCAACACCAGCTGGGTCGAGGTTGCGGCGGGTGACTTCCTGTGGCTGCGTGCCTTTTGCCCGCAAGCCTGTACAGCAAACGGTTCCGAACCATTTCGATATCTGCTGTATAAAGATGTTAACCGGCATATGCCGCTCAGCCCGGGTGGGCTATGAGGCGGCCAGTCTTTCGGACATTTGACGGGCCGCAGGCCTATGCCCCCACGATTGAGGCGATGGCCACACATGCTGCCGACATTCGTGCCGGCAGTGCTGGCGAGCAAGTGTGGTTGCTGGAACATGCGCCGGTGCTGACCGGCGGCACCTCGGCGCAGGATTCCGATCTGGTAAATATTGGCGGGATTGACGTGCATCGCAGCGGGCGCGGCGGACAATGGACCTGGCATGGCCCCGGCCAGCGGGTGGCGTATGTGATGCTGGACCTGGCCGCGCGCAACCCGGATGTGCGTGCCTATGTGCAGGCGTTGGAAGCGTGGATCATCGATACGCTTGCCAGTTTCGGCGTGAGCGGCCAGCGCCGGGACGACCATCCCGGTATCTGGGTGGCAGGTGATGGCGAGCTGGACAAGATTGCCGCCATTGGCGTGCGGATCAGCCGCTGGGTCAGCTGGCACGGCATCGCCATCAATCTTGACCCCGATCTCACAGCTTTTGAGCGGATCATCCCCTGCGGCGTGCGGGATGGCGGTGTGACCTCGCTAGCCGCTCAGGGTATAACCTGTGACCTGAAACAGCTGGATGCGTCGCTTGCAACGTGTTTTGAGCGGCATTTCCCCGATCTGCCAGCATGATCTGGAATGAATTGGAATGATCTGGAATGGATCGGCACGAACCGGAATGATCCGGCAAGCAACAGACGCCTAGTCCGACACATCATACCTGACAAGATCATCCAGATAGTCCAGCAGCGCGCTCACCCCGCGCTCGGTATCGCGCCACTGCCAGTCCATGGCCGCTGCCTCACCCATCAGCCCGTCGCTCGGCCCTTCATGATGCAGCACAGCATTGCGCCGCCCGCGCAACCAGCCAAGCGCGGCCTTGTTCCCCGCATAGGCAAAATCTATCCCGTCGATATGGCCAGCTGGTCCTGCCTCTTCATGCGCCACCACATCCACCATTGTAGCTGCCAGCACAAGTGCGCTTAGTGGCATGCCAGCGCGCACAGCCCGGCACAATTCTGCAAACAGAGCCGCTGCATGGGGCCCCAGATCATCCGGATCAAAATCCGACAGCTGCGATTCCAGCGCGGGCGTCAGCATGCCGTTACCCCGCCATCCGAACCAGTTGCAGAAAGCGTTCGGCATCTGCCAGTTCGGACTTGATACCGGCGCGGCGATCCTCTGCCTCCCAGTCGCTGCCCCATTTTTCGGCCTGCCATAATTCATCAAGGAAGGCGGCATCAAACAGCGCATTTGCCTCCATTTTGCCATTGATGAACGCCAGCCCCAGCACCATCGATCCGCCCAGCGTCACGGTGCGGTGAAGCATGCCAAGCACCCAGTCATCAAAGCTGGCAGCAGCTTCGCCCAGTGTCGCACAGGCCGCCGCAGACTGGCTGACCGGCATGATGCCGGGGGCAACCTGCAGATCGGCGCCCAGACTGTCACGCGCCCAGTCGATCCATGGCATCCAGACCCGCTGCTGGCGCGCTGCCAGTTCGCTGTCATCGCCATCGTGATAACACAGCAGATCATTGCCGCCATAGGCCTCAAGCTCTTGCAGAATCGCGGCGCGCTGCGGGGTCACCCGGTCGATCACCGTTACCGTCAGGCTGAAAAAGGGCATGCTGGCTGGCTCTATCTCCTGTTCCTGCGCCTGCCATTCAGCGGCCACGGCGGCGGCCAGCGCGCGTGATGGCATCAGCGCCAATGTGCCAGCAGGCGAACGCACCGCCCGCCCATCCAGCGTCACACCGAATCTGCCTGCCTCCTCGCTGACATCAACCGACGTGTAAAAGCGCTTCTTTGCGGACATTGACGGGCCTCTCTTTACAACAACAAAGAATCAGTCAGGCAAACTGCCAGTCGGCGGCCGGCACCGCAAGCCCCAGCGCCGACAAGCTGTCACCCAAGGGAGACAGAAGCGGCGATGGAGGCGGGGACTGCAGCGGCGCCTCGATCTTTTGTCCGCCCGGCAGCACCAGTTGCCAGGCGTGCAGATGCAGTTTGCCAGCTATAACGCCGCCCGGATGCGCTGTCTCACCGCCATATTTACCGTCACCCATGATCGGGTGGCCAATATGCGCCATATGCACGCGCAGCTGATGCGTCCGTCCAGTCAGCGGGCGCAGCGCCACCAGCGCGTATCGCCGCGCCGCATGGTCAACCCGCCGCAATTCACTGATGGCGTGCTGGCCATTTTCATCAACCTGCATCAATTCATGCCCTGGCCCACCGCCTTTTGCCAGCGGCACATTGATCCGCATATTTTCAGGCGGCAATCCGGCCACCAGTGCCAGATAGGTCTTTTCGATCTCATGCGCCTGAAAGGCACGGGTCAGCCGCCGCGCGCCCGCACGCCCCTTACCCAGCAACAACAGACCAGATGTGTCCTTGTCGATGCGGTGCACAAGGCGCAGCCGGTCTTCTGAACCGTCAGCAAGGGCCTGCAGCATACCATCCACATGCTTTTTCGTACCGGTACCGCCCTGTACCGCCAGCCCGCCGGGTTTGTTGATCGCCAGCCAGTCCCGCCCTTCGGCAATCACCATCGCATCAAAATCCTTGCGCAGACGGGCATCAGCCACCGGACTTGGCGCGCCGATACCAGTTCTGGCACTACCCGCGCCCTTGCCGGCCGGGACAGCGACACCATCACGCAGATGCGGTGGCAGGCGCAAGATCTGACCCGCCGCCAGCCTGTCAGCAGGGCGTGCTTTCTTGCCATCAAGACGGATCAGGCCCGAGCGCAGCATTTTTTCAACAGGTCCCTGCGTCAGACCCGGCACCTGGCGGCGCAGAAACCGGTCAATCCGGGTGCTGTCTTCATCCTCAGGGACGGTCAGCATCCACCAGTCGGGGATATTTTCACCATCGTCTGCCATGGCTATGAGGCACCGCGGCCCAGCGCGGCACTGGCCAGCATATGCGCTGCAGCAAAGGCCAGCAGCGACAGGACAACTGAAAGCGCTATATAGGCAAGCGCGGCCGCACTGCTCTGGCGCTGCAACAAGGCACCCGCATCAAGGGCAAAGGTGGAAAATGTCGTCAATGCCCCCAGAAAACCCACCGCGATGAACAGGCGCAGCGGTTCTGGCATCACCACCCCGGCTGCCAGTCCGCCTGCCACAAGACCCATCATGGCGCTGCCGCAGATATTGACCGTCAGTGTTGCCATCGGGCCGGCAAAGTCAAAGATGCCTGCTCCCGTCACCAATACCGCCCCATAGCGCAGCAAGGCGCCGCAGGCACCGCCGGCGGCCACCGCAATCAATGTGATCCCGGTCACGATGCGCCTCCCT
>JADHLH010000118.1 GCA_016780765.1 Alphaproteobacteria bacterium | reverse complement strand
CACCACCTCGCATAGCGCCACACCATAAGCAAAATAATAATATGGCGAACCGGTTAGGCTGGCATCATCCCAGTGAATATCGGGGGTTGCATAAAACCCGGTCGCAGACAGTGACACCCTGCCAGCATGGCACAGCGTTGCCGCATCTGCGAAAGACAGCGCTTGGCCTGATGGCAGATGCACCTTGCCAGCGGCAAATTTTATGTTATCCGCAGCGGCCTGATACAGGCTGCCAAGCTGTGTAGCCATGCGCGATTTGATGGTTTCTGCGGCCCGCAAAGCGGCCATCCCATTCAGGTCTGTACCCGACGAAGCCGCCGTTGCCGATGTGTTTGGAACCTTGGCGGTGGTCGTTGCTGAAATACGAATATTATCAACATCTATGCCAAAAACATCGGCGACAATCTGCACAATCTTGGTATGCAACCCCTGTCCCATTTCTGTGCCGCCATGGTTTAGATGAACCGATCCGTCTGTATAAACATGGACAAGCGCGCCAGCCTGATTCAGCATCTTTCTGTTAAAGGAAATGCCAAATTTAACCGGCGTGAAACCCAGCCCGCGGCGTTGAACCGGGTTGGTTTTATTATAGGCATCAATGTCATCGCGTCGGCGCTGATAATCAGCGCTGGCCAAAAGCGCATCGGTTAATTGCCCCAAAATACCATCTTTGACAATCTGGCCATAGGGCGTCTGTGCGTAGTGGCCAGTCATATAATCGGGGTAATAATTCACCTTTCTGATTTCAATGGGGTCACGCCCAAGCGTCGCGGCAATTTCCTCGATAATCCGTTCGATGCCAATCATGCCTTGCGGGCCGCCAAACCCCCGAAACGCCGTATTCGACGCGGTATGGGTGCGGCATAATCTGGCGGTTATGCGGCAATTCGCAATAGAATAGGCATTTTCCGCATGCGTCATTGCGCGGATGGCAATCGCCTTGGATAAATCATACGACATGCCACAACGCAGATATTGATCAATGATCAGCACGCTGATGCGCCCAGTTTTGTCAAAGCCGGCTTTATAAACCAGCTTGGCATCATGACGCTTGCCAGTGACCCGCATATCATCATCGCGGTCATAGACAAGACGGGCCGGCCGACCCGTTTTATATGCAGCCAGCGCGGCGATACATGCGACAAGATTGCTCTGGCTTTCTTTGCCGCCAAAGCCGCCACCCATCCGCCTGACATCAACCTGAACATCGCCATAAGCCAACCCCAGCATGCCCGCAACTTTATGTTGAATTTCACTTGGATGTTGTGACGATACAAAAAGCTGGATGCCACCGGTTTCATTGGTCATGGCTATCGCCGCTTGCCCTTCAAGATAGAAATGTTCCTGCCCGCCAACGACAAGTTCACCATCTATCTTATGCGGGGCCGCGTCATAGACAGCTTGCGGATCACCCGTTGAAAGGCATAAAGGCTGTTCAAGGAAACTATCCTGTTCTATCGCTTGATCAATGGTCACAACAGCTGGTAGCGGCGTTATATCAACGCTGACAAGCATGACCGCATCTCTGGCCTCGGCGCGTGTATCAGCGACCACAGCAAAAATGCTTTGGCCATGATACATAATGTCTTTTTCGGCAAATATCGGGTCATCGCCCATAACCGGGCTACAATCATTCTGGCCGGGAATATCGGCCGCGGTCAGAACAGCGCGCACCCCCGGGGCTTGCAATGCCTTGGTGGCGTCAATGCTATTTAACACACCATGTGCAACCGGGCTAAGCCCAAGCGCGATATGAACATTACCGGCTGGCAGGGCCATATCATCGACATAACGGGCGCGGCCTGTCACATGCAAAGCCGCACTTTCATGGGTACGGGAAACGCCAATTTCTGGATGGGTCTTTGGGGCGCGCATTAGCCGTTTCCTAATCCAGACCCACATAAATCATGGCCTGCGCCAACCAATCTGATTGATCTGCCTGTGGCAATTTCCAGACGGCATTTTTGCAGTAAATTACGCGCCGCCAACAAACGATAGCCTGTTGATGCCCGCACATCGCTTAGCGGGGTAAAATCATCGGCCAGCGCCGGATCAATCCAGCTTTCATCATTCTGTTGCGGGTGAAGCGGCTGGGTCATCACGGCGCTTTCTAGGGTTTTGGCGCGTTGCGGAATAGCCGCCATACCGCCAAAGGCAATTCGCGCCGCACTGATCACCGCCCCATCGGTTTGCAGGGCAAAAGCCCCCATAACGCTGGAAATATCCTGATCAAACCGCCTTGATAGCTTAAAACATCGAAACCGCCAGCCTTGCTTTAATTTGGGGATGAACAGGCTTTCAACCCATTCGGCGGGGCGCCTGTCTTGTTGTCCATAGGCGATAAAAAAATCGTCTAATTTTAGCTGGCGTTTGTTTGCACCGCACCGCAAATTCAGCCGCGCATCCAGCGCTATTAGCGCCGGTGCTAAATCACCAATGGGCGACCCGTTGGCGATATTGCCGCCAACGGTCCCGCTTGCCCGCACCTGAACCGAACCAAAGCGGCGCCATAATTCAGCCAGATCCGGGACATATTCAGCCAAATAATCTGCCGCCTGTTCATGCGTTGCCGCCGCGCCGACCAAAAACCCGTCATCTTGTTGCGTGATGCCTTCAAGACCTTTTACCTCTTGTACCGACAGCAATTTTGCAAGTTTTCGGTTCTGTTTGGTAATCCACAGGCCAATATCGGTGGCGCCGGCAATGATCTGCGTATCTGGCTGGTCTTGATAGGCTGATGAAAAACCATCACGGGTCAGCGGTGCCCGGTAAGACATGCCGCCGACATGATAATCGAGTTCAGGCAGGTCTTGCGCGCGCCTTAAATAGGCGGCTTCTTGTTTCAGCCGGTCGGTTTCCCACGTGGCCAGTGCTTGCCCGGCAAGTGATACCCCCGCCCGCACAAGCGGGCCATAGCCGGTACAACGGCACAGATTACCAGCCAGCAGATCATCCAGGTCCTTGGCCGTAAAACCACAACGATTTACCCAGCCCCCATAAAGCGACATGATAAAACCGGGCGTGCAAAACCCGCATTGCGACCCATGATGATCAACAACCGCCTGTTGAACCGGATGAAGCTGACCATCATCCCTGGCCACCCCTTCGACCGTACGGATGACCGATTTATCGACCATGGGCACGAGCAAAATACAGGCATTGACCGGCTGATAAATAATGCGGTCACCCTGCATACGTCCGCGCACCACCGTGCAGGCCCCACAATCGCCCTCGGCACAGCCTTCTTTGCTACCTATCAGTCCAAGCTCAAGGCGCAAAAGCTGTAAAAGCGTTGTGTCAGGCCGAATATCGGAAAATTGATAGACGCTGCCATTGATCATCACGTCGATCGGTCTGGATATATGTTCCGATGCGGAATGCATGGGTCCCTCGTCAACACAGGCTCGTTTGCAGGCGGCATCCTAAAACGGTAACAAACCCGTCAAATTGATCAAGATATTTCCGAACTCACCCTTGCCGTGGAAACAACCTCGCTTGCCATCAGCGATATTGAGGTCTTGTTTCTGCATTACGCCGAAACGCTCAGATCCTGGCGTGAAAACTTCCTGCGCAACAGGCAAGACGTCCTTCGCCTCTATGATGAACGCTTTGCCCGGATATGGGAATTCTACCTTGCGGCAAGCGAAGCAAGTTTTCGCCACAAGCGGCTTGTCGTCTACCAGCTTCAGCTGGTCAAGCCCGAAACGCCCCGGATGATGAGCCGGGCCTATCTCCACCCCGGGGGATGAGACCTAATCAGGATGAGCCGAGGTCTCGATGCCGCTAGTGTTTGCGGCAGAGCGAGATATATTTCTCATTGCCGCCGGTCTCCACCTGATCGTAGTCTTCAACTGCAGCAATCCAGTCTCTCACCGCTTGAGCGATGAACTCAGGGCCGTTGTCAGACCTTATAAACGCTGGAGAGCCACGCAGGATGAACAGATCGGTTAGAGCATCTATCACATTCGTTGAGTTCAGCTTCCGATCGACCTTGATGGCTAAACATTCCCGACTGAACTCGTCGAGGATGTTCAGTGTTCGAAAGACTTTCCCATCATCTGTCCGGCAATGAACGAAGTCATAACTCCAGACATGATTGCGATACTCGGGGCGCAAGCGAACGCATGATCCGTCGTTCAGCCATAGCCTTCCTTTCTTTGGTTGTTTCTGTGGAACCTTTAGCCCCTCTCGTCGCCAGAGCCGTTCAATACGTCCATCGCTGACGGACCAACCCGCTTCTCTAAGCAAGGCTGCAATTCTGCGATAGCCGTCTCTAAAACGATTGTTCGAGCAAAACAAACAACAACAACAAACGGCCCTTTAGCCGTCATTTTGAAATCGATTGATGTATCGAGGTGCCGGGGGTCATTTTATGGTGATATGGGACCCAATTGACTTCACAAGAAGAGCCCTCACCAGCGCAAACCAGCAAGGGCGAAGTTTAAGGGAGGAAATGCGTAAATTAATCCTATGTCATTTCTTTGGCGCTAAGGGTCGCCATATATTCATTAGGCAACTTTCGTGCCAAAGCCTCATTTAAGCTAACTTGGAGACCACACTGTCCACCTTTAGATGGGTGTATCGAAACAACATCTTCACGTCCTTGTGACCAGAGATAAGAGCCACTTCAGGCACGGTCAGCCCCATTTCAAAGAACCTGCTGATGGCTTCATGACGAAGGTCATGGAAACGAAGGTCGTTGAGATCAGCGCGGCCTCTAAGGCGGTCCCACGCTAACCTGAAGGCGTTAGAGTTGACAGGGAAGGGGCTAATGCCTGTTCTCGTTCGTTGTTGTTGGAGAACACAGACCGCCTTTGTCGACAGGGGCACCTCTCTGCTACTTCCATTCTTTGTCAGCGGTAGGAAAACTGTTCGGCGTTTGAGGTCGATATTGTCCCAAGTCAACCCAAGTATCTCTCCGCGTCTCATGCCAGTCTCGATGGCAAAGACAACAATTGGCCAGATGTGTGCGTTCTGGGTAAGTTTGGATGCCGCTTCTAATCTCTCATACTCACCATCGTTCAGGCGTCTTTCTCTTGCCTTGGGTGAGGATGGCTTTTTGATTTGGTCGACGGGGTTAACAGACAACATCAATCCCCACTCGCTCATGGCGACCTTAAGACAATGCCTGATGAGTATAAGGTCATACTCACAGGCGCGTTGCCCATCGAGTAGCCTACGATCTCTGAAGCTGGCTAATGTCTTTGATGTGAGTTGCTCGATGGAATAGTCACTGATTGAGTCGTTAATGAGACGGTTGAGGCGCCTTTGCTCAGTCTCTGCGCCTCTCTTAGCGGGGGTAATCTGTTGGCTGTATCTTTTGAGCAGTTCGCCTAGCGTCACCTCAGATGTCTCTATAGAGCCAAATACGCCTCTTTCTATGCGTTCTTCTTGCTCCAAAGCCCACTTAATAGCTTGGGTCTTTTTGATGAAAGAGCGAGATGCTGTTCCTATGTTCTTCTGTCTAACAA
>JADHLH010000117.1 GCA_016780765.1 Alphaproteobacteria bacterium | reverse complement strand
TATCAGAGCCGCCTGCCCGCCACCGAAGCGCATACCCGAATTGCCGCGGTTCACACGCCCTATCACGCGGCGCTGGAAACCCTTGTCGAGGCCGCACATGCCCGTCATGGCAGCGCGCTGCTGGTTGATTTTCATTCGATGCCTGCGCATGACAGGCAGAATAACCGGCTGCCGGATATCATCCTTGGCGATGGGCACGGCGTCACGCTGAACAGCGACCTTGGCAAGGCGATTGCCACTTATCTGGGCGCCGCCGGTCTCACCGTTGGCTGGAACCACCCGTATGCTGGCGGGCATATTACCAGACGATATGGCGATGCCCGCAGCACGCGTCAGTCTTTGCAGATTGAAATCAACCGCGCGCTCTATATGGATGGCAAGGACAGACTGAACCTTGAAAAAAGCAAGGAACTCGCCAGCCTGATCACTGACTTCGGGTCTTTTCTGGTGCAGCAGACAAGGCCGGCCAGCGCCGATTGATCCAGCGGATCACGCCTGCTTTCAGCATTGATACAGACAGACAAACCGTTCAGACACAACGCCTAGCGGCGGCGTGCCTTGTGTGCATAAGGGTTTTCACCCTTGCGCATGACCATCCGCACAGGAATACCCCACAAGCCAAAGTCGGTGCGCAGCCCGGTGATCAGATAGCGTAGATAACTTTCTGGCAAATCGGCCGGCCGGCTGACGAACAGCGCGAATGTTGGCGGCCGTGTCTTGATCTGGGTCATATACCGGATACGAAGACGGCGCCCTTCCACCAGCGGCGGCGGATGCGCTTCAAGCATGCCTTCCAGCCAGCGATTGATCCGGCCTGTGGAAATGCGGGTGTTCCAGAACCCGTACATTTCGTTGGCTGCCTTCATCATCTTGTCAAACCCGCGACCATAGAGACCTGACATAGACACGACAGGCACGCCGCGCAGCTGGGCCAGTGATGTTTCCAGACGATCATCAATCCGCTGCACCGCTGCCTGCTTGTCGCGTACCGCATCCCATTTGTTCGCGCCGATAACAATCGCCCGTCCTTCTTCGGCAATCCAGCGAGCGATTGCCAGATCCTGCTTGTGCAGCTCTTCGGTGGAATCGATCAGCAACACACACAGATGCGCATACTGGATAGCCCGCAACGCGTCGCTGACCATCAGCTGTTCAACCTTGTCGCTGATCCGCGCCCGCCGCCGCATACCAGCTGTATCCACCAGCTTGTAAGGCTTGCCCTTCCATTCGAATGGAAGTTCGATCGCATCACGGGTGATTCCGGCCTCAGGCCCGGTCAGCAGCCGGTCCTCGTCAATCAGCTTGTTGATCAGCGTAGATTTTCCCATGTTCGGGCGGCCGACAATGGCAATACGCATCGGCAGGGCGCTCATCTCGTCCTGCCAGACATCGATCGGATTGCCATCCTCGTCCAGCGGGGCCTCTACCTCGTCATCATCGTTTGCATCATCAGGGCTTTCTGCAGGCGCATCAAGGACATCAACACCCACTGCCTCGGCAGCGACAAGAATGGCGTCATGCAGATCGACCAGCCCTTCGCCATGCACCGCCGAGATCGGCACCGGATCACCAAGCCCCAGCCCCCAGGCTTCGGCAAGGCCGCTGGCACCGGCACGTCCCTCGCATTTGTTGGCAAGCACCACCACATGCGCGCCTGCCCGCCGAATCTGATCAGCAAAGAACTTGTCTGCCGGGGTAATGCCGACACGCGCATCGATTACCAGGAGGGTGACATCAGCTTCATCAATCGCACGTTCGGTCTGGCGGCGCATGCGATCTTCCAGCGACCCGCTGGCTGCTTCTTCAAGGCCTGCCGTATCAATCACCCGAAAGCGCAGTTCAGCCAGACTGGCATCGCCCTCACGGCGGTCACGCGTGACACCCGGCTGATCGTCGACAATCGCATGCTGCCGGCCAACAAGCCTGTTGAACAGTGTCGATTTGCCGACATTGGGTCGCCCGACAATGGCAAGCGTTGCTTTCATGGTGACCACGCCGCTTTCAGAAAGGATAAAGACAGCCCGGGCTTTGGTCAGCCCGCCCGCTGCCCGGCAAAATGCCGACTCAAAAAATGTCTATTCACATACTGTCTACTCAAAGACAGTCAGCGTCCCGTTACTGCCCAAAACGAACATTTTGCCAGCCGCCACCTGCGGTGCCGTCGAACTTGGCGCGCCAACAGACACGCTTTCAAGCTTTTCGCCCGTATCGGCATTGAACGCGCTGATATTGCCCTTGCCGCTGACAACATAGACACGCCCACCTGCCACAACAGGACCGAAATGCCGCAAGGAATCCTCGGACACGACAACGCCAACCGGCAGCGCGCCTTCGAGTTCGGTCACCCAGCGCACCGCACCATCGTCACGGCGCAGCGCAAACAAGCGCCCGTCAAGCGACACCACAAACAGGCTTTTGCCACTGACCCATGGCATTTCAAGGCCACCGATCGCGCGCTCCCACACCGGCAGACCGCTGCGGGCATTGAACGCCACAATGCGGCCAGACTGGCCGATCACGAAAATCAGCCCGCCATCATGAACCGGATGCGCGCGCACATCGCCGATATTCTGGATCGGTGTGCGTGGCAGTAACGCCGCCACTGAATCCGTCCACAGCAATTCGCCTTCCAGCGCATCGAAATAGCTGACCTCACCGCCACTGCCAGCCAGCACAATTTCGTCATTCGCATGGGCTGGGGACGGCGCGCCAAACAGCACGGTATCGGCAGCGATGCCGTAATGCTCCCACAATTGCTCACCACCCGCCGTGGTAAAGACAATCATGTTGCCGTCAAGGTCCGTTACTGCCAGCCGGTCATCACCCAGCGGCGTTGGACCACCACGTAGCGGAATATCGAGATCAAGTGACCACAGCGTTGTCCCGTCGGCCGGATTCAGCATCGCAAGACGGCGACCACCGGCATGCACTGCCAGCCCGTCTGCCGTCACGGCCATGCCGCCACCAATGCCCGGCAGTGCATCATCCGCGATCTGTTCGATGTTGCTTGTCCAGATCACCGCGCCATTATCTATCGCAAAGGCCTTCACCATCCCGTTCGGGGCAACGGTAAAGACGCGGCCATCGCCAACAACCGGCATCGCCAGATCGGTCAAGCGGCTGCCAGCACCACCAATCGATGCTGACCATATCTGTGTCAGCGGCGCAGCAAGGCGCGGATTGCCGCCAGCATGACCAGCCGTCAACCCGACAACTGGTGCATTCGCAATATTGAACTCAACGGCAAGTCCCGCCCCCTCAGCCAGAGCGGCCGCATCTGCGGTCTCGATGACCTGTGCAGGCAATACATCAATCCGGTCGCCCTCTAGCACAAATTCGGGCTCGCTGCACGCCGCCAGCATCACCAGCGACAGCACAGCCAACAGCGCGTGCCGTCCCGATTGTCTGGCAGGGTTTGATGTGATCAGCTTTTGCATGGCGTTACCGGTTATTCTTTTCTTCGGGATCAGGAATTCAGCACCTCGACAAGGCGCGAAGCCCGCTGGCGCAATTCATTGGGTGTTTCAGCAAGGTCAATCAGCGTTTCAAGCTTGGCAATTGCCGCCGACCGGTCACCTGCCTTCAGGTCAAGTGCCGCGCTCAACTCCAATGCCAGTGGCTGCCACGGGCCAGCGTCGACCAGCGGTGCAAGGCGTTCCTGCAGCGCAGCCGTATCACTGTCATCCGGCGCATTCATGACCGCCATCAGCTGAGCCGCCTGCTGATATAAAGTCGGGATCGACCCGTCAGACGCCAGCGCGTTATAGGCCTGTTCGGCAGCCAGCATATCACCTTCTGCTGCAAAGGCAGCCGCGATACGAAACCGTGCCAACAGCGCATAACCATCGGTCAGCCCGTCAACCGTGTCTTGCAGCTGGGCGCGCGCATCATCGCCAGCAAGTGCCTGATGATACAGATTCGCCGAAGCCTCGGCCTGACTGCGCTGCCAGGCCCCAAAGCCCTGTGAAGCGCCAACACCCAACACCACGGCAGCAGCAGCGGCCATGACATATTTGCCATATTTGGTCCACAGCTCCTGCGTGCGGTCGCGCTTCAGCTCTTCATCAATTTCATCAAAAATATCAGCCATCGTCCGACGTCTCTGTCCTTTGTGTCTGCACGCGGGATCCAGTTGCCACATCTGATCCCGCGACAGATCTCGCAGTAACCGGTCCTGCACCCGTGATCCGGCTGTGTCTGGTCGCTATACCTGCATGCTGTCACGGCGTTATCGCAGCTATGATCACAGCTGTGATACGCTCGTCCAGTACGGTTTGCGACGCCCGTCAGTTGACGGCAGCCAAAAATCGCCCCAACATAAACATGAAGTATCAAAACAGCCAACAGAAAAGCGGGTCAGTCCAGAACGTGTCGCGTGTTTCCAGCCCGAAAAGGCTTCGTCGCCAGCTTTATTTTTCGAGAACCGAACTCAGCCACATTCTGGCCGCCTACAGCGCGCGTGTTGCGGCGAGCGAGTGGCGGGATTATGCACTTGATCATATGAACGGCGTTGCGCTGTTTTCGATCTTCCGTCACACACAGGAATCACCTCTTTTTGTGATCGAGAAAAAGCAGCGTCACCCCAAGGAAAAACCGCAATTCCTGTTGCGTGACCGCAGCCGCGTTCTGTGCCGGTCAAGCAATGTTGCCGACATCACCGGCTACTTCAACAAGCTGCCCCGCCTGGTCAGTGGTTGACCACCAATTGATCAGTAGCTGAACGCCACATCGACAGCGCATCACCGCACCCATCAAAAAACATATGATTCATCGCTTGTCGCAGGTTCCTAAACAAGCTATCCATACATTAGAACAAATCATAAACAAACTGACAGGCGGGCCAGTTGCCACCGGGCGACTTTCCGCAACAGGAGAGGTATGCAATGGGGGCTTTCAAGCGGCAACAGACAGCACGGCAGGATCCGGTAAATCCAGCCACCCTGGGCGATCTGGCAGCTGAAGGTCTGCGTGTATTCTGCTGGTGTCATCGATGTGGGCACAATGCCGAGATGGACACGACCACCCTGATTGCGCGCCTTGGTCCGTTATTTCCTGTTCCCGAACTTGGCGGGCGCATGCGGTGCACATCTTGCGAAGCACGTGATGTTGCCACGCGGCCAGCCTGGCCACACCATGGCGGCGGCCAGATAGCGCGCTATGGATAACCGGTCATAGACAGCCGTCCTGCCTTGGGATAAAACAAAATTGATTGATGATCGGCGGCCAAGGAGGGTCCGAAATGAATGCCAGTGATGCAGCCCGCGTTCAGAATTATCTGCGCCAGCGTTTCGGGAACAAGCGGCTTTCCATTGCGCGCCGCGAGAACAAAACCGACTCAGCCGATCTGATGCTTGAAGATGAATTCATCGGCGTGGTGTTTGCCGATGATGAGGATGGTGACCTGTGCTATCACGTGCAGATCAGTATCCTCTACGAAGACCTCGAATCCTGATCCAGCGTGGCCTGCAGTTCATTCCCGGCAGTTCATTCCCGGCAGTTCATTCCCGGCAGTTCATTCCCGGCAGTTCATTCCCGGCAGTTC
>JADHLH010000116.1 GCA_016780765.1 Alphaproteobacteria bacterium | reverse complement strand
GGTCCGGATTTCCCGACTGGCGCGCTGATCATGGGGCGTGCGGGTATTCGCGATGCCTACACCACAGGGCGTGGTTCGGTGATCATGCGGGCGCGGTCTGAAGTGGTGACCGACGGGCGTGATCGCGAAACCATTCTGGTTCACGAAATTCCCTATCAGGTGAACAAGGCGCAGTTGTTGGAACGCATTGGCGAACTTGTGCGCGAAAAGACCATTGAAGGCATTTCTGACATTCGCGACGAATCAGACCGGACCGGAATGCGGGTGGTGATCGAGATCAAGCGCGATGGTTCTGGTGATGTGGTGCTGAACCAGCTGTATCGCCACACACGCCTGCAGACCAGTTTCCCGGTCAATATGCTGGCCATGAATGCCGGCCGTCCGATGCAGATGGGTCTGAAGGACGTGATCTCGGCCTTTTGTGATTTCCGCAAGGAAGTGGTCACGAAACGGTCGATCCATCTTCTGGGCAAAGCGCGCGAACGTGCGCATGTGTTGGCTGGCCTTATGGTGGCGTTGGCCTCGATCGACGAGATCATTGAACTGATCAAGCGGGCGCCAGATACTGAAACAGCGCGCAACCAGTTGTGTGAGAAGGCATGGCCGGCTGCCGAGGTCGAGGCCTTTATCGCGCTGATTGATGATCCCGGGCATGAGGTTCTGGACGGGACATATCGCCTGTCGCAAACCCAGGCACGCGCCATTCTCGATTTGCGGTTGCAGCGCCTGACCGGCATGGAACGCGAAAAGCTGACCGATGAAACGCAGGAACTTGCCGACAAGATTTCCGACTATCTGAAAATCCTCAGCTCGGTCGAACATGTCGACGAGGTAGTGCTTGCCGAACTGGCTGCTGCGCGTGAACGGCTTGCCGATGATCGCCGGACAGAAATTTCAGATCAGCTTATTGATCAGGATGATGAAGATCTGATCCAGCAGGAAGATATGGTGGTGACAGTCAGTCATCGCGGCTATATCAAGCGTGTACCGCTGTCCGTCTATCGTGCCCAGCGTCGCGGCGGGAAGGGCCGTGCCGGCATGAAGACCCGTGATGAGGACTTTGTCTCGCAGCTGTTTGTTGCGAACACGCATAAGCCGATCCTGTTCTTTACCTCGCGCGGCATGGTCTATCAGCTGAAATGCTATCGCCTTCCCGAGGCGGCGCCGCAATCGCTTGGCAAGGCGATGGTGAATATCCTGCCGATTGAACCGGATGAGACGATCAATACGGTCATGCCGATGCCTGACGACCAGTCCAGCTGGGATGCGCTGCATGTGATGTTTGCAACCGCGTCAGGCAATATCCGGCGCAACCGGTTGAGCGATTTCACCAATATCATGCGCAATGGCAAGATAGCCATGAAGCTTGATGAGGGGGATGAACTGGTTGGTGTGCGGCCGTGCAGCCAAGATGATGACGTGCTGCTGGCTACGCGGGACGGCAAAGCCATCAGGTTTGCTGTCGACGCTGTTCGCGTGTTCCGCGGTCGTGCCAGCACTGGTGTTCGTGGTGTCAGGCTGCTGGGACAGGATTCCGTTGTATCGATGTCGATTATCACCGGCGATGCGACAGAATTCGTTCTGTCGGTAACCGAAAACGGTTATGGCAAGCGCACACCTGTATCAGATTACCGTCGCACCGGACGCGGCGGGCAGGGCGTTGCCAATATCGAAACGAGTGATCGTAATGGCCGTGTCATGGCAAGCTTTACCGTGGTTGAGGAAGACCAGCTGATGCTGGTCACCAATTACGGGCAGGTGATCCGCATTCGTGTGCATGGCGGTGAGGGGGATTCGATCCGAATCGCCAGTCGCAAGACGCAGGGTGTGCGCTTGTTCGATGTATCCGGGGATGAGGATGAGCGCGTTGTTTCCGCCGGGCTGATCCGCGATGCCGATGATGATGAAGATGATGCACCTGAAGGCGATGCGGATACACAAGCGAATACAGAAGCAAGTGCAGAAAGCAGTTCTGGCCCGGACGGCTCTGGCCCGGACGGCTCTGGCCCGGATGACTCTGGCCCGGATGACTCTGGCCCGGAGGATGTTGCCGATACGCCCGGAGAGGGCGCATGACGCATCGCATCGCCATCTATCCGGGGACGTTTGACCCGCTGACCTATGGCCATCTTGACATCATCGAACGTGCGGCTGGCCTGTGTGAAGCGTTGATCGTTGCTGTTGCATCGAACGCCGGTAAGGGCCCGTTGCTGTCGGTTGAGGAACGCACGGAACTTGTTACTGATGAAGTACGGCGTCTGAATGATGACGGTACGATTGCCGCGCCGGTAAAGGTGATGCCCTTCGCCAGCCTGCTCACGGATTTTGCGCGAGAGCAGAATGCCTCAATCATTGTGCGCGGCTTGCGCGCCGTATCTGACTTTGAAATTGAGTTTCAAATGGCAAGTATAAACAAGCGCTTGCACGGCGATCTTGAGACGGTATTTCTGATGGCGGCCGAGCATCAACACTTCGTTGCCTCGCGCTTTGTCAAGGAAGTGCATAAATATGGCGGCGATATTTCCAGCTTTGTGCCAGCCAGTGTCGTCCGGAAAATGAACAGCCTCTGATACGTCCTAGCGGCCGGTCAGGTTTCCAGATACATGATCCGCGCGCCCGAAAAGGTCAGCGTTTTTGGCGACAGCGTTTTCGTGAATCTGGATATATTGTCGAGGATCAGCTGTTCGATGGCGGCTTGCGTGGCCTCATCGGGAAATTCCCAGACCACTGTCGAGATATGCGGTGCCTGTGCGTTGCGAAACGCCTGGAATTTGACCCCGCTGGTACCTTTCAGAAGCTCAGGCCATTTCGTTTGCAGAATGGATTCAAATAGTTCACATTCCTCTGCGGATGGGAACGTCCTGATAAAGATCTTTGTAATCATTTCCACACCGGTCACTAAGCATCATATGTTGTCACGTAACGAGTTCAAGTTCGCACTATCTGTGATCTTTAGCAAGAAGGTCGCCAAGCGGTCGGCGATTGTGGCGCTCATAGTGGGCACCATTCTGGCCTTCATCAATCATGGCAATCTGATCTTTTCTGGCAATTTGACACCAGAATGCTGGATCAAGATGATTGCGACCTGTTTCGTGCCTTTTTCGGTATCCTCGGTATCGGCAGCCATGACAGCGCTTGAGGCACATCGCGCGAATACCTGACTCTTACGCATTCAGGAACCTGCATGCACACACTGATCTGCACAGCTACCCGTTACCTTCACAAATACTCAGACCAGCGCACATAACAGGCAATTGGTCAGCTGGATTCGACCATGCCTTCGGTGACCGGCAGGCTCGTTGCGAATGATGACACTTCACCCGAATGGAAGAAGACATCCTTAATAATATCTTCGTTGCTGGCGAGAAACGCGCGGTGCGGCTCCTCTGTAGCCTCAATGGCAGCTTCGTTTTCATAGATTGACAGCGAAAAACTCGAGGTTGGTCCCGTGCGTACATTTACTGTGAATTCGATGCCGCCATAGGTGTCGCCCCGAATTTTCGAATAGCGTTCATTGATAATGTCGAACGCGTCTTCGGATACAAATTCAATAACATTCATGCGTGCGAATTTTTTGCTCATTGGGTACATCCTCACTCTGGCGCTATATCGCCTTCATCTAAAAGGCCCGTCTGCAGGCTAGTGGCTGAATGCCGGATTGACCAGTCTTGCTATCGGGTCGTCTTGCCGATGTCTGGTGTGACTGGTGGCCACATGGTTAGGTTGCGGGCCAGAAACCGCGGGTAAAACGCGGGTATTCCGGTCCACTGTCGGCTGGTGAAATTGCATGCGTTCAGTGGTATGGTACGCGCCGCAAACCACCGGCCCGAACGGCAACGCCATCTTGCCGCAAAGCCTCGGAAAACCTAGGCATTTATCTGTAGACAGACCGAGATTGAATGACTATACAGACTGCCACGCCATGGTGGCAAACCCGCCTGGTTTACCGAATTCTGCACGACATGTTGCTCTGCACAAAATGTTGCATGGATATCGGGCGCGTAGCTCAGTTGGTAGAGCAAGTGACTTTTAATCACTGGGTCACAGGTTCGAATCCTGTCGCGCTCACCACATCAAAGCCGCTGTGAACCGAACAGGTCGCAGCGGTTTTTTTGTGTGCTGCATGTCCGTTCCCTGTTGCCAATATAAAAGGACGCTTCGGTCGAATGCCTTCCAACAGCTTCCGAAAGCGTTTTCGGTTGACACCGAAAGCGCTTTCGTCAAAGGTTTTTCCGTGGGGGACCTATGAAGCTAAATGCAATCGCGCAGCGACTGAAACTGTCAGAAAGTACAGTGTCGCGCGCACTGAATGATTATCAGGACATTTCGGCAGATACCAAGGCACTGGTGCGCAAGACAGCCATCGACCTTGGCTATGTGCCGAATGCGCATGCGCGCCGTCTGGCATCTGGCAAGGCGGATACCATCGCCTATGTCATGCCGCGTGCGGATGGTCAGTTCAATGCGTCTTTTCTGGGTGAACTTATGGCCGGCATGGCCGAAACACTCACCGCGCGGGGATGGGACCTGTCGGTACTGGTGCCGCGCAGCGCCGAAGAAGAAATCGAGATGTTTCGCAAGATTTCGCGCACCCGTCATGTTAGCGGGCTGATCATTTCGCGTACGCTGACCCGTGATGTCCGCTTCAAGATATTGCGGGAGCTAAAAATTCCCTTTGTTTCGCATGGCCGGTCACTGGACAGTGATGCCGCCGCCTGGATCGATGTGGATAACGCCGCCGCCTTTACCGATATGACAGCGCATCTTGTGTCGCTGGGGCATCGCCGTATCGCCCATATTGGTGGCGGGGAGGGGTATAATTTTGCCGTGCAGCGCGCGCATGGCTGGCGTGATGCGCTTGAGCAGGCAGGTATTCCGGTGGACCCCGACCTGCATGAAGAGGCTGAACTCAGCTATGCTGGTGGTGCAGCTGCCATGCAGCGGCTTTTGATGCTGGCCGACCCACCAACCGCAGTGTGCTGTATTTCAGACCTTGTGGCGATCGGCGCGATGCGGGCCTTGCGTGATTGCGGTCTGGTGCCGGGGCGCGAGGTGTCGGTTATCGGGTATGACGGGCTTGAAATCGGGGCCTGGCTGGAATCTCCCCTGTCAACGATGAAGCAGCCGCTGCAATCTGCCGGTCAGCAGCTTGTCGACATAGTCATCAACATGGTCGAGAACGGGGATGCCCCGCAAGACCATCAGAAACTCTACCGCGCGACATTGGTGCGGCGAGGGACGGACAATCCGCCAGTAGCGGATTGGCCGAAGCGTTTGTCGGATAACCGGCATTCTGTAACCACAATACCTGGAGGAAATGGAGAATGAATAAGTTGCATTTGGCTGCTGCTTTGGCAATCGTCACCGCGATGGTTGCCGGCGTGGCACAGGCCGACACAATTCGGTTCTGGACTACCGAAAACCAGCCTGAGCGCCTTGCCAAACAACAGGCGATGGCTGACGATTTCAACAAGCGTAGCGGTCACACGGTTGAGGTCATTCCGGTTGAGGAAAAAGATCTTGGTACACGGACAACGGCAGCCTTTGCCGCTGGCGACCTGCCTGACGTGATCTATCACACATTGCAGTATGTGTTGCCATGGGCAGAGGCCGGCATCCTTGATGTTGAGGCCAATGACGATGTGGTAGACGCATTACAGACAAATACCTTTGCCCCCGGTGCCATTGCCA
>JADHLH010000115.1 GCA_016780765.1 Alphaproteobacteria bacterium | reverse complement strand
CACCGTCTATGCTGCCATCAGACAGGCATTGCCTGACAGAAAGCTGCCATAACCCGCTTGCCCCGACAGCAATGCCGACGCAGTGCTTACCGATGACCTGATGTGCCGGACGACCTGATATATGGGAAATGGCGGAGAGGGTGGGATTCGAACCCACGAAGGGCTCGCACCCTTGCCGGTTTTCAAGACCGGTGCATTCAACCGCTCTGCCACCTCTCCGTCGCCACCGGTTTAGAAAGTCTGGCATCCAGTGTCAACCAGCCTTTGCTCTCAATATAACCAATATGCGGCCTCAGGCTTGAATATTGCTGCCATAGCCCCGCGCAACCTGTCGTCAGCCTGTTCAACACATATAGTGAAAAACTGTTTTGCTGTATATGACAGCAGCTTCAACTTGAACTCGCCAAGGTGACGCTTCTACAATGCGATATTGCGCCGCACCACGCCTTGCCCATTGATCCGGAGACGACCGTGACCCCTGAAATGACCATTGGTACTTTTCGGCAGTGGCTGACGCCATTGCGCATGGCCGGCCTGTGTCTCAGCCTTGCGGCCGCACTCAGCATCATGGCTGCCCCGCGCGCCAACGCCCAGCTTGGCGGACGCGTGGCGATGGTTGCCGTTGAGGAAGCCGGCGAAGATGTGCTGTCAATTTTCGCCGACATCCAGGGCAGGGTTGCCGCCGGTGCGGATATCGCGATTACCGCCACCACAAATGCAAAGACCAAGCTTGGCGAATTTCAGATTGGCGACAGGGTAAAGGCCGGACAGGTGGTCGCACAACAAGATGCCAGCGATCTGCGCCTGCGTCTTGATTTGCTGACGGCCCAGCTTGCCGAGGCAAAACTGCGTTTGACGCAAACCGAACAGGGGATGGCCGATGATCTGGTCATGATCGACCTGCTGGAAGCCCAGCTTGATCTGCTGAGCCGCAAGGCCGAGCGTGCCAACACGCTGGCCACCCGCAACGCTGTATCTGTAGATGCGGTCGATACAGCGCGCGGCGCCGAGATTCGCGCGCGTGAAACGCTGGCACAACGACGCGGATTGCTGGCTGCCAAATCAATCCAGAAACAACTTGGTGCAGCAGCCATTGACCGGATCTCGCTAGAAATCAAAGCGTTGAAGGCTGACATTGCAGATACCAGCATCACAGCCCCGGCCGATGGACAGATCGTGTTCATTCAGGCCTCGCGGATCGGTTTCAACCGTACCGGTGATGTGCTGATGCGCACCCGGGCAACAAGCGATTTTGAGGTCGAGGCAGACATTCCTCTCGAATATATCGGCTTCGTTGCAATGACCCGAAAGCTGGCAGGCACTGAGTCATCGGGCAACAGGCTTGGTCTGCAACTGCGGGTCATCTTGCCAATTCAGAATGTGCGCACTGGTACACAGACGGCAAGATTTTCGGTGACAGGTGAACTGCCGCGCACGCTACGCGCAGAAAATGCGCCCGTCACATTGCTTGTCCCCACTACATCGCCCGCACCGGTTGTTGTCGTCTCCAAAGACGCTGTCATTCCGGTCAGCGGCGGACATATCCTGTTTGTGGCCGAAGAGGGCGTTGCGGTGCAGCGACGGATCCGCCTCGGCAATGCAGCCGGAGACAAGTTTGTCATCCTTGACGGGGTGTCGCCGGGCGAATTGGTGATCACGCGCGGCAATGAAGGGCTGGTCGATGGCAAGAAAATCAAAATTGGAGATCCGGCGCTTCGGCCAGCTGGTCCAAAAGGTGAAAAATGGACGCTGAACTGGAATACAAGGCGGGGCCCGGCATCTGGCGAGTTGCTGATTGGAAAGGATAAATCCCTGTTCAATGATGAACCGGTGGAAATTGTCCGGGCGGGCAACGACATCAATTTTATCGGCAAGCTCGTATTGCCGTTTGGCGTGCTTGATCTCGACTTCAACGGCACCATTGATGGCGACTCTATGGGGGGCAAGCTGACGATACGCGGCCTGCCGGGTGGCAATACGCCGGTTGTTGACTTCACCGGGACGAAGGGTGGCAACTGATGGGCGGCCTTATCAAGCTGGCTATTGAACGGCCTGTTGCCGTTCTGGCGCTGATCATGCTGACGGTTCTGTTCGGCGTTGTTGCCCTGCGCAACATTCCGATCCAGATGAGCCCGGATATTGAGAAGCCTATACTTGAGGTGCGCGTTGGCTGGCCGGGGGCATCACCGGAAGATGTTGACCGGGAGGTCGTTGCACGCCTGGAAAGTGAACTTGCCGGTCTGAACGGCATTGATGAGCTGGTGTCTTCATCGCGGCGCGGGCGGGCCACCGTCACCCTGACCTATGCCGTCGGTCAGGACATGGACAAGGCGCTTGTTCTTCTGCTCAGCAAGCTGTCTTCGGTTTCAGGATTGCCGTCGGATGCACGAACGCCTGAAGTGCGCACGTCAAATTCGGATGACAGCCCGATTGCCCGTCTGGCACTGGTAGCACAACCGGGGGCAGACATCGATCTTGAAGGGCTTGGCAACTTCGTGCAGAGCCAGATTGTGGAACCTCTGGGCCGGGTCAACGGCGTTGCAGAGATTACCTTCAACGGCGGCGGATCAAAGGAAATGCGGGTTTTCATCGACCCGTCAAAACTGACCCAGTACCGGTTGACCCTGACCGAAGTTATCGACGCCCTGCGATCATCATCATCCATGATGAGTGTCGGCGTGGTGAATGAGGGCAAACGTACCTACGCCGTGCGCACCGAGGCAGTCAATTACACACCCGATGCTGCCGGCAACATTGTCGTGCGGACCGATGTTTCGGCCAATGGCGCGGTGGTGGCCTTGTTGTTGCGCGATATTGCGACCATCGAGTTACAGTCGCAACAGCGCTCCAGCTATCGCCGTCTGAACGGTGAAGATGCGGTGATCATCAACGCCCTGCGCGCGCAAGGCACCAACGTTGTCGATACAATGGGGCGGTTACGTGTCGCCATCGACGGCCTGAATGCTTCGGTACTGAATGCGCGCGGCCTGCAACTGAATGTGGTCTATGATGAGACCAAATATATTTCATCTGCGATCGATCTGGTACAACAAAACATCTGGATTGGCGGATTGCTTGCGCTGTCCATCCTGATGTTGTTCCTGCGCAGTATTCTGCCCACCATCGTCGTTTTTGCCGCCATACCTGTGTCCGTGATCGGCACGTTTGTCGCGATTGCCGGGCTGGGGCTGTCGATCAATGTGATCTCGCTGGCAGGCCTTGCCTTTGCTGTGGGGATGGTGGTCGACGCTTCAATCGTATCGCTGGAGAATATTTATCGTCTGCGACAGAGGGGGATGGCATCAGACGTAGCGGCCTATCATGGTGCAAGGCAGGTGTGGGCACCCATTCTTGGATCGGCTCTGACAACCGTCATCGTTTTCATTCCGGTCCTGTTGCTGGAGTTGCCGGTAGGACAGCTGTTCCGTGATATCGGCATCGCCATTTCGGTGGCTGTCCTGATATCGGTCGTTGTGTCTGTAACAGTAATACCGGCGCTGGCCGCGCGATTGCTGAGCGGGTCGGCGGAAAAATATAAGCGTTTGCTGCCCATTCCCGGACTTGATCATCTGGCGCGGGGCTTCGCCAATCTGATTGTTGCCTATGCCCGCCTGACCGTCAGACGCTCGCTCATCGGGCTTGTTGTTGTTGCCAGTGTGGTTGCCGGTGCCGCCGGATTTACCGCCCGTTTCATGCCTCAGCTTGATTATCTGCCTGATGGAAATGCGAATTTTGCCTTTGGCCGTATTTTCACGCCACCCGGCTATTCCATGGATGAAACGCTACGCATCGCCGAAAAGATGGAGGCTGCTGCGCGCCCGTTATGGGAAGACGAAGTGCCGGCAGATGGTCCGCCCGCCATTGAGCGTTTCTTCTTTGTCGCTTTTCCTGGTGGAGCGTTTGCCGGTGCCTCTGCTGCCGATCCGGCGCGCGTGTCCGAACTGCAAATGGTGTTGATGCGGCCCATCTTTTCGGAACCGGGCGCGGGTGCCTTTGTAAGGCAAGCCTCGTTATTTGGACGGTCGGTCGGCGGGTCGCGGTCCATCCGGATCGATATCAGCGGCCCCAACCGCGACGCTGTTCTGCCCATTGCCTATCGTGTGAACGAGCGAATCGCCGAACTGTTCCCCCGTACCGAGGGCAATCAGGTGCGCGCCATTCCCAATCTGGACAATGGTGCACCCCAGATCCGTATCACGCCTGACCTGAACGCACTGGCGCGCGCCGGTGTATCTGTTCGTGATGTGTCGTCTGCTGTTGACGTGTTCAATGATGGATCAAATGTCATCCAGATTCCAATCAATGGTGAGTTGATCGATCTTGTTGTTGCCGGCAAGGACGCAACCAAACTGACCGCCGCGCAGCTGTCTGATATTCCGATTATCACGCGGGGTGGAAACATCCTTCGTCTTGGTCAGCTCGCCCAGATTGATATCGTCAGCGCACCTGAACAGATCAGGCGTATCGGCGGTCGCCAAGCCATGTCCCTGCAGTTGCGCCCCAATAGCAATCTGCCGCTGGAACAGGCAGTGGAGAAAATCGAAAGCGAAATAATAAATGAAATCAGATATATTGCTGGCGAAGCTGGTATATCAGTTTCACTGAATTGTGCGGCGAGCGCACTGAACGCAACCTGGCAGGCGATGCAGGCCAATGTGTTGATTGCACTTGGTGTCATCTTTCTTTTGATGGTTGTGCTGCTTCGCAATTTCATCTTGCCATTTATCATCCTGCTGGCTGTGCCGGTTGCCGGGGCAGGCGGTATCGCTGGTTTGGCCTTCCTGAACCTGTTTATCCGGCAACCTCTGGACATGCTGACAATGCTTGGTTTTGTCATTCTGACAGGGGTAGTGGTCAACAATGCCATTCTGATGATCGAACAGGCGATGCTGCATATTCGTGAAGAGAAGATGGAAACTGGCGATGCGGTGATTGAAGCCACCCGCAACCGGATCAGACCGATCTTCATGTCGACGCTGACATCTTTGTTCGGGTTGGTGCCATTGGTCATTTTCCCCGGCGCAGGGGCTGAACTTTATCGCGGCCTCGGTGTTGTTGTGTTTGGCGGTCTTGGCCTGTCCACGCTTGCCACATTGGTGATTGTTCCACCCTTGCTGGCACTGGCCTTGCGCAGTCCTTTTGCCCGCGGCACAACAAAGCGTGCTTCACTTGATGTCACCTGATGCCGGTATCCGCCAGTAATACGGACTGCTTTTAACGGTTTCCCGGGGACCTGGCCAATTGGCGCGGTGATCTTTTGCAGGCTTGATGTGCCGCCGGCCGCACATTTACGGCAATTCAGACCTGTGATTTCAACCCGTACCGGCGATTATCGCCAGCCATTGTGGTTTGTCTGTACGATGCACACAACATCATGTAAACATAGAGCCGAGCGGATCGTTGCGGTTTGCAACCAGCATGAACAGTCTGAACCCGGGTGTAGCTTTGCATAATCCTTTTGAGCGATATCGTGCCAGAACCCTGTTGGTCTGCCGTTCAGTACACCACTTGGTGCACCGTTCAGTTTACTGTTCAGTGCATATGTTACTACTGGGTTTGCTGATGTTTGTCAGCATGCCAGTGGCTCATGCGGATGATTTTGCGGCCTGGATGCAGGGTTTGCGTGCCGAGGCGCGCGCCGCAGGTATCTCAAAGGCAACGCTGGATGCGGCACTGACGGATATCGAACTGAT
>JADHLH010000114.1 GCA_016780765.1 Alphaproteobacteria bacterium | reverse complement strand
CAGTTGCGGGCCTGAACTCACCGCTGTCACACTGCAAGATGGCCGCGTTGATGTTACCTGTTCCGCGGTGCAGCGGGTGATCCTTGCGGCTGACAATCATCGCGCCGACTGCGCGCATGGTGACGGGCTGACCAGCGCCAGTTTTGACCTCGGTGACGACCTGCCGGCCTTTTTGCGCATCATCATCATCGATGCTCAGGGCAGACCGGCATGGACGAATGCCGTATGGCTGGACCATACGCCATGAGATGAGCATACTTCATCGCATGATCCGACTTCACTTTATCAGATATCTTGCAAGGTCAGCGCGCGCCAACATGTGGCTGCGGTCAGCCGGGCGACCGGCACAAGCCATGGTCTTTTTGCTGACCGTTCTGTTCAGCATCACGCCGGCGGCAGCAGAGCCCGTTCGCACCGCCATTAATGCCATCAATGCCGACATTCTGTTCATGCGGCACGCATTGGCCCCCGGTACCGGCGATCCGTCACATTTCCAGATTGATGATTGTGCAACACAGCGCAACCTTGATGAACGTGGCCGCGCGCAGGCCCGCACTATCGGGGCCTATTTTAGCACCCACGACATTGCGCCTGATGTCATTCTGTCCAGCCAGTGGTGCCGCTGCCGGGAGACTGTAATCGAGATGGATATCGGGGCAGCTGCGCCCTTTGCCGGGCTGAATTCTTTCTTTGACGGTCATGTTGATCGGGGTGAAACGCTGGCCATGCTGCGTGCGCGGATGGACCAGATTGCGCCCGGCCAGCTGGTGCTTATGGTAACGCACCAGGTGGTGATCAGCGCCATCACCGGGATTGCGCCACGCAGTGGCGGGATCATCGCCTATAACAGCCGCACCAACACCGCCCGGCGAATTGATCTGCCCTGAACAACCTAGCGTCTTACGCGGTCCCGCGCTGTTTCGGCATCCGGATATATTCCCATGGAGAGGGAAAATCGCCGACCGGCACCTCAATCAGATTTGGACCATTATGTGCCACCGCCTTTGACAGGGCGGCCTGCAATTCATCCGGACTGTCGACACGCACCGCACTGACACCGCAGGCCTGTGCCAATGCCACGAAATCGGGGCTGGTCAGATCGGATGCGATAAACCGGCCATCAAAATTATCACGCTGGATACCGCGCACATTTCCAAAAGCATTGTCATTCATCACGATGATCGTCACCGGAATTTTATGATGCGCCGCCGTTGCCAGCTCGGCTATCGCGAACATTGCCCCGCCATCTCCCGAGATGGATACCACTGGCACATCAGGGCGGGCATGCGCCGCACCAATCGCCGTGGCAACACCCCAGCCAAGTGTGCCCTGATAGCCGGTGGACAGAAACTGGCGCGGCCCTGATACCGGAAAGGTAAAGCGCGACACATATCCGATCTGGGTCAATTCATCGACAAACAGCCCGTCCGCCGGCAAGGCTGACCGGATGGCAGCCAGCCAGTCCAGCTGCGGTGCCAGTTTTTGTGCAATTTCTGTGGATACCTGATGTTTTACATCAGCGATGCGGGCACGCCAGGCGCTGCGATCATCACCGGCACTGCGATCATCACTGGCACTGCGATCATCACCGGCACTATCCATGACAGCGCTGATACGCGGCAGCGCATCACCCAGATCACCGGTCAATTTCAGGCTGGGCTTCGGCCCGCGATCAGGTACCGCAGGGTCGATATCGATATGCAGAATCTTCAGCGCCTCATCAACGCCCCATTCCATTTTCTGCACGGTCAAGCGGGTACCAAGTCCGATGACCAGATCGCATTCCGGCCAAAGACGGTGCCCCTGCGGCATCGAAACAAATTCAGGTGCGCCTGAATCTACAACCCCGTGCCCAGTTCGAAATGCCATGACCCCGGCACCTGTCTGTTCGGCCAGCGCGCGCACGGCATCACTGTGTTCCTGCGCCCCGCTGCCAACCACAATCAGCGGGCGCTGTGCCGCCTTGATCAAGGCCGCCGCCGCATCAATATCATCCGCAGAAATGGCCGGGGCCGCCACACCAGTACTGGCGCTGACCGATGATACACCGCTGTCCTCACCCCACACATCTGCCGGCACCTCAACCCCGACGGGGCCCGGGCAGCCTGACAGCATGGTGGTCCAGGCATTTGCAAAGGCAGCCGGGGCATCACTGCCCTGCATCACGCTGGTGGCAGATTTTGTCAGGTGCGCCATTATATCTCGCTGGCCACTGATTTCATGCAGCAAGCCGAACCCCTTGCCAATCGCGCGCGACGGTATCTGGCCAATCAGCGCAAACAGCGGCGCATTCAGCGCCTGCGCCGTGCATAACGCCGCGCATCCATTCAGGAAGCCCGGCCCCGGCACCAGACAGAATGCCTGCGGCTTGCCCGTTGCCAGCGCCGCACCAAGAGCCATATAGGCCGCGCCCTGCTCATGACGGGCCTGAATGGGTTTCAGGGCATCAGACCGGTCATAGAGGGTGTTGAAAAACGGGTCGTTCTGTACCCCGGGAAGGCAGTATAGCGCCTCAATTCCGTTTGCGATCAGCGATTCAACCGCCAGTTCGGCAACGCTCAGCCCCATGCTGTGCATCCTTTTTTCGGGTTATTATGTGGCGGTAGAACGCCAGCGCCAAGCTGACCATGAAACAAGGTTCAGGTGCAAGCGCCCGCAACCGTATATGCGTTTCCTTGGACCTACATGTGTTTACTCCGGAAACGAAAAACCGGCGGAACTGCACATCACAAAAAAAGACCGGCAGTGCCGGTCCAGTTTCACAGAGGGAGAAAATGTTACTGCGGATACAAATGGCTGTGCAGAGCGGCATCAACATGGTGTAATTGTGGTTATTAAGGGGCAAAGCAGATGAACAGCATTCCTTCCATAGACGGGCCGGTTCTTGAAACTGAACGGCTGGTCCTGCGTCCGCCAACCGGCGATGACTATTCAGGGTTTCGCGCCCTGATCATGTCAGACCGCGGCCGGTTTATCGGCGGCCCACTGGAAGATGAAGGCCGTGCCTTGGCGCGCGTTTGCCTCGATTATCGGGCATTGGCACATCCGCGGCTATGGTACATTCGCTATCGCTGACCCCGACAGTGACACGGTGTTTGGACTGTGCGGGCATTGGCATCCTGGGGGATGGCCGGCACTGGAACTTGGCTGGAGCCTTTTTGATGGCCATGAGGGCAAGGGGTTTGCCACCGAAGCGGCACTTGCCGTTCGCGATTACAGTTTTGTCGAAATGCAGGTTGATTGCCTCTACAGCTATATCAATGGGGACAATCATCCTTCCATCGCTGTGGCAAGACGTGTTGGCGGCATCCTTGATGAATCAGCCGAGGTGCCGGGTGAAGGCGTGCTAGCCTGGCGGCATGATCGTCCCGCCACCCTGGCCTGAAGCCGCTGCATCCCGCATAGGCACATTTGATTCGTTATGATGCTAACCATCTGTTCTGCATAAAAAAGCAGGCAGAAAATTCTGCATGTAGCAGCTCTTGAAACGCTGGGCCTCCCTTCCCAAATCAATATTGTGACGCCGAAACGGGTTACAAAAACTGTCAAGAACGCCGTCTTGCCATAACGGGAGACAGCACCAAACTCGCTTTTGAAAAGGAGACGACAATGACTTTGTTTACCACCCCTATGGCCCGCCAGTTTGTGGGTTTCGATTCGCTGTTTGACGAGCTGAACAAGCTGTCCGACAGGAAAGAGCCAAATTATCCGGCCTACAATATCGCCAAGGATGATGACGAGCATTACCGCATCGAGATAGCGCTAGCCGGATTTGCCGCCACAGATATCAGCATCCAGACAGAAAAAGGCATGCTGACGATCGAGGCGCAGAAGGCCGATGACAGCGGAAACTACATCCATCAGGGAATCGCCGCACGCGCCTTTTCCAAGATGTTCCGTCTTGCCGAATATATGAAGGTTGATGACGCGCAGTTTGTCGATGGGATCCTGACAATCTTTCTGCATCGGGAAATTCCCGAAGCCGACAAGCCAAAGCAGATCAGCATCAGCACCAAACAGAAAAAGCTGATCAAGGCTGCCTGAACCGGCGCTTGACGCTGACTGGCAAACCAACCTGACTTGACATCAAGGGCGGCGACCACAAGGTTGGCCGCCCTTTTTCCATGCAAACCGGATCATTCGGCAGTTGTCCCGGCTGAACGCATCCCGGCACTGCAACCCGGCACTGAATCCCCACACAGCAACCCGGCACTGAATCCCCACACAGCAACCCGGCACTGAATCCCCACACAGCAACATTGTAACCTTGCCATGTAACGGGCTATCCTGCCGCACCCACGAAAGGACAGTCCTAATGAACAATCCATCTTCACCTGGCAAAGGCGCGATCCTGTCGGCGATCGTCGCCGGATGCATTGTCTCCTTCATCGGATTCGGGTTTGCCGCCAGCTTCGGAATTTTCCTCCAGCCAATGTCGTCAGACCTTCAATGGCCGCGCGAGGTGTTTTCACTGTCCATTGCCATCCAGGCGCTTTGCTGGGGATTTGCACAGCCGCTTGCCGGCATGGTTGCTGACCGGTATGGCGCCGCCCGGGTGCTGGCCTTCGGGGCGGTGACTTCAGCGCTGGGGTTCTTTATTCGTGGCGACGTGACCGATCCGGCCATCTTTGTCATATCGGGGGTGATTGTCGGGATTGGCACCGGGGCTTGTTCCTTCCCGGTTGTGATAATTGCACTTGGCAAGATTGTGTCGGCCCGCCAGCGCAGTCTCGTCATGGGGCTTGGCACGGCTGCCGCGTCTACCGGTATGCTGGTCGCGGCTCCGATGTCACAGCTGCTGTTGCAAGCAGGCGGCTGGCAGTTTGCGATCAATGTGATGGCGGGCGGGTTTCTTCTGATCCTGCCATTTCTTGTTTTCATTGGCCGGGTGTCACGGCCATCAATTGATCGCAACCATACCGGCGGCATTGTGCCGGCGATCCGTGTTGCGTTTTCCGACCGGTCATTTGTCTTGTTGTTTGCAGGCTTCTTTGTCTGCGGCTTTCATGTGGCATTCATCCAGACCCACATGCCGGCATTTGTTTCGGACAAGGGTCTGGCTGCCAGTGTCGGCGGCTGGTCACTGGCGCTGATCGGCTTGTTCAATATCGCAGGATCGTTTCTGTCGGGCTGGTCCGGGCAGATATTGCCAAAGAAAGATGTACTGGCGGGCATCTACGCGGCGCGCGCGGTAGTCATAGCGATCTTCATCATGACACCCATTTCGCCAATGTCGGTCTATGTCTTTTCGGCTGCGATGGGCGTCCTGTGGCTGTCCACCGTGCCGCTGACAACCGGGCTTGTCGCACAGACGCAAGGCCTGACCTATCTGTCTACTCTTGCCGGCTTTGTATTCCTCAGCCACCAGACAGGGTCCTTCATCGGTGCCTGGCTGGGCGGGCGCATCTTTGACAGCTATCAGGATTATACACCGATGTGGATCGCCGCGGTTGTACTCGGTGTGCTGGCCACGCTGATCCATCTGCCAATCCGTGAGGCACCCGGGCCGCTGGCAACACAAGCCCTGTCCCGATGACGGATGCACGGCGAGAGGCGCCTGCACCCCGCATAATGCCGGCATACCGGACAACCCTTGCGCTGTCGCTGCTTGCTGCCGTCAATGCCTTTGCGATCGATGTCTCGACACCTGTCCTGCCGGTTGCGGCCAGCGTGTTCGGCGTTGACGTCGGTCACATGCAGATGACGGTCGGGCTGTATATGTTCGGCTATGGATTCGGGCAGATTCCAGCCGGGTTGATGGCCG
>JADHLH010000113.1 GCA_016780765.1 Alphaproteobacteria bacterium | reverse complement strand
GGTACCGGCACCAGCTGGTGAGATCGAGGTGGCACTCGGATCGGGATGGCCGGGTGTCATGCTGCATGAAGCGGTGGGCCACGGTCTGGAAGGTGATTTCAATCGCAAGGGCACGTCGGTATTCAGCGGCCGCATAGGTGAGCAGGTGGCATCCAGGGGTGTCACCGTTGTGGATGACGGCACGCTGCAGGACCGCCGCGGATCAATCACCATCGATGATGAGGGAACGCAATCACGGCGCAATGTTCTGATCGAGGATGGTGTGTTGCGCGGGTATATGCAGGATCGGCAGAATGCCCGCCTGATGGGTGTCGAGCCAACCGGGAATGGTCGTCGCCAGTCCTATGAGCATGCGCCGATGCCGCGTATGACCAACACCTTCATGGAGAATGGTGATTACGAACCTGACGAGATTGTCGCCTCAATGAAAAAGGGCATCTATGCGGTGAACTTTGGCGGTGGTCAGGTGGATATCACCTCGGGCAAATTCGTGTTTGCTGCCTCCGAGGCCTATCTGGTGGAAAACGGCAAGATCGGTGCCCCCGTCAAAGGGGCCACCTTGATCGGCAACGGGCCAGATGCGATGACAAAGATCAGCATGATCGGCAATGACATGGCACTGGACAGCGGCGTTGGTACTTGTGGCAAAAGCGGGCAAAGCGTTCCGGCCGGCGTCGGTCAGCCAACGGTGAAAATGGGCGGCATTACAGTTGGTGGCACCGAGGCAGCCTAACCAGCGCCAGACTTGTCTGCACCAGCCTGGTCTGAAGATGTGGCGGGACGCGCCAGAAATGGCAGTATCACGAACAGACTCAGCGTGACCACCGCGCCGAATCCGAACGGGTACTGCGATCCGCCCAGATCATAAAGCGGGCCGGCCAGCACCAACCCACCAACCTGACCAAGCGAGCCAAAGCCCTGGATCGTGCCCAGCGACCCACCAACCGCGGCTTTGCCGGCGATCTTGCTGACCGCACTGGAAATAGCAGGCGTGGACAGCGCATAGCCAAAACAGATGCCCGTAGTTGCGATGATTGTCTGGGTCAGGGGATATGCGCCGCCCGGCAACATCCCCAAAACAGCAAGCGTTGTCAGACACTGTCCGACCAGCAACAGGGCAATACCCAGTTTGCTGGTGCCAACTTCGCCAATCGCCGCAACAACTGGCCGGATCAGAACCGCCTGCACCAGTACCACACAAACACCAATATAGGTAAACAGCCAGCCGGTCTGGCGAATGCCGAAATCAAGATAATCACGCAACACCAGCACGAATGACGCCTCGACCTGCGCAAAGGACAGATTCAGCAGCAGGGATGCGATGGCATATAGGGCCAGCGGGGATCGCAGCAGAGTTGTGATCCGCTGCATCAGTGGCTGGTTGCCGCGTTCGGGAATGATGCGGCTGCCAGGGGGTGCCTTCAGCCGCAGCGTTAACAGCAGCGCCAGCAACGAAACCCCCGCCGCCAGCAAAAAGGGGATCTGATGCGACGGGCCGCCGCCAAGACCACCGAGCAGGCCACCAAGCGCCGGGCCAGCAACAAAGCCAACACCAATCGAAGCACCGAAGAAACCCATATACTGGGCGCGGTTCTCCTCGGTTGACCGGTCTGCAATCATGGCCTGAATAACCCCGACATTGCCAGAGGCAAGACCCGAGATGATACGCGCGGCAAACATCGTCAGAATATCGCCTGACATGGCAAACCACAGATGCGATACGGCGCTGATACCAAGCGAGATAAACAGTATACGCCGTCGCCCGTAATGGTCCGACAACCACCCCAGAACAGGGTTCGCCAGAAACATCGCAAAAGCGTAGGACGCCAGCAGCAACGTCATCACGCTGGCCGGCATGCCCATCGTATCGATGACGGCATATGGCAACACCGGGATGAGCGCACCCACACCGATGAAATTAATGCCAACAATCAGCAGCAGAACTGGCATGTCGCTCCTATCTTCAACAACATTCACTCTACACCAATCGCATCGCTGGCCCGCTTGCCGCGCGATAATCGCTGATTGTTGCTGGTATCACACCTTGCGGTTAATGACTAATGGAAGGCTGATCGCTACTGAAAGCGTGATCAATATTGGTGCGATTCGAATACCTGCATCACATCGCCCTGCCATTGCCCGTTGTAAAGTTCCAAAAGCTGGTCGGCAGGTGTCTTGCCCCTGGTAACAACGTCGATGATCGGTGACAGATATTCGGTCTCGTCATTCCCCTTGTCATCAAGGCGTGCCCGGCGGCGCAAGCCGTCCTCTGAAAGACTGACGACTTTTTTCGCCAGCGCGTGCATGTCCCATGTACCAAGGCGGCCGCGAAGCCCGTCTCGCGATGCTGACAGACGTGCCTCCATAACATCTTCGGGACTGATGTCGGCAACAAGCCGGCTGGCGGCCTCCAGCGATTCAGGATCATACAACAAGCCGACCCAGAAGGCTGGCAAGGCGCATATATTCGACCACGGCCCGCCATCAGCGCCGCGCATTTCAAGGAAGGTTTTCATCCGCACTTCCGGAAACGCGGTTGTGATATGGTCCTCAAAATCCGCCATGCTGGGGAATTGGCCTTCATGGCCTTCCAGCATCCCGTCAAGAAAGTCGCGGAAAGACTGGCCAGCGACATCGATGTAATCATCGCCGCGATGCAGGAAATACATCGGCACATCCAGAATGTAGTCGATCCACTGTTCATAGCCAAAATAGGGGTCGAAAACGCAGGCCGGCACGCCGCAACGCGCGGCATCTGTATCTGTCCAGGCATGGGCGCGGGTCGACAATAATCCTGAAAGCTGACCATCCTTGAACGGCGAATTCGCAAACAGCGCGGTGGCCAGAGGCTGAAGCGCCAGAGATGTACGGAATTTCTGCCGCATATCGGCTTCATCCGTGTAATCCAGATTTACCTGTACCGTGCAGGACCGCAACATCATATCCAGACCCAGCGTGCCTACCTTGGGCATATGACGGCTCATGATCTGGTAGCGGCCCTTCGGCATGAAACTTATGTCTTCGCGGCGTGCTGTAGGATGAAAACCAATCCCCAGCATGCCAATATCAAGCGGTTTGCCAGCCTCGCGCATATGGCGCAGATGGCGGCCTGTCTCGCGGCAGGTTTCATGCAGATTATCCAGCGGCGCGCCTGACAATTCAAGCTGGCCACCCGGCTCCAGCGTCACCGAGCCCCCATCCGAATCCCGAATGCCGATGACGGTCCCTTTTTCCAGAATGGGTTCTGCGTCCGGACCCAGTTCGGTCAGCAGACGTTCCAGCAACGCACCAACCCCTGTCTCACCCGCATAGGCAACAGACGAGAGATCCTGCCGGTGGAACAGAAACTTTTCATGCTCGGTTCCGATTTTCAGCTGGTCTGCAGGCCGTTCGCCGCCTGCAACCCAGTTGATCATCTGCTGCACATCGACAGGTTGGGAATGTGTGTCGTTCATACGATCTGATCCATAGGCTGGTGTCTTGGTGCCAACGCGTTAAGCCCGGGTAGACCGTCAAGGCAGGCTGGTTGAATATTCATGCTGTCCAGTCTCCACATACTGACTGAAAGCAGGTCAGCGCAGCGATCGCTGCTGTATCCGCGCGCAATATGCGCGGACCTAACGAAACTTTCAAACAGTTTTCATGCTTTTGCAGCAGCAGCCGTTCATCGGCAGAGAAACCGCCTTCTGGTCCGATCAGGATAGCCGCACGTGATATCGGGCCAGCCGCTGCCAGCACATCTACTGCATTATGCAGGCGTTCACCGGCGACAGCCTCGTCACAAAAAACCAGGGTCCGGCTGTCATCAAGGGCCGAAATCGCCGCCGGCAGCAGGGTGTAATCCATCACCTCGGCGACATCCAGCCGTTCCGTCTGTTCGGCAGCTTCAACAGCATTGGCCAGCATCCTGTCATCATTGACACGGCTGACCTGCGTGTAATCTGTGCGCACCGGCCAGATACGGCTGCACCCCATCTCGCTTGCCTTCTGTGCGATGAAATCAAGGCGTGCCTTTTTGACAGGCGCAAACAGCAACCACAAGTCAGGACCGACAGTCTGGACGCGGGTTTGGGCGCTAACAACCAGATCGCAACTGCGCCGCCCGGTCATGGTAACCTGTGACAACCACTCACCGTCGCGGCCATTGAACAAGGCCACAGCATCACCATCGCCAAGCCGCATCACAGTTGTCAGATAATGCTGCTGATCATTGGTGGGAGACACAATGGCGCCGGAGCCGATATCCGAATCGACAAAGAGCCGCGTCTTGGGGGTGGGCTTGGACATGATGTGGATGTAATCCGCCAGTGCCTGCATTTCAATGACCATCGGGGGTGTCACCGGCCTGCGGACTGTACCGCGCCAGCCCATTGGTCTATGTCTATGACATGGCTAGCAAAGATCAGATTCGTGCGAATGCCCTGCACACTGACATCACCACCATAGGCTGGTGGCGGTTTCTGCCCGGCTGGACGCACGCCTATCTGTTGCTGGCGCGGATTGACCGGCCCATCGGGTGGTGGCTGCTGCTGCTTCCCGGGTGGTGGATCATCGCCGCCACCGCAGCGACAGTTCCCCGCATGCTCTGGGTAATGGGCTTGTTTCTTGTGGGCGCGGTGACGATGCGCACTGCCGGTTGCGTGATCAACGATATGTGGGATCGCAGACTGGACCGGCGTGTTGAACGAACGGCAGGAAGGCCGCTGGCTGCTGGCACTGTCAGTCTGTTGCAAGCCTGGTGTTTTGTGGCACTGCTCTGCGCTATTGGCCTTGCCATATTGTTGCAGCTGCCACTGACAGCCATTCTGACAGGCATTGCCGCCTTGCCGCTGGTCATTCTTTACCCGCTTGCCAAGCGCGTAACCTGGTGGCCACAAGCCGTGCTGGGCCTGACATTTTCATGGGGTGTTCCGCTGGGATGGACGGCAACGACAGGGGACCTTCCCACCGCTGGCGACTGGTGGCCAGCCATTCTGATCTATGCGGGCAGTGTGGCTTGGGTATTCGGTTATGACACTATTTACGCGGTACAGGACATGACGGACGACCGCGCTGTCGGGGTAAAGTCATCTGCTCTCGAGCTTGGCCGATATCTGCGCCACGGCGTTGCGATGGCCTATCTACTGGCCGTCATTCTCATCGGGACAGGACTTTGGCAATTGCTGGGACAGGGGCCTTGGGTTGCCGGGGGTCTGGCAGCCGCACTCCATTTGTTGTGGCAAGTCCGCCAAATCGATGCTGCGGACCCGGCAGGCGCATTGCGGCTGTTCAAATCGAACCGTGATGCCGGGCTGATGCTGACGGCCGGGCTAATGGCTTCCGGGCTGATGGCTTCCGGAGAGATCGCATAAGGACCGATCGCATAAGGACCGATCGCATAGGGGCTGGTGACCGATTGCTGATCGGCACTGGATATCTGCCTATAGATACTGCCTTGCGGCCTCGCTGGTAACTGTCTGGATTTGCCACGGTCCGTCGGCATGCAGCGCTGTGCCTGCCAGCGTGCGGTTCAGTTCCTGACGCGCTGACGGGTCCGCCACAATGCCGGCGATGAAACCCTCTGTTGGTATATCCGGCGGCGCGCCCGTGCGGGCCTTGACCAGTGCAGCGGCACTGGCCTGCGACAATGTCTGAAAACGGCGGCGGCGTACACCAATCGCAGCAAGGCCGGCCGGCTGACCGCCCCCTGCATCCAGCACCCCGCTGCGCGACGCATATCCATAGACGGGCTGGGCCGCTGCAACAATGTCACCGCCGGCTGCCAGCACTGGCAAATGACCAACAATACCGTTGAAGAAACGAATGAAATCATAGGCGATGCCCACCGCTTCGGTTGTGTGCATGATTGCCAGCTGGTCTTCAT
>JADHLH010000112.1 GCA_016780765.1 Alphaproteobacteria bacterium | reverse complement strand
CAAACTCGCAGCTGTTCGTGCGGTCGTTCCTGCAACAAAATGCTCAAGAAGACGATCTTGCTTAACCTGACTTATCCGTGACTTTCTCATGCTCTCCATGATAACCCAATTCTGAGTTATCTAGGACAGCCCCAAATTTTATTCAATCATCTGAAAAGGTGATTTAATTATTGCGCAGGTGCCGAAAAATGCTGAACAGTCGGGTGGGGCAAGATCGCCGTTCAGGCACCTGCCGCCAGACGTTCCGCAGATACAATCTGATGATGTGTCGATGACGGATCAGCCGACAAGGGACTTAACATGCCAGAAACCCGTCAACAGGACGATAATTTTATCAAGGAAAAAAACGCCCGTCATCTGTGGCATCCGATGGCGCATCCGGCGGACAGTCAGTCCCACCCGCCGACCATCGTTACCAGGGGCGAAGGCGTCTTCATTACCGATATAGACGGGCATCGTGTCGTTGACGGTGTTGGCGGGTTGTGGAACGTCAATCTCGGATTTTCCTGCGAGCCAATAAAGCAGGCCATCAGCGACCAGCTGGACAGGCTGCCCTATTATTCGATCTTCCGCGGCACCACCAATGACGCTGCTGTGGAACTGTCATATGAACTGGCGCAGTTTTTTGAACCTGATGGTCTGCAGCGCGCTTTCTATACCTCTGGTGGCGGCGACAGTGTCGAGACCGCTTTGCGCCTTGCCCGCCAGTATCACAAAATTCGTGGCGATGCCGGGCGCGTAAAATTCATCAGCCTGAAAAAAGGGTATCACGGCACGCATATGGGCGGTGCCAGCGTCAATGGAGATGCCAAATTCAGGACCCAGTACGAACCGCTGCTTCCCGGCTGTTATCACATCCCGGCCCCTTATACCTATCGCAACCCGTTTGACGAGACGGATCCGGCGCGCCTTGCCCAGCTCTGCGCAGCGGCCCTGGTTGATGAAATTGCCTTTCAGGGGCCGAATACCATCGCCGCCTTTATCATGGAGCCTGTCCTTGGTGCCGGCGGGGTGATCCCGCCACATGAAAGCTTCATGCCGATGATGCGTGACATCTGCGACAAACACGGCATTCTGCTGATCGCTGATGAGGTTATCACAGCTTTCGGACGGACCGGATCCTGGTCCGGGTCGCGTCACTGGGGGGTAAAGCCCGATTTTGCCTGCACGGCCAAGGCCATCACCAATGGCTATTTTCCGTTCGGCGCGGTGATGATGTCCGAGAAGATCGCCCAGCTGTTTGAACATGATGAAACCGGCAAGGCCGCGATCGGTCATGGCTACACCTATTCCGGCCACCCGGTGGGTGCCGCTGCCGCCCTTGCCTGTCTCGCCGAAACAAAGCGACTGGACGTGCCGCTGAATGCTGCAAAGCGTGGCACCCAGATGTATGAGGGCTTTCTGCGCCTGCAGGAAAAATATGAACTCATCGGCGATGTGCGCGGCGGACACGGGCTGATGACGGCCCTTGAGCTGGTGTCCGATCGCAAGACAAAGACCCCTCCCGCCAAGCCGGTTCCGCTGGCCTTGCAGGCAGCCGCCTATGAGAATGGGGCAATGGTGCGTGTCTCGGGCCCGAACGTCATTCTATCCCCTGCCCTTGTCATCAGCGAAAGTGAAGTTGAGACTATTTTGTCCGCCCTCGACAAGGGGCTTGCCGAGGCATCAGAGCTATGAACAACACAGCCCCCACAGGGATACATCACCATAATGAATAATGATCAGGAATTTGTGGCACTTCTTGGCACCAAGGGCGGGCCGGCTGTGCGCCCCGGCTCAACCATGCCGACATCATCGCTGATCAGTCTTGGTGGCCAGCAGATTGTGGTGGATTGCGGACTTGGTGTTACCCGCGGGTTGCTCGACCAGCAGGTTGATCTGCGTACCCTGAAAACGGTGATCATCACGCATCTGCATTCCGACCATTATCTCGAGCTTGGTCCGTTATTGCACACCGCCTGGACTGCCGGCCTGAAAACCCCTGTAACGGTCTGGGGGCCGGACGGGCTGCAGGACTATTGGGACGGGTTCTACCGTTCGATGATCGCCGATATCGAGCTGCGCCAATCCGATGAAGGCCGGCCTGACCTCGCGGGACTTGTGCAGATCAATACCCTTGATGATGGTGCATTCCTAGATCAGGACGGGCTGTCGATTACCGCCATGCGCAACCTGCACCCACCGCTGATAGATACATTTGCACTTTCCTTTCGCACAGCCAGCCGGCATGTGGTGTTTTCTGGCGATACGGCGCCGCTTCCCGCTCTGGTCGATTTTGCGCGCGATGCAGATTTGCTGGTCCACGAAGCCATGCTGCAGCCCGCGCTGGAGGCGCTGGTCACGCGTGTCGGCTCTACTGATGACCGGTTGATGAATCATCTGATGCGCTCGCATACAATGGCTGATCAGGCTGCTGTTATTGCGTCTGATGCAGGTGTGCATGCGCTGGCCTTGTATCATCTGATCCCGTCTGATGACCCGAATTATGGCCTGTCGGACTGGCAGGCGGCTGTCAGCCCGCATTTCTCTGGCCGTATCCATATCGGCACTGACGGGCTGCGTATCGCGCTATAGCTGCCGAAAGCCCTGCCACAGAATTGCGCTGATTTTCCATGAAACAATATCGCGCAGGTCGGTGCTGCGCGCTTTCATCCTAGGCATGTTGCGCCGCAACCAGATGCCGCCAGACTTCCTTAACCAGGCCAAAACGTGCATTGCTGTGGCTGAACAGCGATATATTCAAATCGACGCACAAGTCGCGTCCCCCCGCCAAGACCAGATGTTTGTTTGATATTTCCGCGCGCACCAGCCGGTGCGGCAACCAGCACACGCCAACCCCCTTCAATATCCAGTTCAGCAAGGTACTGGACATGGGGTTTTCATAGATGAGCTGAATGTTTTCACTCAACAGCTTCGGGCGCACATGCCTCTCGAACAAATCGCCAGGCGGTGATGCCTGCCCATAACTGATCAGGGGAAGCAGTTTCTTGCTGTTGCAGTCAAAAACGGGGCACCCCTGATCATCAGGCGCGCACACCGGCACCAGCATATCTTCTCCTACAACAAGTGATTCAACCTCGGCGGTGAGCCCGTGTGAGAAGGCGGCGTCAACAACATCATAGGCCAGCAGAAAGTTCACCTCCTGCTCGGTAAAACTGTTTACGCATTCTGTCAGATCCTCAGCCCGCATGCGGGTCGAAACCGGGCCAAATTCCAGTTCGACTTGGCGCAGCCAATCAGGAAAGAAGTGCCAGGCAATCGAATGCTGGGCGGCAAACCGAATGACGGTTTGCTTGTTCGCAGCCGTCCTGTTCAGCAGATCAAGCCTTTGATGCTCCAGCGTTTCAAAGAATTCTGCACAGCTCGAACACAAGGCATGCCCCGCACTTGTCAGGGATACCGGTCGCTTGTTCCGGTCAACAAGCGGTTGCTCTGCCCATTATTCCAGCGCCTTGATCCGCTTCGTAAGTGCTGGCTGGCTGATATTGCGCAATCCCGATGCTTTGGAAAAGCTGCCTGTCTGCTCTATCGCCTGCAGATCTTTGAACCAGTCAATATTCATCAATCATACCCGCCGCATGCTTCTGCTACCGGATTCCGGCCACCCGGTGAATAATCCAGTTTTATGCAAAATACGCATCATGTTTATGCAAAATAAACAATTGCTGAATGCATCGTGGCTTGTCAGCATCAAAAGAAAAGGGGCGGCTGAATGAATGACATTCTCTCGGGGTTCAAGCGCGTAGATTTGTGCCATCAACCGACGGCGCTGGAAGAGATGCCGCGTTTGACCAAGGCGCTTGGCGGACCAAATTTATGGATCAAGCGTGATGATTGCACCGGCCTTGCAACCGGCGGCAACAAGACGCGGAAACTGGAATTCCTGATGGCCGCTGCTCTCGATGCCGGCGCGGACATGGTGGTAACCCAGGGGGCTGTGCAGTCCAATCACGTGCGCCAAACCGCGGCCGCAGCCTGCAAACTGGGTCTTGATTGCTATGCGCTGCTTGAACGCCGCGTGCCCGACAAGGGAGCAGACTATGAGCAAACCGGCAATATCCTGTTTGATCATATGTTTAACACACAGATCGAATTTCGCGGTCCCGGCCTTGATATGAATGCAGAGGCGCTGGCTGTCACAGACCGGCTGCGGGGCGAAGGCCGAAACCCCTATTTCATCCCGGGTGGTGGCTCAAACGAGATCGGGGCACTGGGCTATGTCTCTACGGCGCAGGAATTGTTGCAACAATGCGCGGCGCTGGACCTTGCGCCCAAGCTGGTTGTTCTGGCCACGGGCAGCGCCGGCACGCATGCCGGTCTTGTGGCCGGCTTTCACGCGATGGGATGCGACATACCGATCCTTGGCATCAGTGTCCGCCAGCCCGAAGCGGTTCAGATTGAAAACGTCTATAAGCTGGCCGTTAAAACCGCAGCTCAACTGACCGACAAACCCTTGTCGCGTGACAAGGTGATTGTGGATGACGGTTATGTTGGCGCGGGATACGGCATCCCCACCGAAACGATGATTGCGGCGACAAACATGCTGGCGCGCAGTGAAGGCATTCTGCTTGATCCCGTTTATTCAGGAAAGGGAATGGCAGGGTTGATTGGCCAGATCAAGACCGGCCAGATCACATGCGAAGGAGACGTGATCTTCCTCCACACCGGAGGAGCAGTCTCGTTATTTGCATATGAAGACCAGTTTTCAACTTTGCATGCTGCAAACTAAAACAAGGAAGGAAACGATCATAAAAAAACATTTTTGGGGCTGGCTGCGGCAACCCTTCTTGCATCAGTGGCCAGGACGGCTTCTGCTATGATCGTATCAATGCGAGACTGTTCGCTGGCATCTTTCATCCGGGTCAGGCGTTCGGTGTAAAGGAACCAGATCGCGCGGATGGCAGGTCGCGCCTGATCGCCGATATCTGCAATCTTGCCAACAATTTTCCCGCCCTCGTCAACCTGACTGGTATTGGCTTCACTCACCACTACCAGGTCTGGCGAAATCGACAGCTCTCCCTCTTTGACTCGACACAAATATCGGTCCCGTTCCACGTCGGTGAAACGGACCGAATACGTTTTTGTCGTCGTGCCAGCCACTTCGTCGGAAGGTGTATTGATGGCCAAGTCTAAGTTTCGTTGGCACACTTGGTAGCGCACTTCGAAGTGTTGCTCCACCGTTCTTATTGAGGCCATAACGACACTTGGGAACGCATTACAAAGATGGCTGCGGTATGTGTTATAAATGATAAAGATCTCTGGTATTCAGTTTAAGCAATCGAAAGATGTACTTCCAAAATCGAATCCTTCATCTCTAAGACCTTCGATTGTCCTTACGACGGTTCCCCCCGAGATAAAGAAGGCATAGTTACTATTTCCGACATATCCGCCATATGAATTCTTGGCATTGTATTTCGCGCACACACAATACATCGGGTTGGAGAATGACCTGCCAGACGGTCCTGTATTGAATGCCCCATAGTTCAGGGCTCCACGCTTGACCGCCGAAATCAAGGCGAAGTCTTTCAAGCTATCGGGATCTTTTAAATTCTCATCAAGATAATCCATCACCAGCGCTCTAGCGTCGATTACCGGTAGTGGCTCCCCGATATTCATGGCAGCCAAGTTCTCGATTTGGGTTGTTCCTCAGCCAGTTAGTGACGACATGCTGGCTACCAGCCTTATGGTTAATCGAAATCTGACCATAGGGCATTTCCATTGCCATGAGTTACGACTAGCTCCTGAAGGAAATACTGGGCAATGACTTTTGTCTTCACGGCCAATCTATCTCGCCGCAATTTATGCAGCTTCCTCCAGAACGTATTTTACTTATAGCCAATTAAATTTGGGGCTGTCCTAGATAACTCAGAATTGGGTTATCATGGAGAGCATGAGAAAGTCACGGATAAGTCAGGTTAAGCAAGATCGTCTTCTTGAGCATTTTGTTGCAGGAACGACCGCACGAACAGCTGCGAGTTTG
>JADHLH010000111.1 GCA_016780765.1 Alphaproteobacteria bacterium | reverse complement strand
ATCAGGCCGCATCACGGTCTGAATATGCGACCTCCAGTACCTGAAACACTAATAGAGAAATCGAAAAATACTGGTACAGAAAATTGGGGCTAGACAAATCACGATCAATGGCACCGCCCTACCGGGTCAGGTTGTCGATCGGCAATTTTTCGGACAGACAATGAGTACGGCCTTTTTGGCGCTGTCTGAAACATGGGTTAACCCGGTCTGAGTTCGAGGAAATTATCATGCCAATCAAACCAAATGTAAGAACAGGCGCCATTGACTGGACAGGTGAAAATCCGGGAATGCTGCTTAAAACCGACCCTGATGGTGATTGGTCAGTTCTGATGCTTTATTTCCGTGTTGTCTGGTCGCCGGTTGGACCGGGCAATATCTTGTTGCTCTATGAAAATCCAGCAAAGGCAGCTGGCATGCCTGATTGCTGTAACGTCATCATGGCGGATAACGAGGCCCTTCGCGATTACATCAAGGAGGGTTTCATCGAAAAGCTGGGCACCTTTGGCGGCGCGCCTGCCTATGCGGCCGCATCACAGCTGACGATTGACAAGGTGGTTAGCGCGGGTGACCCATGTGGTGATTTTTACAGCGAGACGGTGACCGGCGGGGGCCTCGAGGTCAAGCTGGTTTGGCAAGAGCTGGGCAAGCCGACGGCGCTGGAACTGCCGCCCGAACTCACCGGAACCGGCGATCGCATCATGTACAGCCTGCTTGTCGATTCAAAATCAGCCTATGTTGAGGTCAATGGCCGCCGCCTAGCGGGCAAACCAGTGTCGCGCCAACAAGCCGGCCTGCCGCTCTCAACAGCATTTCTCTATTATTCCGAGACATGGATTTTCCCTGAATAGATGAGGATGAGCTGAATAGATGAGGATGAGCTGAATAGGCAAGGTTGGCCTGAATTGGGTTGAGGTTAATAAGTGGCGCAATCAAATAGCGGGCGCGGCGGCAAGCTGGCTGGCTGGCTGGCTAATGCGTCAACGATTCAGGGGCGTTGGCGGCAAGGCCAGACCAAGTCATGTGGCCGGATTCCAGAATGAGTGCCGATGAGCAAAATGCCAGCGCCGCATCGCTATTCTGATCAACCAGAATGACTGCAATGCCTGCGGCCACCAGCTTGTCGAGAGCGGCATAGCATTCATCAACCACCCGCGGCATCAACCCAAGTGATAATTCATCAACCAGCATCAGGCGGGGGCGCGCCATCATCGCCCGGCCAAATGCAAGCATTTGCTGCTCGCCGCCAGACAATGAACCGGCAAGCTGTTTCTGGCGATCGTGAAGACGCGGAAAAATGTCATAGACATGGTCAAGGTTTAGTGTCTGTTCGCTCCGGGGACGGGAATAGCCACCAACAACTAGATTTTCCATCACCGTCAAATCAGGAAAGATTCGGCGCCCCTCAGGGACCAGCCCAATCCCGCGCATGCACCGCTGCGCCGCGGCAAGCGTATTAATGGTCTCACCATCCAGCGTGATCGTGCCAGATTGCGGCTGAATATGCCCGGCAAGCGCCATCAAAAAGCTTGTCTTGCCAGCCCCATTCGGGCCAACAAGCGCCATCGTTTCACCCTGCCCAAGCGTCAGGCTGATGCCATGAACCGCGGTGATATCACCATAACCACAAACAAGGTCGGCCACCTGTAGCATCACCCCTCCCCCCCGAGATACGCCTTGCGCACAGCGGGCATTGCCATCACGTCATCGGTTGGCCCAAAGGCAAGTCCCCGCCCGTTCGCCTGAACATAAAGATGCGGGCAGACACGCAGGACTTGAGGCAAATTATGCTCAATCAGGACCACGCTCAGTCCCGGTCGTGGCAACCCGGCGATCAGGTCGGCCATTTCGCCCGCTTCCGGCTTGCTAAGACCAGCCAGCGGTTCATCAAGCAGCAAAAGCCGCGGCCCTAGCGCCAATGCCCGCGCCACCTCAAGCCGCTTTAGATAGCCAAGCGGCACCTCATTTGGCAATTTGTCCGTAACCGCACCAAGACCAACATCAGACAGAATCGCCCGCGCCGCTTCGCGCTCTGTGGCGCGTGACCGCACAGATAATGCCCGCAGCGGAGACAACAGCTTGCTGCCACCAAAGGCCAGCGCGACATTGTCGAGCAACGACATTGCCCGCAACGGCTTGACGATTTGCTGGCCAAGGGCGACGCCGGCATGAATGCGCTGAACAGAATTCAGCTTCGAGATATCCTGACCATCGAGCATGACCTGGCCTGAAACCGGCTGAACGATACCCATGATCACCCGCATCAACGTGGTCTTGCCCGCCCCATTCGGACCAATGAAACCAAGCAGCTGGTTATCGCCAACCTCGAGGCCGACCCCCTCAAGCGCCATGAGGCCACCGAACCTGACCGAAACATCATTAACCGAAAGGCGCGCTGGCGTCATCGGGTGCCTCCCGCTCGTCGAAACAGGCGTTTGAGCAGCCCATCTATGCCATCGGGGGCAAAGCGCATTGCCCCAAACAGCAACAAGCCATAAACCAGCAATTTGAAATCGTCGATGATCTGGAAAAACTGTGGTAGCGCGGAGAGCAGCGCCGCAGACAAAATCACCCCCCAGATGGAGCCAATCCCCCCAATGATGACCATCGCCAGAACGGATATCGATTCGACAAAACCAAAGCTATCAGGGCCGATGAACCTGATCTGATGCGCGTAAAGGGCACCTGCCAGACCGGCACCAGCGGTTCCCACCAAAAAGGCAAACAGCTTGAACCGAGGCACGTGAATGCCCAGCAACCGCGCCGTATCCTCATCCTCAGCGATTGAGTCAAAGGCAAATCCAGCCCATGATTTTCGAATTCGTATGACAAACAAAAGATAGGCAAGAACGCATAGCAACGCTGTTACCAGCAAGCCAATCCGGCCAAATTCTGGCGCCGGAATGCCCGCAATGCCAATCTCACCACCAAGAATATCCTGCTTGCGAACGATCCCGGTAAACAAAAAGACAACCCCCATTGTGGTGATCGCCAGAAAATCATGCCGCACCCGCAAGGAGGCTACGCCGACCACAAGCCCAACCAACGCCGCCATTCCCATCGCCGGAATAAAGGTGACAACAAGCGGCACACCGGCCTTGCTCAGGATCGCGCTGGTATAGGCACCAATGCCCAAAAAGGCAGCATGCCCCAGGCTGACCTGCCCGCAAAAGCCAGTGATCACATTGAGCGACAGCGCAAAAAGAATGCTGATCGCCATATTTGTGAGAACGACAATTTCATAAGCCATCACGTCACCCCCGCGCCAACAAGCCCTGTGGGCGAACCATCAGGATCATGATCAGGAACGCAAAGGCAATCGAATCCCGGTCAAGTATATGGCCAACATAGATCGTGCCAAAGGCCTCAATCACGCCAAGCGCGAGCGAAGCGACCAACGCCCCCCGAACACTGCCAAGCCCCCCCAGAACGATGATCGCCAGTGCCTTGTATGAGGGCACCGCACCCATCGTTGGTTCAACCAGATTATTCAATAATGACACCATCACACCCGCCGCGCCAGCAAAGGCCGAGCCAATGAAAAAGCTGGCATAGCGTATTGTCTCAACATTCACCCCACTGCTTGCCGCCATCGCCGGATCGACGACCGTCGCCCGTGCCGCGATGCCAATGCGCGTATGAACGGCCAACCAGCCCATGCCCGACAACAGCCCCACAGCAAGCACGACGACAAGAATGCGGGCATGGCTCAGCGAAATCCCCGGCAAAATTTCAACCTGCCCTTTCAATGGCGGATTGGTATAGGACAAGCCATACGCCCCGAATACGAGGCGAAACAATTCCTCAGAGGCGATAAAAACACCAATCGAGGCAATCAGGGCAATCAAGGGAGGGCGCATCAGCAAGGGCTTGTAGATCACCCGATAGCTGGCCATGCCAACAAACCCGACGATCAACATAGCGGTCAGCAAGGCCAGAAGAAAACTGCCACTGCCGTTGGTGACAACCACGCCAACATAGCCGCCAAGCGTGAACAGCGCTGCATGGGCGACATGCAGAATGCGCAGCAGACCGTAAACAAGGGTCAGGCCAAGCGCGATAAGCGCATAGATTGCCCCTTGGATCAGCCCTTGGATGCATAAATCAATCAATAGCATAATCGTTCCAAAAGCGGGGCAAGCCCCCCAAAGTCAGGAGAGGCTTGCCGCCGTCATCTATGTCTGTCTATTGTGCCGGCGGTGCCAGCAAAACCGCATCACTGATCACCGAATGATGGTGCCAGTTGCCATTTTTTACGATCTGGACCTGAACGTCCTTTTGCACTTCGCCAAGCGCGTTGAACGAGATGTGACCGGTAGAGGCTGTCAGATCAGTCTTGGCAACAGCATCACGCAAGGCCGCCTTGTCGCCTGATCCGGATTTTTTCAGCGCATCGGCCAAAACCAGAATCGCCGTATGTGCCGAGGCGGCAACCATATCGGCAGGATAGCCTGCTTTCGCTGCAAACCCTTTGATGAAATCCTTTGTCTCTGCCGCGCTCGAATCGCGATCAAGCGATGTGGTGATTAACACACCCTCTGAGGCGCCGCCCGCAATCTCGATAAATTTCTGGCTGTCATAACCCTCCTGACCAACAACGGGCTGGTCGAGACCGGCAGCCCTGATCTGGCTGACCATGGGGCCAGCGGTGAAGAAATAACCAGAGGCATAGATCGCATCCGGCTTGTCAGCCTTAATCTTGGAAATGATCGGGCCAAATTCACGGTCCTTGATGCTGTATTCATATTCGGCCACGATCTCGATCCCGAAATTGCCAGCCTGCTCTTTGAAACCGGTGGCGAGCGACTTGCCAAAATCATTGTTCAGCGTGACCATCGCAACCCGCTTCTTGCCCAGCATCTCGCCAATCAATTTTGCACCTGCACGTCCCTGAACCTCTCCCATAAAGGATGTACGAAAGACATAATCGCCAGCGCGCGTGATGTCTGGATGGATGGCATAAGCGGAAATATAAGGCACTTTGCTTTCGGCGAAAATTGTCGCGGCGGCGCGGGTGGCCCCTGAATAACTGCCAGATACGCCCGCAACGATTTCATCCTGGGTGATCATCTTGACCGCCAGTGGGGCCGCCTCTTTCGGGCTGGCCTGATCGTCATAGACCACCAGCTCAAGCATCTCGCCATTGATACCGCCAGCAGCATTCACCTGTCCAACGCCAAGCTCTGCGCCGTGCAGCGCCGACTGACCGTCAGCAGCAGCAAAACCGGTCAATGGCACGTTAAAGCCAATCTTAATGGTGTCGGCAGATGCCGACATGACCATGCTGCCGGCAACCAAAACACCGGCCGCCAAAACACCGGTCGCCAACATACCGGTTGAGAGTGCGGATTTGATATAATGTCTCATTTCTGTTTCCTCGTGCTGTGCACCGCCGACAAATCGGACAGGCGCATTATGTGCATACATAAAGTGAAACGGTACAGCGTCAGGCATGGCGGCGTCAAGACACGAGAACCGTCTTTAGACAGTAAATCTCGGGTAAATCTCGGGTAAATCTCGGGTGAGACAGCATCTGTCACTTAATGACTAACGATTTGTACTTTAGGGCCGATGATCAGGCAAACTTGCTGGCGACCCACGCCTCTAGCGCCGCGTAATAAGCCGTGTTATGCGCCGCAACTGAGGGATGCGCGGTCAAGGCCGATTCATAATCGGCCAGCTTTTGTGGCATCTTCAGATCAAAGTCAAAAACCCCAGACAGCGTTTTCATCAGGGCAAAACTGGGCACAAAACCACAATCGGTTATGGTCAATTGATCGCCAAATAACAGCGGCGATGGCGCCACCATTAACGCCAATTGACCAAGTCGTTTTTCCAACAGGCTCAGATTTGCCGAAACAATTTCCAGATCGCGGGTCGCTGGCGCCACATGCGCAAAGCAGCCCCGCAACAAAGGCTCCAGCCTGGTATCGTGAAACCGTGACAAGGCGCGTGCCATTCCGCGTTCTTTGATGGGTTCAGGAAGCATTGCCGGTTCGGGTGCCAGCTCGTTCAAATATTCGGCAATGGCGTCTGACTCGCCAAGGGTAAAACCGTCATGCACCAAGG